>JAFTDN010000059.1 GCA_017454165.1 Bacteroidales bacterium | reverse complement strand
TAGAGCACCTTCTTCACCAATCCCGCTTTCAGCAGACGATACACGATTTGGAAGGCTGTATAGGTCTTGCCTGTTCCCGTTGCCATTACCAAAAGAAGACGGTTACGTCCTTGCGCTACGGCATTCACCGTTCGGTTGACGGCATTACGCTGGTAATAGCGTGGCGGGAAGATGTCCTGTCCCGTGCAATAAGGTTGCTCGATGACCTTCATCTCCTCATCGGTCACGCCCTGACCGTCATTGACTTCGGCGAAATACCTAGCGTAAAGCTCTTCCTTGGTCGGGAATTCATCCATTCCAAATGGATGTTCCTTACCCGTAAGGAAGTCGTATTCCTGAAAGCCCAAGCCATTAGAACTATAGGCAAACGGAACGTCCATCATCTTGGCATATTCCTTGGCTTGTTGTAATCCAAACGAGACAGTATGATTCGCATCTTTGGCCTCAATAATGGCAATAGGCGTGGCGCGATTGTAATACAGCACATAATCGGCAAATTTGGGCCTGCAACGAGCCGCAAGGTTACCTTTCATGTTGATTTTGCCGTCCGTGAGTTTTACCGTTGTCTCCATAGTGATGTCTTCCACCGACCAGCCTTTTTTGAGAATGGCAGGCGTGATAAAGCGCAGTTTGACATCTTCTTCGGATAAGGAATGAAAACTCACCATTTTTATTTTAATTTTTTTTGTCTTCCACCAGCATTGGGCTGTTGTAGTTGTAGCGTGATGGTATTAAGAAGTGTAGTTTATTAGTGGAACTATTTTATACGCATGGCTTGCTATAAGGTTGCTGTTTCGGCGGGCAAAGATAGGGCATTGCACTGCCAAAACATGGCGGGGGGCGAGAAAATTTTTGCCTGCGGTGCTATGGTGTGTCTGTGTGCTTGCGCGGCTACGCTCCTTGGCTATGTTGCTACAGCACTTCCCAGTGGACGTTCTTGTTAGCTCCCACGCGGCGGATTTTGCCCTGCCTTACCAGCTCTCCAAGCAGCCGAGTTACCGTTGCCCTTGATTTACCAGTGCGTTCAGCAATCTGCTCTTTCGGCATATTGGGGAAAGCTGCGATTATATCGAGAATGTGCTTTGTAGGCTTATTTACCGGCTCATTGCTGCCTGTTTTGGCGTTTGTCGGCTCATTTATCGGCTCATTGCTGCTTGTTTGAGCATTTGTAGGCTCGTTTATCGGCTCATTGCTGCCTGTTTGGACGTTTGTAGGCTCACTTATCGGCTCATTGTTGTCAGTTTGGGCATTTATCGGCTCATTACCTATGGCATCAGCGTCAATTTCGAACGCAAATCGGATGGTAACACGGAGGAAGAAATCCAAGAATTCAAAAGCATCTTGGCCATAACTTTGTGTTATTCTGGGTATGCCATAGCCCGTCTGTTCCATCAGGTCGAGGCGGATGAAAAGACGTGCTAGTTCCTCGTTTACGGGTTTGGAGATGCCACGGAAGAAGTCGGCCCGCGAGAGGTTGGCTGGCAGCCCGCCAGTGGAGACCACCTCCATCGTGTTACAAAGGATTACTCCTTCCTCTTTACGCCCCTCACGGCCTCGGCGCTTATGGGGTCGTCGGGCCAGGAGTGCTTGGGGTAGCGGCGGCGCAGCTCCTTGCGCACCTCGAAGTAGGTGGTGCTCCAGAACGAGCGCAGGTCCGAGGTGAGCTGCACGGGCTTGTAGCCGGGCGATAGCAGCTCCATGAGCACGGGGCGGCGGCCTTCATCAACGCGGGGCGTGTTGAGCAGGCCGAAGCACTCCTGTAGGCGCACGCGCAGCACCGGAGCTTCGGCTCCTTGGCGGTACTCCACCGCTATGCGGCTGCCCGTGGGTACGCCGATGTGCGTTGGGGCTATGCGGTCCACGGCCTGCTGCTGCTCGTAGCTGAGCATGGCCCATAGGGCTTGCCGCAGGTCGATGCGCTTGAGGTCGGCGGTGGTGGTGGCGCGGCCTATGTAGAGCGGTAGCCACTCGGGGGCGCGTTGCAGCACGGACTCGGTGCTCAGGTCGGGCAGGGCGAGCTCGGGGTGCCACGCGGCCACGGCAGCAATGCGGCGCTGTAGGTTCAGCAGGTCGGGGTTGGCCAGGTCGAGCATCGATGCGCCCTCTTTCTGTGCGGCCTCGCCGATTACCTGCTCTATGCGTTCGCGGGGTACATCGTGAAGCGGACGGGCACTGAGCAGCAGCCCACCGATACGTGTTTCGCGCTGGGCTATGGCCGCGCCGCGCTTGCTGTCCCAGAACACGCTGTCGCGCTGTTGGGCAAGCGTTTGAAGGTCGTTGGGGGCGATGGGAGCAGCCATGAATATGCGCCCCATGCCTCCCTTTTTTGCGCTCAGGTGCGCCACGGCCAGCCATTCGCTGCTAGCCAGCGGGTCGGTGGGCTCTATGGCGGCCAACTCGCCGTTGGCGAGCAAAAAGCGGCCATTGCCCTCGTGCCATGCCTTGCCTATACGCTCGGGGAAGGCATGCGCCAGCAGTGCGCCCACCTCGTAGGGGTCGGGCGGGGTGTTGTCGGCTTGGGCGTGGACCAGGCGTAGGTACTGCTCGGCCACGCGGGCAATGCGCCCCCATGCTCCGCTTGCCTTGCCGCTACGGGCGCGGCGCAGGGCGGCTATGCGTAGGTCGAGGCCCGTTTCGGCAGCATTGGCCAGCGGGTCGCGTTCCTCGAGCAGGGCGGCCATGTCGGCGGCCAACGCTTTGAGTTTGGGCGAGTTTGCCTGCACGAGCATTTGCGCCATGCGCGGATGGCATGGCAGGGCGGCAAGGGCGCGACCGTGCGGGGTTATGCGGTTGACCTCATCTATGGTACCGAGTGAGCGTAGCAGCCGCTGGGCTTGGGCTATGCGGGCGGCGGGCGGCGGGGTGAGCCATGGCAGGCGTTCGGGTTGCGTTTCGCCCCATGCGGCGATGTCGAGCACCATGGGGGCTAGGTCGGCCTCGGCAATTTCGGGGGTGCGGTGCTGTGCCATGCGCCCCTCGGTGGCCGCGCTCCACAGTCGGTAGCACACGCCTGGGGCCACACGCCCAGCGCGCCCAGCGCGTTGTTGGGCCATGTCGAGGCTTATGCGCACCGTCTCGAGGCGGCTCAGGGCGCTCTGCGCATCGAACACCATGCGGCGGCATAATCCCGAATCCACCACCACGCGTACACCCTCAATGGTTATCGATGTTTCGGCAATCGGCGTAGCCAAAACCACCTTGCGCTGACCGGCGGGGCTTGGGGCTATGGCTTGGCGCTGCTCTTGGTTCGACAGCATACCGTAGAGCGGCATTACGCGTGTGTTGCCCAGATTCGCCCCCAGCAGCTCGGTGCAGCGGCGTATGTCGGCCTCACCGGGCAGAAACGCCAGGATGTCGCCCTCGTGGTTGCGGTGGGCCATGCGCACGGTTTGCGCCACCAGCTCGGCGGCGTTGTCGGGGGTGGCCTCATCGGGGGCGCGGCGCATTTCTACGGGGAACATGCTCCCTTGGCTCTGCACCAGCGGGGCGTTGAGGATGGCGCACAGCGCGGCGGTGTCAATCGTGGCCGACATCACCACGATGCGTAGGTCGGGGCGGACGATGGCCTGCGCCTCGCGGGTCAGGGCCATGGCAACATCACTGGCGAGGCTGCGCTCGTGGTGCTCATCGAATATCACGAGCGCTATGCCCTCCAGCGCGGGGTCGTCCACCAACATGCGGGTGAGTATGCCCTCGGTGAGCACCTCGATGCGCGTTTGCGCCGATGTGCGCTGCTCGAATCGTATGCGATAGCCAACAGTCTGTCCCACAGGTTCATCGAGCATCTGAGCCATGCGTTCGGCTATTTGCCGTGCGGCCATGCGGCGTGGCTCCAGCATCAGTATTTTCTGCCCTTTGGGCAGCGCAGCCAGCATGGTTAGGGGTAGCAGGGTCGATTTGCCAGCCCCGGGCGGGGCGGTGATGACCAGGCACGGGTGTTGGGCCAGCTGCTGGTTCACCTCGTGGGCGATGTCCGCAGCGGGCAGGTGCTTGTAGCCGTCCAGCGCTAAATGCTCCATGGCGGGCTTACTTCACCCACGAGAGGGTTTTGCCGCCCTCGCCGCTGGCCATAATCGACTCCAGGTAGGCCTTCACCGGCTCGGCCTCGGAGGCAAACTCGTGGGCGCGTTGCTGCAGGTCGGGCAGGTCGGTGTTGAATAGGATTTTGCCCTCCTTGAGCAGCGCAAAGCGGTCGCACAGGCTGGCAATCACATCGTACTGATGCGAGGTGATGAAGAAGGTAACGCCCGATGAGGCCATCTGCCTGAACAGCTTACCAATGGCCTGAATCGACACAAAGTCGATGCCATCGAACGGTTCGTCCAAAATTAAATATTGCGGATTGTGAATCAGCGCGCAGGCCAGCGACACCTTGCTCTTCATGCCCTTTGAGTAGCTCTCGATGTATTTTCCATCATCGGGCAGCTCAAAGAAGCTGATCAGCTCCTCAATGCGGCTGCTGAGCGTCTGCTTGTCGAGCTTATACATTTTGCCCACAAACTCCAGCTGCTCAATGGCCGTGAGCTTCTCCACGTACATGGGCTGCTCGAACACGTAGCCCACCTTGATGCGGTATTTGTAGGCATCAATTGTAACCTCGTCGTCATCGATAAACACGCGGCCATCGTTGCGTTTCATAATCCCCGAAACGATATGCACGAGGGTCGATTTGCCCGAACCGTTGGCACCGAGCAGCACTTGCAGTGAACCCTTGGGTATTTCGAGATCTACACCCTGTAGCACTTCGGGCCCCTTTTTGCTGTAGCGTTTGTGGATATTCTCAATACGTATCATGCGGTTTAAATGATAAAAGTTTCAAAATGATTGATGCGCACATGCTGCCTCACCGTGAGCAGCCAAACCACCAGAGCCACAGCGCATAGCGCGGCAATGGCGTAGATTGATATTAGGGCGCAAATGCTGGCCAACGATGTTGCCATGGCGGCAAACATTGTGTAGGCCACCTGCGGCATGTAGTTGCGAATAATCCACCACCGCGATGTGCGCAGGTCAGAATTGTCGATGGTGTTGCCAATGGTCAGGCACATAATGCTTTGCGCCGTGAATGTGGCCACCTGCATGGCAATGTCCATCGGTTCGATTTCAAACTTACTCGACGTAACATCAAGGATAATTAAAAACATCACTCCAACCGCTATTCCCACTGCATTCCACAGCATGGCCGAAAGATTGCTGCTGCGGTATATTTGGCCGATATTGCAATTTGTAATGCGCAGCAGATTTACTCCTGCAACGCCCTGCTCCAGTACGTTTAGGTAGGTTTTTTGAAGAAAGAACGGGATTATCAGTAGCAGGTTCATTCGGGTTAGCATACCCATCATTATTCCCATCATGCAGAATGATAGCAGCATGTACATCTGTCCAGTGCGGATATGATATTTTACGGTGAATTTGAACATCTGCTGTTAGTAGAGGTATGAATTGTTGAATTTGCTGATTACGTATGCGCTACAGAACGGCATGGTGGCCTGCATGTTTCGCAAAATGCGTATGGCCAATGCTATTGTTAATGCGTTGATAATGAGCAATGCAATCGCAATTTGCGTATGGTTATATTCGCAAAATGTTTCGGTTTGTTCAATGAATTGCGATGAAATAATAGACGGCAGAAGCCATTGTAGCAGAGCGAATTGCATTCCAAAACCAAACAAGCCGCCCACATTCTTCAGCAGCACGGAGTATAGTCCTCTGCGGCGCGCCAGGGGTTTAATTATGGTTGATATTGCGCAGCAAAGCGTGTAGCTAAGCCCGATGGAGTGCACAAGCATTAGTCTAAATTCGCCTTTGAACGGCAGCATTACAATTATTGCAATTGGGACAAGTATTTTTACCGATGCAAGGTTTGCCTTATAGAGCTCAAAAAACTTCTCTGCTGGCGAGTTGGGCGTGGTTGCAATGTAGCCCACATCGGCACCAACGGGCAGGGCGAGCATCACTACATCGGTTAGGATCGATATGCCGCAAATGGCCATAAAAGCAGTTAGTTCGGTGATTTTTATATGGTAGCATGTGAACGCCAATATCGCCGTGAACATAACAATGGCCAAAGCAGCACCTACCTGTCGTTGTGTCCAGTCGCTCCTAAAAATTGATGCTCTTGCGGTGTGTATCATTTTGCTGCGTGTTTTTTATTTCATCCAGGCAGGTATGTTCTGTATGGTGCTGCTGTTGGTGAGCAGCGATTTTATACGCTCTTTTATTTGCTCCGAGGTGTCGCCCTCTTGCCTTGTAAAATTGTGCGTTATGCGGCCACCGTCGAGCACCACAAAGCGGTCGCAAAGGTCGGCCACTAGGTCGATGTGGTGCGAGGTGATGAGCATGGCCTTGCTCTGCCGTAGCTGTAGCAGCAGGTTCTTTAGATCCTCAGCCGACTGCACATCGAGGTTCACGAAGGGCTCGTCGAGCACTAGCAGCCGTGGGTTGTGGATGAGGGCGGCGGCCAGCTGCACCTTCATCTTGTTGCCCGCCGATAGCGTGGCTATCTTTTTGTCGCTCTCATCCGATATGCGCAGCAATTCAAGCGTGTCGGCTATGCGCCCATCGCGCTCCTTTTTGCCTATGCCCTGGAATCGGCAAACGAATTGCAGGTATTTCTTTATGCTCAGCTCCTCAATGTAGGTGGGCGTTGAAAGCACAAATCCGACCTGCTTTTTGTACTCCATCTTGTTGTACACCAGCTGTTTGTCGAACACCTTCACTTCTCCTTCATTGGCTTCGAGCAGATTGCAGATTAAGTAGATGGTTGTGGTTTTGCCGCATCCGTTGTTGCCCACCAGGGCCACGGCTTCGTTGGCGTTCACCTGCATGGTTAACCCATCGAGCACCCATTTAGTCTGCTTGGGGTATTTTATTCTGACGTTGTTGAGCTCTATTTCCATGGCTTAGTCGAAGATGGCGTAAATAATCATAAAAGTTATGAAATGCAATGCTGCCGTACCAAAGGCCACAATGGCAGCCAGCCAGCCCCATTGGCCCATGGCGAGGTAGATGCCCACGGCGCATTGCACGCCCAGCAGGGCGGCGCAGAGCGTGGTTTTGGCCAGCACCAGCTGGTCGGTGCTTAGGGGTAGCGCGTGGGCCATTTGGCGGGCACCGCTCAGCTTGTCGATTTGCTGCAGGGTGTATAGCTGCACCAGCGGCAGCATTAGGGCTATTAGCAGGACGGTGGGAAATCTGCCCATGTATAGGCGTACCCCCGCCAGCATGGCGTTGGCGAGCATCATCAGCAACAGGTTGTTGCGGGTTAGGTGTATGTATAAATACCACAGTGTTAGCATGTTGTGTGCTATTTGCCTTATGCCTCTACTGTGGCAAAAGTAGGTGATGTTTTGGGGCTATGCAAGCCTTTTGTCTCGAACGTATTCGATAAAAACAGGCTGTACGCGCTATATCTCAATGATGGCAGGTGTTTGCAGATACCAAAAAATTTTTGCTTCGTGGGCGAAATTTTGGTCGGAGCTACATCGACCATCGCCTAGCGAACGGGTACAATATCGCGGTGGCGACAGTCAAGGCTAGCGTTAGCCCCCACCACATCGGGCAGAACAGCGCAAGGCCATCGATGCCGATGCTCCGCGTAACCAGCACGTTGCCCACTATTCCAATAAACATCGGCACTTGCTGCACGTTGCGCTGTATTTCCCTGCTGTTGCTGCGGATGTTCCCGAGCATCACGCCAAATGCAACGCAGATGCTCACCGCCAGCAGGTGCAGCAACACGGCAGCCATCTTAGCCATCAGGCCAATTTCGGCCTTGCCGATGGCCAGTGCCGATATGCCGTAGAGGGCGACAACCTCAGGCAACATCAGCACCTCGCCGATGCGCATCAGCAGCAGCTGGGGCTTGCTGCATGGCAGCGGGGCCATGCTTTGCTGCCTAACCATGGGCTTGCGGGCGGCGGTCATCATCAAGTAGCATAGCAGCAGCGAGTTGCAGCAGGTGAGGCATACCAAGCGGTAGTCGGTCTCGTGGTAGGCGTATGCGTTGAGACCCAGCATTATCGCCATTATGAATGTGTAAACGATGCGTATGGCCATGCCGTAAAGGTACAAAATTTATGATTGCCTTCTCCTAGCCCCTGTGCTTGTCCATCACCTCGGATGAGCAAAAGAGGCGATTGTCGATTATGTGCTTAATAAGTTGAATTATAATAATATATAAACCAATTGCGCATGATACAGATAGCAGGCTGAGCGCAGCCCAATGCCGGATTGCAAACTTCTCAATTTGGGTGTATAACGGTAGCAGGAGCGGGGCAAATAGCAGCATTCCTTGACTTATGAGCATGTAGCAGGGCATGGCAATTGGATATATGCGTTTGCGTTTTGCCCACAGCATGATGTATGACATTGTTAATGAGTTTATTACAGTCGTACATATAGCTATCAGAATGAGCTTGGGCTGCACCATGGCTATGGCCATTAGGGTGGGCAGTATCATGATGGTACAAATGTCGAACAGATCTAACAAAAACGGCATGTTTGCGAGCATGTAGAGACCTTTGGAGTGCGGCGATGGCAATAGGTGCTGCATGTCGATGCTGTGCCTGCCTATGCGGGTATCTTTGCCAAAAAATAGTGCTAGCAACGTTGCCGTAAGCGGCACCATGCATAGCCCGCTATAGGCGATGAATATTGGCCCTGCTATGGCTATTATTGCGGAGAATATGATATTTATCCAACCCATTCCCCGCTGTGCCTTTCGCGCCCGCCAGTATAGGCGGTTGTTGTATTTTATTATACGCAATATCGAATGCACTAAAAATCAATATTATATGTTGCTACTATCATGTACGGGCAATCCAATCTATGCTGTCTGATATTAGCAGTTCATCCTTGGTTCTCAGGTGTGTGGTTTGCATGGGCACGGTGGTGTACGGTAGCCCGAACGTTTTTGCCCAGTTGCGCACTTCCGGAGAGTCGTTGTAAGTAAGCATGAAGTGTCCCCGCATTTGCTTCACCAGCTCGAAAATTCGATGGTGATTTACTGCGTGGTGAGTGTACAAACGGCGACCAGCAACAGTGTAAGGGGGGGTCTATGAAAAATAGGGCTCTTGTATCATCGATGTACTGCTCCATGACCTCGAACGCATCGCCATGTATGAACTCTATGCGGTGGCGCATCCGGCTGATGCTATCAATTCGCTTATTGAGCGTTGCCGGATACCACCGTGAGCCAAGACCTTTGCCATTTTCTCCATTGCGTATCATTCCTGCACCATCGGCGAGAATGCCTCCGTGGTTAGTGCGATTGCGGACGATTGTTGCAAAACCCCGCTCCTTGATTCCATCAGCAGCGCGAGATATGGCCCATCTGATGTTCTCAGCGGTCGGTTGAAAGCTAGCAATACGCTCCATTAGCCATTGGCAGTTACCGGAGAGGATGGTCTGCCATGCAGCGGCCATGTCATCATCGCGCTCCACCAGGGTGATGCGTTCGAATTGGTATTCTGCGGCAGCTGTCAGCCCTATAATCCCTCCCCCAGCAAATGGTTCAATGAGGTGTGCTCCAGGCTTTGCTTGGGCGAACCACTGGCGGGCTATGGGCACCAGCCATGTTTTTCCACCTGGGTAGCGGAATGGGCTTCGCTGAGGGACTGTGGCCACATTGACCTCTCGCCGCCTCTGCGGGGCATCATTGTAATCGGCGAATAGGCTGAGCTGCACCGCTTGGGATTTCATAGCAATTCGTATGTGGAATGGATTTCTGGCGCATTGTTGATGCGCTCATCGAGTTTGCCCTGTAGCAAGGCAATGAAATCAGATATTTGTCCTGGTTTGGTATGGATTACTCGCTCTAGTGCAGCCTGAAATTCCGTGTATATAGTATCTACAAGCACTAGATTGTTTCGTTGCTCTTTCTCATTGTATTCCCAATTGTATAGAAACCAAGCTATATCGGCTTTGTCTTTTGTGGTTTCGGGGAGGTGTGGCAGCGTATCGAAAAAAGATTTTTGGATGACAATGCATTGTTTTTTATTCCATTCTTTGAAAATCCCCCCTTTGTAAAACATCTGTGGTACCAGCCTTTTTCTCGAAGAGGATAAGTAGTCTGGATGAGGAAAGCTTTTACCATGCCATCTGAAGTCTGCAGATGGGGCGTTCATGTACTGCGCAAAAGGATTGCGCAGATTTCCACTGATGTAAACTCCCTGCACTTCTATTGATGCGAAATCTGTAATGCGTCCATTGTCATTATAGCTGGCGATAATATAGTCCACATTGCCAGCCGATTGTCCGTTGTCATCTGTGGGCTTGACTTCAGGGAGTGCCGTCCACTTTGTCCCCATAGGCCATACAAACGAAGCGGCATTACGCAAGATTATCCATTCTTCGCGAAAGCGTGTGGGGCAAGTGATTACCTTATTCTCTCCATGAAAGATGCTGCATACTCCTAATGGGTCATCGGCCTTGTCTTTTGTGCAATTTGGAAAGCGATTGTGGAATGGGCATAGCCTATTTTCTCGATAGTATCTTGCTTTGTCAGTCTCATTGTGTACGGGAAAGCCGAATACTTCTGCTATGGGGTTGTTGTATGGCATATTGGGGCTGACTGCTGTTTTCTGCCGCAAAGGTACGAAAATTATGCCTAATCCTCTTTGGTGACTATATTTTTGTTCATCAAGTTGGTATACAGCTGATTATGTGTTATTTATTCCGCTTTGCCGATTCTCAGCATCCCGCGCCAGGCCGCGCTATAGGCGTTGTCCGACTGCATTAGCTGCTGGTGCGAGCCCTCAGCCGCTATACGGCCATCAACCAGCACGGCTATGCGGTCGGCGTGGGCGGCCACCGTGGGGCTGTGCGTGATGCACAGGATGCCCATGCGCTCGCGGAGTGCGAGCAGCAACTGCAGCACAAACGCCTCGGTAGGGCTGTCGATGTGGGCGGTTGGCTCATCGATGAGCAGCAGCTGGGGTTCGCGCACCAGCGCACGGGCAAGCCCCACCAGCTGCCGCTGCCCGCCCGATATGGGTACGCCGCCCTCGCCCAGCATGGTGAGGTAGCCCTGCGGAAAGCGCTCGAAGTGGGCGGCCAGCCCCAGCTCGCCGACGATGCGCAGCGCCCGCTCTGCAGCCTCTGGTCGGTCGTCCATCACTATGTTGGCCAGCAGCGGCGCGTTGAGCAGCCCCACGTGCTGCGGCACCACGCCCAGCAGCGAGCGGTAGCACTGTAGCGGCAGTTGGCCGATGTCGGTGCCGTTGAGGCTGATGCGTCCGCCCTCGGGCGTGTAGAATCGCTGCAGCAGCCCCATGATGGTGCTCTTGCCCGACCCGTTGTCGCCCCAGAGGGCAACCATTTGTCCACGTTGTACGCTCAGGCTCAGCCCATTGAGCAGCTGCCTGCGACCTGCGTAGCGGAAGTCTACGTTTTCTATCTTTAGCTCCTCAAACTCAATGGGTACGGATGTTTCAGCCGTTTGCGATGTTTCCTTCTGCATGCTGGCGAACTCGTACATACGCTCGAAGGCCACCCGTGCGCCCTGAATCTGCACGTTGGCAAAGGCTATGCCGGCCACGGCTGGCAGCAGCGTTCCGCTGAGCGAGAACACGGCCATGAATGTGCCCGCTGTCATGTCGCCGCTCAGCATTTGATGCGCCGAGAGCAGCACCACCAGCGCAATTGCGAGCAGTCCGACCAATTCGGCGCGTATCTGCACCAGCACCCCCAGCCGCCCAAGGTTTAGCATTTTGCCCTGTAAATCCCTAAAAATCTGCATTGCAGTTCGTGCGAACAGTTCCTCGCGCCCAAGTGCCTTTATTGGTTCGATGTTGTGCATGGTGCTGATGTAGTTGCTCTGGTTGAGCGCGTAGGCCGACATCACCCCCTGCTGCTGCTGCATGATGCGGCTGTGGTGGAGCGCAGCCACGGCGGCATAGAGCGGCATGCAGCCCAGCAGCACCATCCCAACGGTGGGGCTATACGCCCAAATGGCCACAAGCGCGGCCACGGCCATCAGCGCGTTGATGAGCAGCTCGCCGAACACGAACGACACCGTTTGCTGTATGCGCCCCACGTCGTTGAGGCGGGCCACCATGTCGCCCGTGTGGCGGCTGTCGAAGAACGGCTTGGGCAGCAGCATCAGGCTATTCAGAAAACTGCCCACTATGCGGTTGTTTATGCTGTAGCCCTGTTGCAGCATCAGGTGCTGGCGGCGGAATGCCAGCGCAAGGCGCGTGAGCAATATGCCGATTAGCAGTGCTATGGAGGCGTAGATGCGCACCTTGTCGCCCGAGGGTATTAGCGTGTCGATGAATGCCTGGGCGAACACCGCCGTGGCTAGTCCGAGCGTGGCCATGGCAATGCCCAGCAGCAGGGCGGTGGTGAGTGCGCCCATATCGTCGCGCAGCAGGCTCCATAGCCACGGCCAAGGGCGTTCTATCGTGCGCTGTTGGCTGTTTGCGCCCTCGGCGGGATGCAGTGCAAGCAGCTTTTGGCTCTGCCAAACGCCCAGCAGTTCGGTCTCCGATAGCCATTGGAGACCTTGAGCAGGGTCGCCTATCAGGAACTGCCCCTGAGCGTATTTGTAGCACACCACATAGTGCAACATTGTTTTTTGCGATATAATATGCAGTATTGCTGGGTTTGATAGCGATTTTATATAATCGATGTTGGCCTGTATTCCTTTGGCCTCAAAGCCAATGCTGCTGGCGGCTTGATACATGCCGAGCATGGTGGTGCCCTGCTGTGTGGTGCCGCTGGCAATGCGCAATTGCTCGGCGTTGGGGCGATAGCCGTGGTATTTTAAAATACTGCAAAGGCAGGCTATTCCGCAGTCGGAATGGTCCTTTTGGCGGGTGAAACTGCGCGTGATTTGTTTGGGGATTTTTAGTGTGTTTTTCATTTTTTTCGGTTTTTGACAAGGGGGCATGCCCCCTTGTTTTAGCCGCTTTGTCTTGGCCCCCTTGTTTCTTTCTTTGCTTTATTTCGACTTCCTTATCATCAGCTTGGGGTCGGTGAATCCCTTGCGTTTTAGCACCAGCCGCCCATGGGTGTCGAATATGGCCATCGATGGCGCGGGCCACGAGCGGTAGGGTTCTTGGGTGTGGGTGTCTGAGATTTTTAGCAGCTCGATGTTGGGATGGTCGAACAGCCCAAACTCGGCCACCACCGAGTGCAACGTGGCTATGCTTTGGTGCGAGAGCAGCACTAGGTTGTAGTGGCGATAGGCCGTGTCGGTGAGCAGCTCCAGCTCCGAGCGGCAGATGCTGCACTCGGTGTTGAACACCAGCACCATGGTGGTGTCGCCGTTGCATGGCTCCAGGGTGGTGAGCACGCTGTCGAGCGTTAGCGCCGTGATGCTGCAGCGGGGCGGCACGGCCTGCGCCCTTCGCTCCCTGATTTTGGGTATCAGTACTTGGTGGCAGAATAGCGCGAAAAGGCTGGCCAACGCCAATGCGATTAGTTTGCTTTTATCCATAGGTAAGTGATAAATAGGTTGTTATCATAGCCACAATGAGCAATAAGAAGCCGTAGCCCTTTAGCACCGTGGCCAGGCTGTCCATGTAGCTTTGGTTGGTGTATGCTGTTAGGCAGTAGGCCATGGCGGCCATGTAGAGCACCTGCGAGAGGTTGAACATGCGCAGCGGCTCCACCAACCACTCCAGCCCATCTATACCATCGACAAGCGCGCCTAACGATAGGTGATGGTCGATGCTGATCTGCTGCAGTTGCTGTAGGTCGCTCACGCCGTGCAGCAACACTATGCCCAGGTTGGCTATGGCCACCACCAGCAGCACTATCTCGCTCACCAGCACCGACTTGTATATCTGCCCGAATGTGATGCCCTCTTCGCCCAACATCAGCTTTTCGGTGAGCATGGTGCTGGCGGCCACAAACCCACAGACGAACAGTTGCCGCAAAGCCATGATAACAGGCGTTAGCGCATAGCCAACCCACTCCCACTTATGTTGTAGGTCGATGGCGCGTTGTATGTAATGTTCGGGCATTTGACCCGCGAACGACTCGTAGAGCACCCCATCGGTAAGCACCTTGGAGTTGGTGAATAGGCTGATGTCTATATAGATACAAGCAATTACTACGAACAGCACGTAACCATTGCTCTCCAGCAGCCGTTTAACAATCTTTCTCATGGTGCAATGCTGTTTTAAGGTTGGCGGGGAGATTGTTCAGGTATTTAGGCGATAGTGCTATGCGGATATTATCTGCCATCACCACAATGGGTTGTGATTGACACTCTATGGTCGCAATGGCACTGGGATTTACCACCGCCCAGCGGTTGAGCTGTATCATTTGTGGGTGCATGGCCAGCAGCTGGTGCAGCGGAGTGTTGCTCACGTAGAGCGGCCCGCCCTGTGTGGCTATCAGGCAGAGGCCATCGTAGAGGCGGGCGTAGAGTATGGGGGCGGGCAGGGCTCGCCCTTTGCAGTGCAGGCGCACCCGTCGGGGCGAGACGGGGGTGGCCTCCCCATGGGGCAGCGCAATCTCCCTACCGCAGAGCCATTG
>JAFTDN010000058.1 GCA_017454165.1 Bacteroidales bacterium | reverse complement strand
CCGCAGCTCATCGAGGTGGGCTTCGAGATGGCCCAACGCGTTGGGTCGGCCATCCCCGGGGTGCATCCTGCCGACTCGGTGCGGCTACAGCCGCACCCCGACGCCCCATCCAGGGCCATCGACCGGGGGCAGGTGCTGCTGGTGCAAACCCCGCAGGTGTTCCGGGCCGATTGGCTCCACGCCGCCTACAGCCAGCCCTATAGCCCACGTTTCACCGATGACGCATCGGTGGTGGAGGCCCACGGCTTTGCGGTGTCCACCTTCAGCGGCAGCCCCACCAATATAAAGCTGACCACCCCCCACGACTGGGCATTGGCCCAGCTGATGCTGGAGCACGAGATGCCCAATGAGCAGTAGGCAATGTGCCCCCGCCATGGTGCTGCGGTCAGAAAAATGGGTATATTTGTGTCGGATTCTGAAATGCACCCAACGCGTCTAATGGTAGGAAAACGCCTGATCCCGGCCCTATGCGCCCTGCTGCTGATATGTTCGGCCTGCGGGAGCCTATTCGAGTTCAACACGAGCGGCAGCTATGTGGTTACGGCCCAGCAGCTCTACGTGCGCGGAGCACCCACGCCCACCTCGGTGGTGCTTCGCTCCTATAGTCAGGGCGACACGCTTGTGGCCCGTCCCTCCGATGAGCACTGGGTCATGGTGGATGTGGGCGAGGGCATCGTGGGCTTCGTGCCCCGGGGCAGCGTGAGCAGCGTGGAGATGCGTTCCAGCGAGCTCTTTGCGGCCCTCGATGGGCTGGCCGATTGGCATCGATGGCCATTCTGGGCCGTGCTGGCCGTGCTGGCCGCGCTGTGGATGCTGCTCGAGCGCGTGAACATGCGCTGGTGCGAGCGCGTCACAGCGGACGCTGCGGTGCTGGTCCGCCGTATGCCCCTGATGCCCGCCGTGCTGTCCGTCTGTGGGGTGCTGTGCGGAGCGCTCTATCGCAACTGGTACGAGCAGGTGGTGGGCAGCCTGCAGGGGCTGCTGTCGCTGTCGCCCACCCAGCTCGACATAATCGGATGGGTGCTGTGGATGCAGGTGCTGGTGGCCATCGTAGCGCTGCTCATCGATCTGCTCAGCTCCATCTTCAAAAGCGGGGTGAGGTGGGGAATGAGCATCGTGCTGCTCGACCTGCTGCTGGCCCTCGCGATGTTTTCCACAACGCTGCTGCTAAGCATAGCGCTCTATGTGATAGGAATGGTGCTGGCAGTGGTGGTCTTCGCAGCCCGATATATACGCATGGTATCGCGCAACAGCCGTCAGCAGCCGCGCTACATCCCGCCCGTATAGAGGGGCGATGCTGACAAAAGTCATGGGCAGATTGAGAAAAAAATCATACCTTTAGCTGCCCTTTGGGGCGCATACGTCAAACCAAACTTCATACCCCACAATGAACAACGCGATTTTTAGCTTCGCCTACCCCAAAAACGAGCCTGTAAAGGAGTACAAGCCCAACTCGCCCGAGCGTATTGCGCTCGACAAGGAGCTCAAACGCATGTCGAGCACCGAGATAGAAATCCCCCTCATCATTGGCGGAAAAGAGGTGCGCACGGGCAACACTGGCAAGGTGGTGATGCCCCACAACCACAAGCATGTGCTGGCCACCTACCACATAGCTGGCGAGAAGGAAATTCAGATGGCCATCGATGCCGCCCTGGCCGCCCGTCGCGCCTGGGAGCAAATGCCCTGGGTTGAGCGCGCCTCAATAGCCCTGCGCATTGCCGAGCTGCTGGCCACCAAGTATCGCGCCACCATCAACGCAGCCACCATGTTGGGCCAGAGCAAGAACGCCTACCAGGCCGAAATCGACTCGGCCTGCGAGGCCATCGACTTCCTACGCTACAACGCCAACTACATGGGGCAAATCTACTCCGACCAGCCCTGCTCGCCCCAGGGCACCATCAACCGCGTGGAGTATCGCCCGCTGGAGGGCTTCATATTCGCCGTATCGCCGTTCAACTTCACCTCCATCGCCTCGAACCTGGCCATGTCGCCCGCGCTGATGGGCAACGTGGTGGTGTGGAAGCCCGCCACCACCGCCATCCTGTCAAACTACATCCTGATGCAGATCTACAAGGAGGCAGGCCTGCCCGACGGCGTTATCAACTTCTTGCCCAGCAAGGGCTCGGTGATTGGCAAGCAGATTTTTGCTCACCCCATGTTCGCAGGCGCACACTTCACCGGCTCCACCAGCACCTTCAACCAGTTCTTTAAGATGAGCGCCGAGAACCAGGAGAAGTATCGCACCTATCCCAAGCTGGTGGGCGAAACCGGCGGCAAGGACTTTGTGTTCGTACATCCCAGCGCTGATGCCCTGCAGGTGGCCGTGGCGCTGGTTCGCGGTGCCTACGAGTTCCAGGGCCAGAAATGCTCGGCGGCATCACGTGCCTATCTGCCCAAATCGCTTTGGGAGGGCATTAAAAACGAAATGGGGCGGATGCTGAGCGAAATCAAGATGGGCCCCGTTACCGACCACCGCAACATGGTGAACGCCGTAATCGATGAGGCTTCGTTCGACAATATCATGAAATACGTCGACGAGGCCAAGGCCTCGAAAGATGCCGAGATTGTGTTCGGCGGCAAGGGCGACAAGTCGGTGGGCTACTTCATTGAGCCCACGCTCATCCGCGCCATCGACCCCCAGTTCGTTACCATGCGCGAGGAACTGTTCGGCCCTGTGCTCACCGTCTACGTTTACGACGACGACAAGTTTGAGGCCACCCTCGAGCTTTGCGACAGCACCTCGCCCTACGCCCTCACCGGCTCTATCTTCGCCAACAACCGCGCCGCCGTGCTGCTGGCCATGGAGAAGCTGCGCTACAGCGCGGGCAACTTCTACATCAACGACAAGCCCACTGGCGCTGTCGTAGGGCAGCAGCCCTTCGGCGGAGCCCGCGCCTCCGGCAC
Source organism: Bacteroidales bacterium (assembly GCA_017454165.1). Taxonomy (GTDB): domain Bacteria; phylum Bacteroidota; class Bacteroidia; order Bacteroidales; family Tenuifilaceae; genus RGIG6076. Next base: position 2,351 of record JAFTDN010000058.1, on the reverse strand, counting down.
CAACGACAAGGCCGGCAGCTACCTGAACCTGCTGCGCTGGGTGAGCCCCCGCGCCATCAAGGAGACGCTGGTGCCCCCCACCGACTACGGCTACCCCTCGTTGGCCGAGTAGGCCGGGCATGGCCCTAGTTTTGAAATGGCGCGCCCAAACGGGCGCGCCATTTTTATGAGTAAAAAGCGCTACCTTTGCATCTAGATGCTCTTGGCCGAAAAAACACGCAACTACCTATCGTTGGTGCGATTTGCCCACACCATATTCGCCATGCCATTCGCGTTGGTGGGGTGCGTTTTGGCCTACAGCCAAAGCTCAGCGGGGTTTTCGTGGCGATTGCTGGTGCTGGTGGTGCTGTGCATGGTGTTCGCTCGCAACGCGGCTATGGGTTTTAATCGGCTGATTGATAGCGATATAGATGCCAAGAACGAACGTACTCGTCGCCGCGAGATACCGCAGGGCGTGATTAGCAGGTGCAATGCGCTTATTTTCGTGGTGGTTAATGCTTTGCTGTTTGTGGTAACCACGGCCCTCATCAACCGTCTGGTGCTGCTGCTCTCGCCTGTGGCCCTGGCGGTAGTGCTGTTCTACAGCTACACCAAGCGTTTCACCGCGCTGTGCCATTTCGTGCTGGGGCTGGGGCTGGGATTGGCCCCGCTGGGCGCCTATTTGGCCGTATGCGGCCAGTTTGCCACCGAGCCGCTGCTGCTCGCCCTGCTGGTGCTACTTTGGACCGCTGGCTTCGACATCATCTATGCGCTGCAAGACGAGGCGTTCGACCGCGCTCAGGGGCTGTACTCGGTGCCTGCGGCCATGGGGCGCGTGGCTGCGCTTCGTCTAACGGCTGCGCTACATCTGCTCGCTGCCGTGCTTGTGGTGCTAATCGGAGTGGGAGGAGGGCATGGCTGGGCCTATGGCCTCGGTGCGTTGCTGTTTGTGGGGCTGCTGCTCTATCAGCATCTAATAGTTTCGCCTACAGATATTTCGAGGGTAAACCTGGCCTTTGGTACCACCAACGGTGTGGCCAGTGTGCTGTTTGCTCTCGGATATATTGTCGATATTGTATTGATATAGAGAATTATATGCGCGAAAACCTAAAAATTGTGACGCAAAGCGTAACATCAATCAAAATCGTGCGTATAAGCTCCTATATTTTGCTAAAAGTTAGTTAAAAACCAATGCTTCGTTGCAGTTGTACATCAACTCCCTATCAGCGCTTGTTCTTGAACATCAAGCGCCGCGACAATTTTTAGTAATCCCCTAACATCATTTTTATTGGCAAACGCACGGGCCGTAGCGGTCTGCGCCAATGGTCTCGCCCTCCATCTGGGGCGTGTGCTTTGCGTATAGTTGTACATCACAGTGTAATCAGTTAAAAGGCTATAAATCATGGAATTACCATTCGCAGAATCGTGGAAGATAAAGATGGTGGAACCCTTGCGCAAATCAACCCGCGCCGAGCGTGAGCAATGGCTCAAGGAGGCCCACTACAACGTGTTTCAGCTCAGGGCCGAGCAAGTGTATATCGACCTGCTGACCGACTCGGGCACCGGCGCCATGTCGGATCGCCAGTGGGCCGAGATGATGCTGGGCGATGAGAGCTACGCGGGCGCATCGTCGTTCTACAAGTTTCAGGACACCGTGCGCCGCATCACGGGCTTCGAGCACGTGATACCCACCCACCAGGGGCGCGCCGCCGAGAACGTGCTGTTCTCATTTTTGGTTAAGCCCGGCCACGTAATCCCTGGCAACGCCCACTTCGACACCACCAAGGGGCACATCGAGAGCCGCAAGGCCCACGCCATCGATGTTACCATCGATGAGGCCAAGGACACCCAGCTGGAGCTGCCCTTTAAGGGCAATGTGGGGCTGGCCAAGCTCGAGAAGGTGCTGGCCGACAACAAGGGCAATGTGCCGTTCATGGTGCTCACCGTAACCAACAACACCGTGGGCGGGCAGCCCGTGTCGATGCAGAATATTCGCGAAACCGTGGAGCTGTGCCATCGCTACAATGTTCCTGTGGTGATGGATTCGGCGCGTTTTGCCGAGAATGCATACTTCATTAAAACCCGCGAAAAGGGGTATGAGGATAAGACGATAAAGGAGATAGCCCGCGAGATGTTTTCTTATGCCGATGCCATGACGATGAGCGCCAAAAAGGATGCATTGGTGAATATGGGAGGATTCATCGCAACCCGCCGTGCCGATTGGTTCGAGGGCGCAAAATCGTTCTGCATTCCTTTTGAGGGCTATCTGACCTATGGCGGGCTCAATGGCCGCGACCTGAACGCCATGGCTGTGGGCCTCGATGAGAACACCGAGTTCGACATGCTCGAAACGCGCATCAAGCAGGTGGCCT
>JAFTDN010000057.1 GCA_017454165.1 Bacteroidales bacterium | reverse complement strand
TCTGGTCGTGCTCGGCGCGGGGGGCTGGCTTGTAGTAGCAGTAGGCGTACATGTACTCGGCCTGCTCGGTGAATGGGCTGCGGGTGAAGGTTTTGCGAAAGCGGTCGTAGTAGTGGGCGGCCAGCAGGTAGTCGCCCTGGTAATAGTTGCCCTCGCAGATGTAGAAGTCCACGGTGTCGGCCCTCATGGTGCTGCGGTAGATGGGCTGAATGCTCTCCAGGAGCATCAGGTAGTGGGCGTGGTCGCGGGCGGCGTAGTATTTTAGGGCCATTTGGTATTTGTACTCGTAGTCCTTGCTCTTCATGATTTTGTCGAAGCTGCTGCACGAGCCTAACGCAATGGACAGCATCGCTGCCAGCACTATCCGCCACCACGTTGTATTGGTGTAAGTGTTTGGTATATATGGCGTTTGCATATCGTCTGTGGTTCAGAGTGGCCACGCTTAGAAACGGGCAAAGGTACGCTTTTGGTGTGTAATATGCAAATCGAAAATCGCCTGGCGGGCTAGCCGTCTTGGCCGAGAAGCGCAAAGAGCTCGTCCTCGCTTACGATGCGTATGCCGAGCTGGGTGGCCTTTTGCAGCTTGGCGGGGCCCATCCTGTCGCCGGCCACGAGCATCGATGTGCTGGACGATATGCCGCTCACGCACCGCCCGCCGTGCTGGGCGATGAGCTGTTTCAGCTCATCGCGCGATATGCGGCTGAACGTGCCCGATACGACCACCGATAGGCCCTTGAGCTCGTTGGAGGTTTTGGTGGAGGAGTTGGCATCGGGTTCGGGCATACGCATCTGCAGCCCCGCCTCGGCGAGGGTCCGCACGAGGGCCTGGTTATTGGGGTGGGCGAAGAACTGCACCACGCTTTGGGCTATGCGCTCGCCTACATCGGGTACCTGCATCAGCTGCTCTACGCTGGCCGAGGCCATGGCCTCCATGCTGCCGAAGTGCTCGGCCAGGCTGCGGGCGGTGCTTTCGCCCACATAGCGTATGCCGATGCCGTAGAGCACGCGGTAAAAGGGCACCCGCTTCGATGCCTCTATGCTGGCCAAGGCGTTGTCGGCCGATTTGGCGGCGAATCGCTCCAGCATCATGAGCTGCTCGCGGCGTAGGCTGTAGAGGTCGGCAGCATTGCCTACCAGCCCGTGTGCGAAGAGCAGGGCCACGGTTTCCTGCCCCAGCCCATCGATGTTGAGGGCGCGGCGGCCTATGAAGTGTTCCACCTTGCCCATCAGCTGGGTGGGGCAGCCGTATAGGTTGGGGCAGAAGTGCCTCGCCTCGCCCTCGGGCCTTACGAGCGGTGTGCCGCAGTCGGGGCAGCGCTTGGGGAAGGCGAGGGGCTGGCTGCTAGGGGGGCGCTTGGTGGGCTCCACGCCCACAATTTTGGGGATGATCTCGCCCCCCTTCTCCACGTACACCCAGTCGCCCTGCCGGATGTCGAGCAGCACTATCTGGTCGGCGTTGTGGAGGGAGGCGCGTTTCACCGTGGTGCCGGCCAGCCTTACGGGCTGCAGGTTGGCCACGGGGGTGATGGCCCCGGTGCGCCCCACTTGGAAATCGACCGATAGCAGTGGGGTGCAAGCTCTTTCGGGCTTGTACTTGTAGGCCACGGCCCAGCGTGGGGTTTTGGCCGTCAGGCCGAGCGCTTGCTGCTGGGCTAGGTCGTTCACCTTTATTACCACGCCATCGGTGTCGTAGGGCAGATGCTTGCGTTCGGTCTCCCATCTGGCTATGAATTGCCTCACCTCGTTGAGGTTGCGGCAGGGGGTCATCTGCTCCGATATTTTAAATCCCCACCCCTTGGCAGCCTGGCACAGCTCGAAGTGTCCCCTTTGGGGGAGGCCACCGCCCAGCACGTGGTACAGGTAGCAGTCGAGGTGGCGGCGGGCCACCTCGGACGAGCTTTGCAGCTTCAGGGTGCCAGCGGCGGCGTTGCGGGGGTTGGCGAATGGGGTTTCGCCCTCATCGAGGCGCCGGGCATTGAGCTCGGCGAATACCGATTGCGGCATGAATATCTCGCCGCGTATCTCGAACTCATCGGGGTAGTCGCCGTGCAGGCTCAGCGGGATGGTGCGGATGGTACGCACGTTGGCTGTAACGTCATCGCCAGCGGTGCCATCGCCACGGGTTACGGCCCGCACCAGCTGGCCGTGGTGGTAGGTGAGGCCTATGGCCACGCCATCGAACTTGAGCTCGCAGATGTAGAGCGGGGCGCTGTCGCCCAGGGCCTTGCGTATGCGGGTGTCGAATTCGCCCAGCTCTTGCTCCGAGTACACGTTGGCCAGCGATAGCATGGGGTGCTGGTGGCGTACCTGCACGAATTGCGATGATAGGTCGCTGCCCACGCGGCGGGTGGGCGAGTTGGGGCTGTCGTGCTCGGGGAACTGGGATTCGAGCAAGGCCAGCTCGCGTAGCAGCTGGTCGAACTCGTAGTCGCCAATGGCCGGGGTGGCCTCCACGTAGTAGAGGTGGTTGTGGCGATTGATTTCGGCGCGGAGCGCGGCTATGCGGGCTTTGGCCTGGTTGCTGTCCATGTGCAATGTGCTATATGGCTTGTGGTCAGTTGTTTATTCGCTGTTCATGGCTGCCAATCTATGGGGGCTATGCCGTGTTGCTGTAGGTAGGCGTTGGCCTGGGAGAAGTGCTTGCAGCCGAAGAAGCCCCGCGATGCCGACAGGGGCGACGGGTGGGGTGAGGAGAGCACGAGGTGGCGCCGGGCATCTATGAGCGCCGTCTTCGACTGCGCGTAGCTCCCCCAGAGCATGAACACGAGGTGCTGCCTATGGGCCGATAGGGCGGCTATGGCCGCATCGGTGAACCGCTCCCAGCCCTGGTTTTGGTGCGAGCCAGCGCAGCCAGCCCTCACGGTGAGGGTGGCGTTGAGCAGCAGTGCTCCCTGCTCGGCCCATCGGGCTAGGTGGCCATGGGGTGGGGGGGATATGCCTAGGTCGGCCTGTAGCTCTTTGTATATGTTGCGTAGCGATGGGGGGATGGGTACCCCGTGCTGCACCGAGAAGCATAGCCCATGGGCCTGACCTGGCCCGTGGTAGGGATCCTGCCCAAGTATTACCACCTTTACCTGTTCGAATGGGGTGCTGTTGAAGGCTTCGAATATCTGGTTGCCGGGCGGATACACTGTGTACCTGCGCTTCTCATTGAGCAGGAAAGCCTTGAGCTGGGCGAAGTACTCGTGCTGGAACTCGTTGATTAGTACCGATTTCCACTGAGGGTCGATTTTGGGGTCAATGCTCATGTTGGTGCTTTTCGGCCCCTCGGGCCTTGGTGGGTGTCTCGGTGGCCCTCACTATGTACTGCTCCATGATGTGCTGCGTGGAGCGGTACATGTTCTCGCGGGCGTTGCGGTTGATGCGCGTCATAGCGTGGATGAGTTCGCGGATGTCGGCGCGGTGGGTGTCGTGCTCGTACTGGCAGCGCTTTACCTCGGCGGGGAATTGCCGGGCGGTGGCGTAGCGGCGCATCTCGGCATCGAGGCAGGCCGTGAGCGGCCTTATGAGCCTGAACTCATCGCCGAACATCGGCAGCATGGGTGGTATGGAGCTTATGGAGGCGTGGTTGAGCATGTTCATCAGCAACGTCTCCACGGTATCGTCGAGGTGGTGCCCCAGGGCCAGCTTGTTGCAGCCCTGCTCCTTGGTGGTGGTGAACAGCGCCTTGCGCCGCTTCCAGCTGCAGATGAAGCAGGCCGGTCGGCGGTCGGCGGGGTTGTACTGCACCTCTATTGTCCGCAGGTGCAGCGGTACGCCGTGCTGCTGGCAGTAGCGCTGCATGAAGCCGATGTCGGCGCGGTAGTCCATGTCGGCGGCCTGCACGTGGCAGGCGTGCAGCTCGAAGCGTATGGGCAGGCAGCGGCGGCGGCTCACCAGCACGTCGAGCAGCGAGTAGCTGTCCTTGCCGCCCGAGAGGCCCACCATCACGCGGTCGCCGTCCGCAACGAGGGCGTGGTCGAAGATGGCGTGGTTCACCTTCGCCTCCACCTTTTTTATGATGTACGGCGTGGACAAGGTTTACTCTAGGTAGGTGTATCCGTAGAGCCCTGAGCGGTAGTTCGATAGGAACTCCTTGCCCTCTTTGGGCGATATGACCCCGGACTTGACCGAGGCCGTGACCCAGGTCTCGAGCGAGCGCACGAGCCTTTTGGGGTTGTACTGCACGTACTCCAGCACATCGGCCACCGTTTCGCCATCGATTATTTGGTCGATTTCGTACCCGTGCTCGTTCACCGATACGTGCACGGCGTTGGTGTCGCCGAACAGGTTGTGCATGTCGCCCAGGATTTCTTGGTATGCGCCCACCAGGAATACGCCGATGTAGTACGATTCGTTGGACTTTACGGGGTGCACGGGTAGGAATTGCGATGAGCTCTTGGTGGTGATGAAGTTGGCTATCTTGCCGTCGGAGTCGCAGGTGATGTCCTGCAGGGTGGCCGAGCGGGTGGGCTTCTCGTTGAGCCGCTGTATGGGCATG
>JAFTDN010000056.1 GCA_017454165.1 Bacteroidales bacterium | reverse complement strand
TTGGACCTACGCCTGAACACCTTGCCCTGGTTGACGTTGCCCACCAAGCGGAAAATACGGTAGAGCACCAGCAGAGCTGCGAACACCACGCACATGGCCGTGATAGCCATGATGAACCCGTGGGGATCAACAGCTTTAAAGCGCTCGTTGGTGGACACAGGAGCGGCGTGGGTGTCGTTGCTGGCCAGCGGGGTGGGCAGCTCGGCCTGCGCCCATGCTCCATTGCCGTTGGGCAGGCGGCGGTACGAGGCGTTGCTCCCCATTAGGGGCACCGTAACGCTGTCGATGAGCGTACGCCCATCAGGGCTGTAGAGGGCCACAAAGCGGTGGGTGCTATCGAGCCTGAAATTGGTGTGCTGCGTACTCACGTGCCCCTCACCGTTGGCGAAGAACAGGATGTAATGCCGCTGGGCCAGATTGGTGATGGGGTCGCCCGCCGGGATGCGGTACATCCTGGGGTTGGCGGTGTCATTGGTGAGATAGTAGTTGGCCGCGTTTACTTTGTAGAACCCAAGGTTCATGATTTCAATCCACGGGCCGCGATGCCCGTAGGCATCCATATAGCCCGAGGTGTTCTCAATCATCACCTCGTTGATCTGCAAATCCCTAGCGCTCTGCGAGCTAGCTGCCATAGCTACCAGCAGGGCCAAGGCCGTCATTGCTAGTCTTTTTCCCATTGCAGCAGTGGTTAGAGGGGTATGTTGGAGTGCTTCTTGGGCGGATTGGTGTCCTTCTTGGTGGCCAATGCCTGTAGGGCGCGAATCACGCGGAAGCGGGTGTTGCGGGGCTCAATCACATCATCGATGTAACCGTACTTGGCGGCCACGTATGGATTGGCGAACTTATCTTTGTACTCCTGCTCCTTGGCGTTCATGAACTCGGCCTTGGCTGCATCATCGGTAAGCTCGCCCAGCTCCTTGCTGTAAAGCACCTCGATGGCTCCCTTGGGACCCATCACGGCTATTTCGGCCTGGGGCCAAGCGTAGTTGATGTCGCCGCGCAGGTGCTTGGAGCTCATCACATCGTAGGCTCCACCGTATGCCTTGCGCAGAATTACGGTTACCTTAGGCACAGTGGCCTCGCCGTAGGCGAACAGCAGCTTGGCTCCATGGATGATGATACCGTTGTACTCCTGGCCGGTGCCAGGCAGGAAGCCGGGAACATCGACCAGCGTTACTAAGGGGATGTTGAAGGCATCGCAGAAGCGCACGAAGCGGGCGGCCTTGCGCGAGGCGTTGATGTCGAGCACGCCGGCCAGATACTTGGGCTGGTTGGCTATGATGCCCACCGACTGGCCATTGAACCGTGCGAAGCAGGTTACGATGTTGGGGGCGAAGTCGCGCTGCACCTCAAGGTACTCACCCTCATCGACAATGCCGCCAATCACCTCTTTCACATCGTAGGGTTTGTTGGGGTTGTCGGGGATTATCTCGTTGAGGGCGTCCTCCAGGCGGTCGATGGGGTCGTTGCAGGGCACAAGCGGTGCCTCCTCAAGGTTGTTCTGGGGCAGGTAGCTGAGCAGCTTGCGCAGCAGCATAATGCCCTCCTCCTCGGTTTCGGACACGAAGTGAGCCACGCCCGACTTGGTGGAGTGCACCACGGCGCCGCCCAGCTCGTCGGATGTAACGGTCTCGCCCGTAACGGTTTTCACCACCTTGGGGCCAGTAACAAACATATTGCTGGTGCTCTTCGACATCAGGATGAAGTCGGTGAGGGCGGGCGAATACACCGCACCACCAGCGCAGGGGCCGAAGATAGCCGATATTTGAGGGATTACGCCCGATGCTAGGATGTTGCGCTCGAAGATGTCGGCGTAGCCGCCGAGGCTCTTCACTCCTTCCTGAATACGCGCGCCGCCGCTATCGTTGATACCGATGACGGGGGCACCCACCTTCATGGCGGCATCCATCACCTTGCATATTTTGGCAGCGAAGGTTTCGGAGAGCGATCCTCCGAATACGGTGAAGTCCTGCGAGAATACGTAAACTAGGCGTCCATCGATGGTACCGTAGCCCGTTACCACGCCATCGGAGAGGTACGACTCCTTCTCGAGGCCGAAGTCGGTGCAGCGGTGCGTTACGAACATGTCGAACTCCTCGAAGCTGCCCTCATCGAGCAGCAGGTTGATGCGCTCACGAGCGGTGAGCTTGCCCTTTTTGTGCTGCGAGTCGATGCGTTTCTGACCGCCGCCGAGTTTCGCTTTCTCGCGCAGTTCAATCAGTTGCTTCACTTTCTGTCCTTGAGTGCTCATCTCTAGATAGTTGTGTGTGTATTTATGGTGAGTGTGCTACTTCTTGTTCTTATCCTGGCAGAACTCGGTCAGCACGCCGTGCGTGGACTTTGGGTGCAGGAAGCCGATGCTCAGCCCCTCGGCCCCTGGGCGTGGGCTTTTGTCTATCAGGCGCACCCCGTTGGCCTCGACCCGCTGTAGCTCGTCCTCTATGCCCGTGGTGGCGAATGCGATGTGGTGCATACCCTCGCCCTTGCTGGCTATGAACTTGCCGATGGGGCCCTCGGGGTCGGTGGGCTCCAGCAGCTCTATTTTGGTTTGCCCTACCATAAAAAATGCGGTCTTAACCTTCTGGTCTTTAACCTCTTCCACGTTGTAGCACTTGGTGCCCAGCAGCTGCTCGTAGAAAGGGATGGTCTCCTCCAAGCTGCTCACGGCGATGCCGATGTGTTCGATGTGCGTGATGCTCATAGCCTATAGTGTTGATTGTCAAGAATTGTGTGGTTCGTTTTGGGGTTACAAAGTTACATCGGTTTGGGGAGTTTTGGGGCACCCCGTGCCAAGTTTTTTTATTTTCGATGGCCAGCGCCTAGTGCCAACGCTTGGCGATGGCCGCTGGTGCTACGGCCCTGAGGGGCTCACCCCGATGGCCCTGTACAAGGCATCGTGAATCTTGGTGCGCACGTTGAGCTGCATCAGCAACGAGTTGGCGGCATCAGGGTGGATGCGGTTGGCCAGCAGCACGTAGGCCAAGCCGTGCTGGGGGTCGGCCCAGACGATGGTGCCCGTGAAGCCCAGGTGGCCGTAGCTGCAGGCCGATGCCAAGGTGCCGCATGGGGTCGATTTGCCGCCCATGTTGGGGCGGTCGAAGCCCAGGGCGCGGCGGTTGCCGCCCGTGTCGGCGGGCTTGGTGGTGAATAGGGCCACGGTGGTGTCGGCCAACAGGCACTGCCCGCCGTACTGTCCGCCCCAGAGCCACATCTGTAGCATTTTGGCCATGTCGTTGGCGGTGGAGAACAGCCCCGCATGGCCCGACACGCCGCCCAACAGGGCGGCCCCCTGGTCGTGCACATCGCCCCAAAGGAGCTGGTGCCTGAATGTGAGGTCGTTCTCGGTGGGGGCAATCTGGCGACGGTCGAACCGGCTGAGCGGGTTGAACGTCGTGCGCCACATGCCCAATGGTCTGTAGAACATACTATCGGCCAACACGTTGAGCGATTTCTGCTCCATGTTCTCCACCACGCGCTGCAGGTACATGAAGCTCAGATCGCTGTACTTATATGCGCCCTGTCCCTTTATGGCTGAGGTATTCATCCGATGCAGCACGGTGTCCACCATGCCCTCAACCACGTGGAGCCGCTCGGCCACACGGGTGGGGAACCCCATAGAGCGCTCGATGCTGTAGTAGGCTGGGCTTGGGCCGATATGCTTGTGCATGTAGCGGTTCTTGGATAGCACGAACGGGTAGTCATCGGACTGGGCGCTGCTGTAGAGCGGCACCCCCGGCGTTAGCGTGGCCAAGGTGCTCTGGTGGAATGGAATCCAAGCCGTGAGGCCCGCCCTGTGCAGCAGTAGGTCGCGCAGGGGTATGCGGGCCTTGTCGGGGTAGTCGGCTAAGCCCAGGTAGTCGCCCAGCGTTGATGTAAGCGGCAGCCTACCGCTGTTGTACAGATGCATGACCACGGGCAGGGTGGCGGTAACCTTGGTAACCGAGGCCACATCGTAGAGCATGTGCATGTCCACAGGGGCATCGGCGGTGTAGGTGGGCGAGCCGAAGCATCGGTGGTAGAAAACGATGCCATCTTTGGCGGCCAGCACCTGCATTCCAGGCGTTGCGCCGGAGTCGATGGCCGCCCAGGCGATGGAGTCGATGGCCGCTAGGCGGGCCGAGCTGATGCCCATCTCCTCGGGCATGGCGTAGGCCAACCGGGTTTGGCCGGTGCGCTGGCCATCGCCATGGGCGAACCCGCCACCAACCGCTACGGGCATACGCCCGCTGGCCCCACGCCCGCCGAAGATGAGCTGGGCCGAAAGATCTTGCACATCGGCGGAGTTGTCGAACGACACCACGATGGCCGCCAGCTCTTGGGGGTAGCGCAGGTGGGCAAGGGCGTATGGAGTGCCGAACACATCGAGCACCACGGGCTTGCGGAACGATAGGTCGAAGAGGAAATTCGACAGACCCTCGGTGACACCATAATTTCCTTTAATTGAATTGTTTATGCAATGTGCACCTACAATCACTAGGTTGTGCGGCTCGAGCAGGTTGAGCAGCGAGTCGAAGTCGGCCCCCTGCCCCGATGGCGCTATGCTATACCGGGCCACTGGCGCGTAGAGCGACAGGCTTTGGGCGAAGCCGTCCCCGCGTCCCTGCCCCACCTCCACGTAGGCTAGGCTCAGCGTGTCGAGCCGGCGAAGGGGGAGCAGGTCGTTGCGATTGCTGAGCAGCACCAGCCCGTTGGCAATCAGCTGGCGGCGGAGCGCGGCGGAGCGCGGTGTATTCAGGTCGGCATAGAGCCCCTCGGTGCGCACGGGGGCGTATTGCGACAGCCCAGCCTTGTACTTGGCCATCAGCACCTTGCGGCACTTATCGTTGATTAACTGCTCGTCCATGTCGCCCTTCTTGACCATGCGCTCGATGCGGTCGATGGACTTGCGGACATCGAGGGCGAACTCCAGCACATCGTTGCCCGCCTGCAGGGCGCGCACGTTGGCCTCCACGTTGCTGAAGTACTTGGTGATGCCACGCATGTTCATGGCATCGGTGAACACCAGCCCGCCGAAGCCCATCTGTCCCTGCAGCAAGCCGCTCACCATGCGCTCTGAGAGCGTGGAGGGGACGCTTGCCTCGGGGTCGAGGGCGGGTACGCTCAGGTGCGACACCATAACGCCCTGCACACCACGGGCGATGAGCTCGGCGAAGGGCACCAGCTCCAAGGCGGCCAGGCGGGCCGAATCGTGGTCGAGGCGGGGCATGTCGAGGTGCGAGTCGACAGAGGTGTCGCCATGGCCGGGGTAGTGCTTGGCCACGGCCATCACGCCATTATCTTGTAATCCAGCCATATAGGCAACGCCCATGCGGGTTACGTGCGCTAGGTTGTCGCCAAACGAGCGGGTGTTGATTACGGGGTTCTGCGGGTTGCTGTTCACATCGACCACCGGGGCGAAGTTTACGTGTACGCCCAGCCGCCGCATGTGCTGGGCGATGTCGGCCCCGATGGCGTATACGAGCGCGGTGTCGGCCTGTGCGCCCATGAGCATCTGGCGGGGGTAGCCAAAGGTGCTGTCGAGGCGCATACCCAGGCCCCACTCGGCATCCATGGCGATGAGCAGCGGCACCTTGGCCCGGGCTTGGTAGCGGTTGGTGAGGTGGGCCTGCCGCACGGGGCCGCCCTGAAAGAAGATGAGACCGCCGATGCCATCGGCCTCCACCAGCTCCTGTATGCCCCGCACGTGGGCCTCGGCCCTATTGGAATAGGCGGCCACCATGAACAGCTGGCCAATGCGCTCGCGCAGCGTGAGCGTTCGCATCAGCGAGTCGACCCAGCGCTGCTGCCGCAGCGCATCATCGGCCACAAGCGGATTGGGCTGAGCCGCAGCGGGATTGAGGGCCCCGCCCAGCAGCGGAAGGCATGCGATAATGTTGCAAATGATATGAGGGCAGCGCATCGGCGTGAACGTTTCAAGTTAAACCAGCAAACCCAGCTTACGTGCTGATATTGGGATTTGTTCGCCATTATCCATGGTGGCCAGCGGCATGGGGTAGCGCCGCGCCCTGACAAGATGCTCCAGGTTGATTAGGTGCGCCTGGTGGCAGCGCAGGAATCCCCTATCCTTCAGCCTGTCCTCAAACTCCTTCAGCACACCCGATGCCCGTATCGCCGTGCCATCGGAGAGGTGGAAGGTGGTGCAATTGCCGCTAGACTCGCAGCGCACCACCTCATCGAGCTGCACCATGTGCACATCGCTACCCGCACGCAGGGCGATGCGCTCCGCGGCCATCCGCACGGGCTCGATGCCTGCAAAGGCGAGCTTGCCCCGTAGGCGCTCGACCGTGTCCCGCAGCTCCTCGGGGCTGGGCTCCCCGACAAGATAGTCGAACACCCCGTACTTAAAGGCCCGCACGGCGTGACGCTCCGTTTCGGCCAGCAGCACCACATGGGCGGCCAAAGGGCCAGGGCCCATGCGCTCCATCAGGTCGAAAGCCGTACCATCGGCCAATCCCATCCCCACGAATAGCAGATTGGGGGCGTAGCGCTGCATGGCTGCAAGGGCTGCCGTTACCGCATCGGCCTCGCCCACCACGTGGAGGTAGCCGATGCCCGCCAGCTTTCGCCGCATCTCGATGCGGTTACGCTGCTGTCCGTCTATTATCAGGGCTGAGAACATGCGGTTGATGGGGCCGATGGCCCTGTTGAGCAGAAAAACAGGCTGTAGAAAAATGCAAAGAACATAATGCCCTGAACGAACTCCAGCATGGTGTCGAACATAAAATGCAATACCATTATGGCGATGAAGGCCAAAGGTACGGCATGACGAGCCATCTGGCCGAAACGCAGCACAAATGGGTAGGCCAGTATGATGACAAGCAGCGCAAGGCCAGCAAGGCCGATATTTATGGATGTTTGCAGGTATTGATTGTGCGCATTGAGCTTCCAGTTGAGATGCTTGAACCCGCGTTGGGTATACACCTCGGCTAACTCCCTGTTGGAGTCGCCTGGGCCGATTCCAAGCAGCCAATGCCCCTTTAGTACCATCGGTACGGTCGACCATATTTGCAATCTCGCATCATGCTGAGTATCACTGGTATAACCACGTAAGCTATTGCGGTGCAAAATCCCAGCCACAGCGCTGTCGGTGCTCCCCGTTTGCATCACACCAACCAAGGCCACAATGCCCACAAGCATCCCAGCTCCGCCCATGGCGATTAGAGCCGAACGCCCGTATTTAAATCGCACCATGGTTATGAATATCAATGCCACCAGCATCACGAATATACCCGCCCGCGATGTGGTGAGATAGCAGAACACAAGCAACAATAGTGCGAGCAATGTATAGGCGACTCTCCATTTCTCCCCCAAACCACCATCGTAGAGCCTCTGTAGAGCAATGGCCAAGGCCAAGGCCAAGTACATGGCGAAAAATGTAGGGTGGAACGGTTGCGTGAGCTCGCAGTAAATAAAATGGGACAGCATATCCCCATCCGATGCCGTCAGCACCCTCCAGCTAGCCCGTCCGAGCATGATGAGCATGGAGACGAGACTCCCCAACAAAAATGCGCTACAAATATTGTAGCGCTTGCGTTCATCGAGCTCTATCAGCATAAATATGAGGGGCATCACCATAAATGATAGCTTTTGCACCACATCGGTCAACGCCTTGGATACATCGCTGGAGTAGGCAATGCCAATAACATGCATCAGCCAGAAGGCCCACATCGCCAGCACTGGCCAATTGCATCGCAGCCGCTGCCCCAAGCCCTGCCAATTGCCAACAATCAGCGCAAGCGCAAGCACCACCGCTATCAAATTGATAGACGTGCGGACGTGTATGGGGATGAAAAACGCCAGTAGCACTAGGGCGTAGTGAGCAAATGGGCGAAGGGTAGAGGGCAGGCCCGCCAATCTGTCTCGCAATGTCATGTACGGCTCAAATAATTGATGATTTAATACAATCTACGACATACCACACGTCGTCATCAGTGACATAAGGGCCTGAGGGCAGGCACATTCCGACCTTGAAAAGGGCTTCGCTCACACCGTTCACATAGGCCAGAGCGTCCTTGTAAACAGGCTGCTTGTGCATCGGCTTCCACAGCGGACGCGCCTCGATGCCTGCTTGGTCGAGGATGACGCGCAGGGCCTCCACGTTGTCGTTGGGCTCGCAGTCGGTGTGCGCGCTCTCGCTGGCGTGCACAACGCCTGCCGCACCGCCCACCGCGCCCTGCACGATGGTCTTATAGGCGTTCTCCTGTCCCTTGATGCGCAACTCTGGGTCAATCGTAATGGTGTTCAGCCAAAAATTGCTATCATAACGCCCATCGGGATTGCCGTGAACATCAACACCTTTAACGTCCTTCAGCAATTCCTTGTAAAGCTCGAAGACATGCTTGTGGTGGCTGATATGGTCGTTGGCCACCGTCATTTGGCCACGCCCGATGCCTGCGCAGATATTAGACATTCGATAGTTGAAGCCGATTTTCTCGTGCTGATAATAGGGATAACTCTCACGATACTGCGTAGCGTACATCATAATTTCGCGCCAAGCGTCGTCGTTGGGCGTAATCAACGCGCCGCCTCCAGAAGTGGTGATCATCTTGTTGCCGTTGAAGGACAACACGCCGTATTGGCCGAAAGTACCCAAAACTTGCCCTTTCCAGCGGCTACCGAAGCCCTCAGCCGCATCCTCAACGACAGGGATGCCGTAGCGATTGGCGATTTCCATAATGCGCTCAATGTCGTAGGGCATTCCGTAGAGCGCCACGGGCACGATGGCCTTAGGTTTCTTGCCCGTCTTGGCGATACGGTCCT
>JAFTDN010000055.1 GCA_017454165.1 Bacteroidales bacterium | reverse complement strand
GATTTGGCCATCGAACTGGCGGTCGAGCGACTCGCTGTTGCCTATGAATAGGCTGCTTGCGGAATTGTCCGCCATGGCAGTGAACTCCTTATTGATATTCTTAACCAACTCAACACCGTTCAGATAGATTTTGGTCTCTTTGGTTGCTGCACTATGCGTTACAGCTACATGTTGCCAAACTCCCAATTTGAAGGTGCCAGGATGGGTGTAGTACGAACCATCGTCGCCCACGCTCATCACAAAACAATTCTGCGGATAGGTTTGGTGGTTGGGATGCCCGTTGGAGAATAGCAGCAGCCCCTTGCCGCTGAATACGCGGCCAAAGCCCGCAGCGCCATTCCCACCTGTAGAATTGGGCCTAATCCACGCCTCGTAGGTGTAGGTCTGCAGGTTGGTGTTGTTCAGGGTGCCGGCGTTCACCACGTCGTCCTTGCCATCGAAGCTCAGGGTCCACTCTCCTGCCTGCGCACCTGGGGTTTCGTTGTAGATGGTGGTGCTCAGGTAGTTGTCGCTGGGGTCGGCATCGCTAGCCATGTTGGCGTACACCTCAACGGTGTGGTAGCCAGGAGCCGATAGGTCGGCAGTGGCGGCAAAGGTGTGGGTGGCGGTAGCCTTGGGGACAATGCTGCCCGCAAAGGTTTCGGTGGCCACGCTTACGCCATCAACCACCAGCTCGAGCGTGAAGCCCGTGGCCTCTTTGGAGCCGTTGTTGGCGAGGTTCACGCTCACGGTTTCGGCTGCGCTCAGGTTTTGGCCGCTGGCTACGCCCGCAATGCCGCTCAGGCCAACGTTGTAGGCGTTGGGGTCGGAGTCGAGCACCTCGATGCTGAAGTCGAACGAGCCACCGTAGTTGCTGCTATTGGTACATGCATCAATGTCGTTTACAGCACTCCACGAGTACGAAGAACCCAGCATACGTATACGCATAACATGGCGGCCATTGGTCTTGCCCGTCAGATTGAAGATGTGGGTGTAATTGGAAATGCTGGAAATATCAACCTTCACACCCTCGTCGTCGCTGAACTCATAGTCGTCGTTCCCGTCCACCCAGATGCCCATCATGGCCGAAGAGAATGAGCCCTTCTTAGTAATCTCAATATCCATGGTGTGCGATGCGGCATCCCTGTAGAGCGGGAACACAATGCCACGATGGTTGTTCACGGCCGATCCGCTACCCGTGTTGCTGGGTTTTGTCTGCGTAAACTCCTTACCGTCAACCACAATCCTAGTGGGGAACACTCCACTAAAGTCGTAATTGGTGCTGGTGGGGTTGCAGTACAGATCGTTGGCAATGGTCTTAAATGCCTTATTGTCGCTCATCAGCATGTCGCTGTTCAGCACCTCGGCCTCAAGGGTGAAGGTTGCCTTCAATTCGGGCACGTAGAGCTTCTCGCTAAAGGTATGAGTGTTGTAGTTGCCAGTGGGCAGCTGGGCAATGGTTTCATCAACCCAGGCTCCATTATCAACGCGATAGCGCACCTGTACGTTGTTCTGCGGGTTGCCACTGCGATTGGCAATGCGAATGCGCACATCCTGGCCGCTAACATAGTTGCCATTTCCGTTGAGTATATCGCTCAGGGTGAAGATATTGGCAGGGTCGTTAGCAATGTCGTCCACCTCCATGTACTCTACCAAGAAACCCGATGCGCCACCTGCGTTGCTCTCGAAACGCACGTAAACTTCTCCTCCTTTAGAACTGCTGCCATTGGTGGACACGTAGGTCATGGGCAGAGTGTGCCCATTGCCCTGTAGGGCGGCTATTTGACGGTAGTTTGAATATCCTCCATCGTGGATAGCTAACACATCGCCCGTTTCGGTGTCGAACTCCAGCACGCGCAGCTGCACCTGCTTGCCCTTGGTCGATGCAGAAATGGTCAGCGCACTCTTGCAGTTCCCGCTATATGCAGCCGCTTTCCCCCCGTTGTCGGTGAAGTACTTCGGCGTGCTGGTGGCGGTAAGTTTAATATCGAGTGAGCTACAGGCCATCATGGTGTAGTCGGTGCCGTTGCGGTACACCTTGGTGGTGGCGGTGTTGTTGCTGGGGTTCTCATCGCCAGCAAGCAGCACCTCGGCCTCCACGGTGTAGAGCACATCAACATCGAGGCTCAGCTTCTTGGTAAAGGTGTACTCCAAAGTGCCCTGCGGCTTAATTGGGCCAGTCACCACCTCGGTGGTCCAAGCACCGCCGTTGGCGCGGTAGCGCACCTGTAGGTTGCGCATCTCCTCGGAGCTGCTGTTGCGCAGGGTGAGGGTTACGCTCTCCTGTGCATTGGTGGCAGGCACGTTGGCAAAGGCAAACTCCTGTATGGACACATCAAACTTGGGCGACCACAGCTGTAGGTGCCCAAACATCACGCTGTCGCTAAGCACCATGGTGCTCGTTGTTCCAGGTTTCAGAACCCGCTCTCCCGAACGTCCGTTGCGCAGCACGGCCTCGATGCTCAAGTCGAAGTGCTGGCCTGCGTAGGCACTCAGGTCGTAGTAGGAAACCACGGCATCGGTTGTATTTATCACACCCTTACCATTGGTGTTGTTCACCACATTGCCGTTGGCCGTAATCCTGTAAGCAGCATTGCTAGCACCGGTGTTGCCCACCATATTGGCCACGCGCAGCCACAGCGGCTTGCCAGCCAGCGAGGTAGCATCAACATCGCAAATGCGAGCCGAGGCCACGTTGTCGGGGTTGTTGGCGAACAGGTCGCCGTTGGCATTCCAAGCATTGTTTCCGCCCGTACCCCTAAATTTTATTAAATGTGCTACCGAATGTGCGAATGTGGCCAGATACTCAGCCTCCACATACTGGCCTAACTTCAACGTAACATAATCGCTGGGTATGTTTTCGAACTCCTCCACAAAAGCCTTGGTGGCCGTAACCACCACAGGCATCGACACATCGGCCTGAGCGGCGTAGGAGCGCTGGCTCACCACGCCTTCGGCGCTCACCGCAGCCACACTATACAGATTGCGCCTATCGGTGATAGCAGGTAAATTATAGGTGGTGGCGGCAGTGCGGGCAATCTCGGTGGTGGTGCCATTGTCGGGGTTCACCTTTAGCACTGCATACTGCGCTGCGCCAGGCACGGCATCCCATACCAGCTGCCAGCTGTCGGCGGCACAGGGCGTTGCCGAGGTGGCCTTCACATTCTGGGGTACCCCCATGATAACAAACTGGGCATCAGACAAATCCACATTCGACCCCTGCACCACGCGCAGCACAGCCTTATCGGTGGAGGCGTTGGGCACGGTGAAGGTGCACTGGGTGGCGTTGGCGGGCAGGTCGCGAGCAATCATCTGGAACGTTTTGCCTCCATCGGTCGAAAGCTCAACGCGGATTTTGTCGGCCAGTCCGCTGGTGTTCCAGCGAGCCACGTGGCGGTCGCCAGGCACAAGTACCTCGCCGCCGTTGGGGAAGGTAACCTCAACACCCTTGGTGTAAACATCATACACCACGGCAAACTGCTGCGGGCCTTGGGGTATGGCGTATCCGTCTACCTTAATGGTGTAGCTACCAGCGGCTGGATTGGCTATTAGCACCTGCTCTTGGTTATTTATATGATCACGACCGCGAGTAGCGGGTTTCTCAGGGTTCGAAGGATCGAGCACCCAAGGTAAATGGGCACTGCTGCCCTGCAGCACCGTCAGGTCGAGATCGTTCACAATTTCACCATAGGTGCCTGAAGTAGATGGCACATCGCTCCATACCAACATCACACGCAGTTCAGTGGCATTAGCAGGTACATTAATGCTGAATGTTTTGGCTTCGCCATGGTCCACTGCATCAACAAACCATTGGCTGTTCTCCACCATGCGCACCGAGCGCAGGCCGTCGACCACGCCGTAGCCATACTGATAGTCGGGGCCAGCATTGCCCAAATCGCGGGCTCCGTTCATAATAAAAGCCTTCGCCAACGAGGCCAAAGGCTTTTTGCCGTGTAGGCGCTGGTAGTACTCGTAGAGGAGCGTGGCCGTACCAGCGGCGGCGGGGCAAGCCATCGAGGTACCCGAATATATTATACCACCTGCATATTGATTGTTATACACAGTTGAATATACTGACTCTCCCATGATGGATACATGAGGAAGCAGACGTCCATCGGGCATTGGGCCCCAGCTGCTAAAATCAGTCATCTCCTCGTTCTCGTTAAGAGCACCCACCATCACCACATTCTTTGCACGCTTAGTCGAAGTGCCGTAGTGGTCATAGGCATAGAGCGAGTTGCCCTCGCACTTATCTTGGTCGTTGCCAGCCGAAAAAAAGTGCAGCATATCGGGGTGTAGCTCATTGGTGAGCAAATCCAACGAAGGGTCATTTCCCTGGTATGGATAAGGGCTTTTGCAAAAATTGGCCTGAGATACACCATACGAGTTCGACGTTACACGCACGTTGAACTTGCTCGCAGAGTAGCTCATCTTCTGCGGAGTGTTCATCCCATTCCACTTCTCATCGGTCGCGCTAAAATTCCACGCATGCACAATGGCCTCGGGGGCCATGCCCTTGGCGCGGGGATCGAGGATTCCCGCACCAGCCAGCGTACCCGAAGTATGCTGTCCGTGAGCGACCGGACTGGGCTGAACAAACTCATGAGAACGTAAACGCTCACCTAAGTCGGCATGACGCTCAATGTCTCCGTCCCAAATACCCACCTCCTGGCCCTTGCCAGTGAGGTTGTAGCCACCCATGGTTACGGCCTGCGAGAGCACGTTCACGCGGCTCATGGTGCGGCCCTGCCAGTTCTCCAGCTCGGCTGGAGGCGCAACGAAGCCAATCCAGCGCACCCAGTCGTTCTCGGCCAGGGTCTTAACATCGGCCACGGGCATCTCCACCTCGACCATGCGGAATTGCTCCATCATGTTTACAATGCGGATGCCGCTGTTTTTCAGCCGATTAGCCACTTCGTCGGTCTTGGCCCACTTGAAGAACTCCACAATGATGCGGGCCATGCCGGCCTTGCTGCCCTTGGCCCACTCGGGGATGCGCCCGCTCGAAACCTCGGGGCTCACCTTCCAGAGGGGGTCCACTAGGTTGGCCTGACGGACGCGCGGCGCAGCTGCGCGTCCGCTGCAGGCAGCCTGCAGCGCCGCCTCGGCGTTGCCCCTCACGGTGGCGTAGTACATATTGTGGCTGATGTAGCTGTGCAGCTCTATGCCCTGCTTGCGCATCTCGGCCTTTTGCTTGGCCGTGGGCAGCTGGTCGAACCGCAGCACCATCAGCTGTACGGGGCCATCGGGAGCAACGCGCAGGCTCTGCGCGGTTGGCTGCTGGGGCTGCTGGCCCTGCACCACCACGTTGTCCTCTAGGGTCAGCTGCCCCGACCCCAGCTTTATCACCCGCTGTGCGCTCAGCATGGTTGCCGATGCCACAGCAAGCGATAATAGCAGAAAAATTTTCTTCATAACAGGTTATTTTTGGTTTGCAGGGCGCAATATAGAAAAATCAATCCGAAATTCTGACATTTATCATATATTTTCCAAACCAACACCCTTACAACATGTTGTATTTCATCAATTTACATCCAGTACGGCATCATACCTCAACTAAAATCGCAGCCCGCCCCCGCACATTCGTAATAAATATCTATTACACAATAGATTATACACAGAGATTGCTTCTCGCACCACACCTATTATATACATAGGCAAGAGAAACATTCCAATCACCAGCAGCCCATCATCTCTAGCCCGCAGCATGGGCTACTCCCTGAGGGCGAGCATCAGCGAGCGCAGGGAGCCAAAGCTGCTGCGCACGCCACCGCGCGAGAGCACCCAGCGGGGGCCATCGGCCAGCTCCACCAGCAACGGGGTAGCCCCCTCCGTGGAGACGGGCAGCACGGCGAAACCGCCGCGCTGGAGGGCGTGGGCCGTCCACTGCCGCAGCAGCCCGTCCGAAGCCCGCAGCGCTACGGGGCGCAGGGCGCGGCCATGCACGTAGGCGAACTGCCCCGCCTGCGCATCGAAGCGCACGTGCGTGCCCTCCATCAGCCCGTCGATGGCACCCGAGACGATTAGATCCTCGGGAGCACCAACGTGGAACGCCCCGGGCAGCATCAGCCAGATGGTATCGGCCATGCTGAGGGCGGTGGGCAGGTCGTGGGTGGAGAAGAGGATGGTTTTGCCCGCCAGGGCGAGGTCGCGCAGCAGGCGCACCACCTCGAACTTGTTGGGCAGGTCGAGGAAGGCCGTGGGCTCGTCCATGAGCACGATTGGGGTGTCGTGGGCCATGGCGAAAGCGATCATGGCCCGCTGGCGCTCGCCATCGCTCAGGTGGGCCAGGTGGCGGTGGGCCAGGTGGCCCATGCCCACACGATCGATGGCCTGCCCCACGGCGGCATGGTCGGCGGGGCCGAGCGGGGCGAACCAGCCGTGGCGGGGGTACCGCGCCAGCTCCACAAAGCCTCGCACGGTGGTGTTGGGACTGCGCGGCGGCTCAGCGGGTATGAAGCTCAGCAGCTGGGCGCGATGGCGGCGCTCCATCTGGGCCACATCGGCACCGCCGAGCAGCACCCGCCCGCCCTGTGGCCGCTGTAGGCCGGCCACACAGCGCAGCAGAGTGTTCTTGCCCACGCCGTTGCGCCCCACCAGGGCCACCAGCTCGCCCCGCTGAGCGCAGCAGCTGATGGGCTGCGGGTAGCGGTAGCCGTGGGCACCGTAGCCCACGCGGAGGCCCTCTATGTCGATGCCGCGCTGGCTCATGATGCTATGCGTTTATTCCTGAAAACCACGTATATGACTATGGGTATGCCCATCAGGGCGGCCACGGAGTTGAGGGGGAACACGAGGTCGGAGCCGGGCAGCTGGGCGAGCAGGTCGCACAGCAGCAGCACATCGGCCCCCGCCACCAGCGTGGCGGGCAGCAGCAGGGCATGGCTCGATGTGCGGAGCAGCATCTTCACCACATGGGGCACGGCCAGCCCTATGAAGCCGATGGGGCCGCAGAACGCCGCCGCCGAACCAGCCAGCAGGCTGGTGGCCACGAATACCATGAACCTTACGGCCATAACATTGTAGCCCAGCGTTTTGGCATACCCCTCTCCCAAGCTCAGCACGTTGAGGGGCCGCGCCAGCAGCTGGGCCAGCAGCAGCCCCGCCCCCACTATGCCCGCGAAGAGCAGCAGCCGCGTACCGCTCACACCGCTCACGCTGCCCATGGTCCACAACACGTAGCTCTTGAGGGCCGACTCATCGCTGAAGAACTGCAAAATGCTGGTGATGGCCGATGCCGCCGAGCCGAACATCATGCCCAGGATGAGGATGGTCATGATGTCGCGCACACGCAACGACACGGCCAGTATGAGCAGCAGCACGAGCATGGCGCCCATCATGGCAGCCACCACCACGCCCAGCTGCCCAGCCCAATAGCCCAACCCCAATGCCGATGAGCCAAGCACCACCACGGCCACGCCCAAGCTAGCCCCCGAGCTGATGCCCAGCACATAGGGGCCTGCCAGCGGATTGCGGAACACCGTCTGCATGAGCAGCCCGCTCACCGACAGTGCCCCCCCCGCCAGCACGGCGGTTATGGCCTTGGGCAACCTGTAGCCCGACACTATGCTGCTGGCCAGCACATTGCTCGGACTACTCCCCCACAGGGCCTCCAGCACATCGGCCACGGGCAGGCGCACCGAGCCCAACGCTAAGTCGAGCGCAAAAAGCAGCAGCAGCAACAACAGCGCCACGCCCATGAACAAGATGCCACGCCGCATTGGCTATCGGAGCTGGTTGAAGTAGTACAGCTCGTGCCCAGGGAACAGCGCGGGGTGGCAGATGGCCGCCATGTCGCGCAGGATGATGTCGGGATGCACCGTGCCGCTCTCCCAGAAATCGCTACCGCCGTGGGGTGTAGCGCGGTTGTTGTTGTTGAACACCCTCCCCTGCCGGTAGGGGCGCACCTGCGCCAGTCGGGGGTCGAACGCGGCGATGTCGGCCAGCGAGGTGGCCGAGCCGGGGCACATCCACACATCGGCCTGCAGGCCAGCACCAAGGGCCCGCTCAAAGCTGATGGGGTAGCTACGGCTCCCCTCGAGGTCATCGAAGAGGTAGCGCCCCCCAGCATCGCGTATGAACTGCACGAAGTAGCTCTCGCAGCCCGGCGTGTACCACACATCTTTATAGGGCATATTCAGGAACACCGATGGACGCTCCTGCTGCTGGGCCACCTGCTGGGCCACCTGCTGGTAGCGCTGAGCAATGGAGCTGAAAAGGGAGTCGGCGCGGGCATCTAGACCCATCAGCGCCCCCAGCACCTTCACCCACTCGGCCTTGCCCAGCGGGTGCTCCTCTAGGTACTCGCCCACCAGCATGGCGGGCACCCCCAGCTCGTGCAGCTTGTCGATCATGGGCAGCGACTCGGCCCCCACGCCGAAGCATAGCAGCACATCGGGCTTTAGGCTCGCTATGAGCTCGTAGTTGAGCACCTGCCCGTAGCCCACATCGCCTGCAAGGCCCTGCTCTATGCGGGTGCGCACGGCGGGGCTGAAGATGTAGTTGGCCCCCGACACGCCCACCACGGCCCCAGCGCAGCCCAGCGCATCGAGGAAAGCCACGTAGCTCGATGACATGCACACCACGCGGCGGGCTGGCACCGCTATGCGCGACACATCGCCCGCACGGCGCAACGCACTGTCCACCAGCGTATAGGCATACTCCACATCGGTGGCACCCTGCCACGGGTTGCGCACGCGCACCACGGTAGAATCGGCGTACCGGCTGATGCTGAAGCCCTTAGCATACAGCGTGGTATCAACAGCATCAGCCGCTTGGGCAGCACTGCGGTTGGGCTGGGGCCGCGTACACGCAAGCATGGCGCACAACGACAGAACGATGGGAAGGAAGGAGCGCATAGGAGTAAATTTTACAGCAAAAGTAATGCTATTATGCGGGATAATGGTAACTTTGCCCCCAAATTGGCCTATTTATTATCAG
>JAFTDN010000054.1 GCA_017454165.1 Bacteroidales bacterium | reverse complement strand
CGAGAACGCCACCGCCACCCTAACGGCCACGGCCAATACGGGCTACCGCTTCGTGCGCTGGAAGGCCGATGGCACAGAGCTGAGCACGTCCAATCCCTACTCCTTCACCGTAACCGCCGATATGGATGTGGTGGCCGAGTTTGAGGTCAGCGCCACCACCTACACCGTGGCCGCAACGGCCATCCCCGCCGAGGGCGGCAGCGTGAACGGTGCAGGCATCTACAACGAGGGGGCTACAGCCACGCTTACCGCCTTGGCCAGCTCGGGCTACCAATTTGTGGGCTGGGAGATGGACGGCATCAGTTTGGGCTCCATCAACCCCTACAGCCTCAGCGTGCTGATGGACATGGACGTGGAGGCAGTGTTCGAGAGGGTGTACACCATTAGCGCAATGGCTATCCCCGCCGATGGCGGCAGCGTGAACGGTGCGGGGACATTCATCGAGGGAGCTACGGCCACCCTTACGGCCACGGCCAACGCGGGCTACCGCTTCGTGCACTGGGAGGCTACGGGGGCAGAATTGAGCACGGACAACCCCTACTCCTTCGGCGTAACCGCTGACATGGACGTGAAGGCCGTGTTCGAGGCCATCCCTCCATGCACACCGTACAACCACGAGTTTTCGGCCACAGCCAGCGATAGCTATGAGTGGAACGGGCAGGTGTACACCCAGAGCGGCCACTACGTGGCCCACCTGAAATCGGTGGATGGTTGCGACAGCACCGTAACGCTGCACTTGACCATAGTGAGCACCACTGGCCTGTTCGACAGCCGCACCGAGAGCCTAAGCCTCCACCCCAACCCCACCACGGGTGAGCTGTGGGTAACGGTGCCTTCGACAGGCTCAGGCACCGTTGAAGGCACCGCCGCCGTCGAGGTGCAGGTGTACACGGCCAGGGGTCAGCTGGTGGTACGCCAGCCCGTGCAGGGAGCTTCGGCAGGCTCAGCCCCCACCACAGGGCGTGTTCGCATCGACCTGAGCGGCCAGCCCGCAGGCATTTACATCGTCCGCTTGGGCAACGCTGTGGCCAAGGTGATGCGCATGTAGACAAAGCAAGGGGGTATCCCCCCTTGCTGTAGAGAATGAGCATGTAGGGCTGCGATGGCATCGCAGCTGCGATAGACGCAGAGACGGGGAACACCCCGTCTCTGCTGTTTTTGGCTCCTGAACCTGTCGAAGGCGCAGTGAGGGAAACGGTGCCTTCGACAAGCTCAGGCACCGCTGATGGCACTGCCACCTGCCGATGTTGCAGCCCTACAGGCTGCATTGCCCTCGCGCATAATCCCTCCCCGTGCCTAGGGCATCGCCCTAGACAATATCTGTTGCAGCGCTCCGCGCTGCCCGTGGGGCTTCGACAAGCTCAGCCCCCGACAGCCCCCTTTGAGCTCTCTCCCCGTAAGCACGAGCTGCCCATGCGGCTGCAAAATCGGGGATTCCAAGGCATGAACATCGTGCGCCATCGGCGCGGGAAATGTCGATGTGGGGATTTTGTGCCTCACCCCGCATTAGTTGGTTCTGAGTTTGGCGAACCTGAAAAAATGAGCTAACTTTGCAGTCCAATGCATGGTAGCCCGATGCACGATTAACAGCGTAGTAATAAATCAATTACACACCGCATTGGGTAAAAACCTATTGGAGGGGCAAGGCATCAGAAGCAATTTTTTTCTGAGGCGGTTGTCCTTGTAAATATTTGATTGTACAGGCGTTATAGGGATATGCATGTATAGAGTAGGCTTAGATATAGGGAGCACTACCGCCAAGATGGTAGTGCTCAATGGCGAGAATGAGGTACAGTTCCAGCGCTACGAGCGGCATCAGGCCAAGGTGAACGAGTGCCTGCGGCAGTTTTTTGGCCAGCTGAACGAGCAGCTCCCCCTCGATGCCCAAATATCGCTGTGCATCACCGGCTCGGTGGGCATGGGCATTGCTGAGAAGTGCGGCATCCCATTCGTGCAGGAGGTGGTGGCGGCGGCCAACTACGTGCGCCAGAACCACCCCGAGGTGGTGAGCATGATCGACATAGGCGGCGAGGATGCCAAGGTGGTATTCTTCGAGAAGGGTCAAGCCACCGACCTGCGTATGAATGGCAACTGCGCTGGCGGTACGGGCGCATTCATCGACCAGATGTCCATATTGCTTGGCGTACCCGTAGATGAGCTCGGTGCGCTGGCCCTACGGGCCAAGCAGGTGCATCCCATAGCCTCGCGCTGCGGGGTGTTTTGCAAAACCGACATACAGAACCTGGTGGCCAAGAACATCCCCAGAGAGGAGATTGCGGCCTCGATATTCCACGCCGTGGCGGTGCAAACGGTGGTAACGCTGGCCCATGGCCACACCATAAGCCCCCCCGTGCTGTTCTGCGGCGGGCCGCTGACCTTCATTCCCGCCCTGCGTCACGCCTTTGCGCAGTACCTACACTTAACAGGCGATGCCGACATAGTGCTGCCCGATCAGGCCAACCTGATACCCGCCTGGGGCACGGCGCTGGCCGAGCAGCAGGGGCACTCGCAGCCCATGGGCGTGATGCCCCTGCTGGCCATGCTCGAAGAGCGGCTCAGCACCAACATCCGCCCCTACTCGAGCCTGCCCCCCATATTCAGCAGCACCGATGAGTATGCGCAGTGGCAAACGCGCATAGCGCAGGGCAACTACAGGCGCCGCAAGCTGAGCTCCGGCCCGCTGCGTGTGTCGATAGGCATAGACTCGGGCTCCACCACCACCAAAATAGTGGTGCTCGACGAGGATCACTGCATCCGCTACTCATTCTACCGTGACAACAACGGCAACCCCATTCAGGCCGTTGAGGACGGCCTAAACCGACTACGAACCGAGTGCGAGCACCATGGCACCGAGCTACAGATAATAGGCTCATGCTCAACAGGATATGGTGAAGATTTGCTAAAGGCCGCCTATGGCCTCAACGCGGGCATAATTGAGACCATAGCCCACTACATGGCCGCCAAGCATATAGACCCCGAGGTGTCGTTCATACTCGATATAGGCGGGCAGGACATGAAGGCCATCTTCGTGCAGCACGGCGTAATCAGCCGGATAGAGATAAACGAGGCCTGCTCATCGGGCTGCGGCTCGTTCATAAGCACATTCGCCCAATCGCTCAACTACAGCGTGGCCGACTTTGCGCAGTCGGCCTGCCTGTCGGCGGCGCCATGCGACCTAGGCACCCGCTGCACGGTGTTCATGAACTCCAAGGTAAAACAGGTGCTGCGCGAGGGTGCACAGGTGGCCGACATAGCCGCTGGGCTATCGTACTCGGTGGTGAAGAACTGCCTCTACAAGGTGCTACAGCTGAAAAACGCCGATGAGCTGGGCGACCACATAGTGGTTCAGGGCGGCACCATGCGCAACGATGCCATAGTGCGCGGCTTCGAGAAGCTGGTGGGCAAGGACATCTCGCGCAGCGATTGCCCCGAGCTCATGGGCGCGCTGGGCTGCGCCCTATACGCTCAGGAGCAGCCCCTAAGCCAAGGCCACACGCTTGAGGAGATGCTCAGCAAGGCCAGCTACACCTCCGCCCAGCTACAGTGCAAGGGCTGCGACAATCAGTGCACCGTGGTGCGCTACACCTTTAGCGGGCAAAACCAATACTACTCGGGTAACCGCTGCGAGAAGGTGTTCAGCAATCAGGGCAAGGCGCAGCGGCGCGGCTCGAACACCTACGAGCGCAAGCTGGAGCTGCTATTCGACCGTCAGGCCGCGCTCGATCGCCCGCTGATGACCGTGGGCATAGCCCGTGGGCTGAACATGTTCGAAGAATACCCATTTTGGCACACGCTGCTCACCGGATGCAACATAGCCGTCAGGCTCTCCGACCCATCGACCTTTGCCCGCTACGAAAAAGCAGCGCACATGGTGATGTCGGACAACATCTGCTTCCCGGCCAAGCTCATGCACGGGCACGTGCAGAATCTGCTACAGCACGGCGTAGACCGCATATTCATGCCCTTTGTGGTGTTCGAGCCCAATAACGCCAGCGATGGCCCGCAGCAGAATACCTATAACTGCCCTGTGGTGGCGGGCTATTCGCAGGTGGTGCGGGGTGTGCAATCGGGCGATGTGCCCATCGATGCGCCGGTCATATCGTTCAAGGACAGCAAGCTGCTCTACCAGCAGTGCCGCGACTACCTGAAGGGCCTGGGCGTGGGCGAGCGCACCATCCGCGCCGCGTTCAAACGGGCATTGGCCGAGCAGCAGGAGTTTGAGACCGAGATAGGCGCCTGCAACCAGCAAGCATACGCAGCCGCCCGTGCAGCTGGCGACCTGGTGGTGTTGCTGGCGGGGCGCCCCTACCATGCCGACCCGCTGATACAGCACAAAATATCGCACATGATAGCCGACCTGGGCGTACACGTCATCACCGATGACATAGTGCGGCAGCAGGGGTTAGCCCTCAGCGGCGTAAGCTACCTGCCCCAGTGGGCCTTCACCAACCGCATACTGAAAGCGGCGCAGTGGGCTGCCGAGCAGCCACAAACGGTGCAGTTCATGGAGCTCACCTCGTTCGGCTGCGGCCCTGATGCGTTCTTGGTCGATGAGGTACGCGCCCTGCTCAAGCGCTACGACAAGAACCTAACCCTGCTCAAGATTGACGACATCAGCAACGTGGGCAGCATCAAGCTGCGGGCGCGGTCGCTGGTGGAGAGCCTGCGCGTGTCGCCGCCTGTGAAGGAGGCCCGTAAGGTGCGCCCATTCGTAACCACCCCGCCCTACACCAAGGCCGACCGGCACAAGACCATCATCGCGCCGTTTTTTACCCCGTTCATATCGCCCCTGATACCGCCCGTGTTCCGCCTGGCGGGCTACAATCTGGTAAACCTGCCCATAAGCAATGAACAGTCGTGCTCGTGGGGGCTGCAATACTCCAACAACGAGGTGTGCTACCCTGCTACCCTGGTGGTGGGCGACATAGTGAACGCCTTTAAATCGGGCCAATACGACCCCTGCAACACCGTGGTAGCCATGACCCAAACGGGGGGGCAGTGCCGCGCCAGCAGCTACATGTCGCTCATCAAGCGGGCGCTGGTGGAGGCGGGCTACACGCAAACGCCGGTAGTGTCGCTGGCCCCGGGCAGCGGCATTGACAACAATCAGCCGGGCTTCCGCATACCGTGGCTCAAGGTGTTGCCCATAGCCGTGGCCGCCATACTCTACAGCGACTGCCTTGCCAAGCTCTACTACGCCTCGGTGGTACGCGAGCGCGTGCCTGGCCAGGCCGATGAGCTGCGCGACACCTACCTGCAGCTGGCCGCTAAGCCCATAGGGCAGAACAGCCCATCGGCGCTCATGGCGCTGCTGCATAGGGCTATAAAAGATTTCGATGCCATCTGTACGGATAGGGAGCAATGCCCCCGCGTGGGCGTTGTGGGGGAGATATACCTGAAATTCAACCCATTCGCCCAGAAGGACATCACCGCGTGGATGGTGGAGCATGGCATAGAGGTGGTGCCGCCCATGCTGCTCGACTTCTTCGCCCAGAGCTTTGTAAACCGCGATGCCCGCATCGATGAGCATGTGCAGCGCTCGGGTATGCCCCGCTTTGTGATGGACTGGATTTACGCGCTGGTGCAGCGGCAGGTGAACCGCGTGAACAGCATGGGCAAGGATTTCCGCTACTTCACCCCCTTTGAGAGCATCTATGAGAAGGCCGAGCTGGCCAAGCCCATAATCACCCTGAACGCTCAATTCGGCGAGGGCTGGCTGATTGCCGGCGAGCTGGCCTCGTTTGCCCGTCAGGGGGTGAACCACGTGGTGAGCCTGCAGCCCTTCGGCTGCATAGCCAACCACATAGTGGAGAAGGGCATAGAGAAGCGCGTGAAGGCCATGTACCCGCAGATGAACATCCTATCGCTCGACTTCGACAGCAGCGTGAGCGAGGTGAACATCACCAACCGTATGCTGCTGTTTGTAGATAGCCTAACCGCCCCCCAAAAGGCATAGCGGCCAGCATGTTGCGGATGGCGATTCAGCAGCACGACCACATATCGGCGCGGAATATCTGGCGCGTGGCCTACCCCATCATACTGGGCAGCGTGGCGCAGAACATTCTGATTGTTACCGACACCGCGTTTTTGGCCCGTTTGGGCGACATTGCGCTGGGCGGCGGGGTTATTGGCGGGCTATTCTACCAGGTGCTGCTAATGCTGGGCTGGGGCATCAGCATTGGCGGGCAAATTATTATAGCCCGGCGTATTGGACAAGGTGCGCAGCGCACCGTGGGACGGCTGGTTGAGCATCTGCTAGGCCTTATGGTATGCATGGGGCTATTTCTTCTCATCACCATGCGATTAGGGGCGGCCCCACTACTGCGCACCATGGTACAGTCAGCCGATGTGCTTGAGGCGGGGCAGCACTTTTTCAACCATCGAATTGTAGGGCTTCCGCTGGCCTTTGTGGGCTACACGTTCCAAGCATTCTACGTGGGCATAGGCCGCACAAAGGTGATAACCATAACCACAGTGATGGTGGTGCTCACCAATATTGCGCTGGACTATGGCCTAATTTTCGGCCATTGGGGCCTGCCCGCCATGGGCGTAGCGGGCGCGGCAGCGGCTTCGGTGGTGGCGGAGCTGGTGGGCGCGGCAGCGTTTACGCTGTACACGCTGCTAATGTTCAATCATAGGCAGTTCAATCTGTTCCGTTTTTCTCGTTTCAGGCCCAAGCTGATACTACGCATACTCAACGTGGGCTGGCCGCTGATGTTCCAGTTCACGGTGTCGGTGTTCGTGTGGTTCATATTTTTCGTGCTCATAGAAAAATTAGGCGAAACGCAGCTGGCCGCCTCCAACATAGTGCGCAGCGTGTACAACATAGTGCTGCTCCCCATCTGGGGGTTCACATCGACCACCAATGCCTTTGTGAGCCAGCTCATAGGGAGGGGCGATGAGCAGCATTTGGGGGTGCTGCTCAGGCGGGTGCTGCGGCTCTGCCTGTCGATGGTGGGCATATTGGCGGTGCTATGCCTGACTCTGGGCGAGCATATCATGGGCATTTACACCGACGATGCTGCGCTCATTGCCCAAACCCTGCCCACGTTGCGCGTGGTGGCATTGGCCTCGTTGAGCCAAGCCATGGGCTTCGTGCTGCTCAACGCCGTGTCGGGCACTGGGCGCACACGGGTATCGCTGGCCGTAGAGATGCTCACGCTCATGGTTTACATGGGCTACGCCTACACATCCACCGTTGCGCTGCGCCTATCGCTTCCAGCGGTGTGGTGCACCGAGTTCATCTACGGTACGCTGCTCGCGCTGGGTGCCTGGCTCTATCTGCGCACGGGCCGATGGCGTGGAACTGCGGTGTGATAGCTACGCGACAATCGCCCCAAAAAGCTATCTTTGCGGCGTGAAAGAAAAAACGCAACACGGCTCATGATTTCGGTAAACCAGCTCACAGTAAGCTTTGGCGGCGAAGACCTATTCAAGCAGATAAACTTTCAGCTCAACGAGCGCGAGCGCGTGGGGCTGGTTGGACGCAACGGAGCGGGCAAAAC
Source organism: Bacteroidales bacterium (assembly GCA_017454165.1). GTDB lineage: Bacteria > Bacteroidota > Bacteroidia > Bacteroidales > Tenuifilaceae > RGIG6076. Next base: position 2,676 of record JAFTDN010000054.1, on the reverse strand, counting down.
CACCCTGCTGCGCCTGATTGCGGGTCAGCAGCAACCCACCAGCGGCACAGTAGCCATGCCCAGGGACACCCGCTTGGGCTATCTGCCCCAGCAAATGGCCCTGGCCGATGGCCGCACCGTGCTGGATGAGGCCCTAACCGCCTTTAACGAAACCGAGCAGCTCCGCGCCGAGGCCGCCCGCATCGAGACCGAAATGGCCTCGCGCACCGACTACCACTCCGATGCCTACATGGCTCTGATTGACCGTCTGACCCATGTGAACGACCGCTACGCGCTGCTCGATGGCGACACCGCCGCCGCCCAGGCCGAGCAGGCACTGACCGGGCTGGGCTTCCGCCGTGCCGACCTCAACCGCCCCACCAACGAGTTCAGCGGTGGCTGGCGTATGCGCATCGAACTGGCCAAAATACTCCTACAAAAACCGCAAGAGCTGCTGCTCGACGAGCCAACCAACCACCTCGACATCGAGTCGATACAATGGCTCGAAGACTACCTGCTCTCCTACACCGGCGCGCTGCTGCTCATATCGCACGACCGCACGTTCCTCGACAACGTAACCCAGCGCACCATAGAAATATCGCTGGGACACCTGCACGACTACCGCGTGCCCTACTCCAAATACGTTGAGCTGCGCCGCGAACGCCACGAGCAGCAGCTGGCCGCCTACCGCAATCAGCAAAAACTGATTGAAGACACGCAGGAGTTCATTGAGCGTTTCCGCTACAAACCAACCAAAGCCGTGCAGGTGCAATCGCGCATAAAGATGCTCGACCGCCTCGAACTAATTGAGGTTGAAGAAGAAGACGTGGCCACCATGAACATCAAATTCCCGCCAGCCGCCCGTTCGGGCGATGTGGTGGTGCGCGCCAAGGACGTTACCAAACAGTTTGGTAACAATCTGATATTCTCCAAGGCCAACTTCACCATAGAGCGCGGCCAGAAAGTAGCATTTGTGGGGCGCAACGGCGAGGGCAAAACCACCATGAGCCGTATTATCATTGGCGACCTCGCCCCAACCGACGGCTCAGTTAGCATAGGCCACAACGTGACATTAGGCTATTTTGCTCAGAATCAAGACGAAATACTGCAAGGCAACCTCTCCGTGTTAGAAACCATCGACCAGGTGGCCGTAGGCGACATACGCACCCGTATGCGCGACATCCTGGGCGCATTCCTGTTCCGTGGCGATGACATCGACAAGCGCGTGAAGGTGCTATCGGGCGGCGAGCGCAACCGGCTGGCACTGGCCAAGCTGATGCTTGAACCCCACAACCTGCTGGTGCTCGACGAACCCACCAACCACCTCGACATGCGCTCGAAAGACGTGCTGAAGCACGCCCTACAACGCTTCGATGGTACGCTAATCCTGGTGTCGCACGACCGCGAATTTCTCGACGGCCTGGTGGATAAAATCTACGAATTTTCTGACGGCACGGTGCGTGAGCATATTGGCGGCATATTCGAGTTCCTGCAGCGGAAACGAATCGACAGCCTGAAAGCATTAGAATCCAAACATAAACCCACCGCCGCCAAAGCGTCCGCCACTCCTGCCGCATCAAAACCCGTCGAAGCTGCACCCGCCAAATCGGCTAGCACATCGCAACAAAATCGAGAGCAACGGCGCGAATACGACCGCCAAGCACGTAAACTCCAAAACGCCATCGCCGATGTGGAGCAACAAATAACAAAGCTCGATGAGCAGATTGCCCAAATGGACGAAGCCCTATCGAATCCAGCCGCCCACGGCATCGACCTGAACGATGGAGAATATTTCAAACGCTACGAAGAAACCAAACAGCAATCCACCGCGCTAATAAATCGCTGGGAAGCCCTGCAGCACGAGCTGGAACTGCTCAAACTTGGCAGCCCGCGTTAGCATGTGCCACATTGGTCTATAGGTGATTGTGGTATTCAAAATCGGCAGTGCTACTCACAGTACCATCGGGCAAAGTGTAGGTTAGCTTTGCTTTATATTTACCACTATGTATCACTGGTAGCGAACTGGTTACATAGCGTTTATAAATTGGTGAATCTGTAGATAAACGATTTACCACCTTGTTGCGCAAATCGTAGTAGTCGCTTTGCGCTGTAACAGCCGCACAGAAAGTGAATGGAAAGCAAAAATTGTCGGCTTTCAGCTTATTGCAGTTCAGGTCGCTTTCGAATGTGCTATTGATGCGAAAAGCCTGATGCGGTGGAACACCTATTGGCTGCTCTTCGCGATCGAGCTTTATGTTGCCAAAGGGATAGCCATCGTATACCAACGGCATCACCTTACGCACAAAGAAATCCTCGGTCAAATATGCCCTTACGCCTATAAGGGCTTTATTTTGTGTGGTATTTGTACCCTGTATTTCAACAGCATCAAAAGCTTCTTTGGCCTTAACCTGTGCGCCAAACGTGTACGAAATGCTAGCATCGTATGCAATGGAGTATAAGACTTTAATATCTTGTATTTTCTCGGTAAATGTAGCGTATGCGCTGCTTGCAAAGGCGTATTGGAGAATTTCTTTCCGTTTATTATTTTCGACGCTATATTGTGCCTGAACGCCGCCTATTTTTCCAGTGAAATTTTCTGACAATTCGCCGTTGCTAAATGCATTGTTTTGCTTCGTAGAGGCGGCTGCGATGTGAACCGACTGCAGATCGATGGCGTATGATACGCTGAGGGCGTAT
>JAFTDN010000053.1 GCA_017454165.1 Bacteroidales bacterium | reverse complement strand
GCCTGCGAGTCGTGCTCGGCCATCCCCGTGCCTATGGCCAATATGTTGGGGTCGAACACGATGTCGGTGGGTCTAAAGCCCACGCGCTGCGTGAGGATTTCGTAAGAACGGCGGGCCACTTCAATTCGTCGCTCGGTGGTGGTGGCCTGCCCCTGCTCATCGAATAGCATCACCACCACGGCGGCCCCGTGCTGCCTGATGATGCTGGCGCGGCGGATGAACTCCTCCTCGCCCTCCTTCAGGCTGATGGAGTTCACCACGCATTTGCCCTGTGCGCACTTGAGCCCAGCCTCTATCACCTCGAATCGCGACGAGTCGATCATTATGGGCACCCGGGCTATCTCGGGCTCCGAGGCGATTAGGTTCAGGAAGTGGGTCATGGCGGCGGGCGCATCGATCATGGCATCGTCCATGCACACGTCGATGGCCTGGGCTCCGCCATCGACCTGCTCTCGGGCCACCTGCACGGCCTCGGCGTACTGCCCAGCGGCTATGAGGCGGGCGAACTTCTTGGAGCCAGCCACGTTGGTGCGCTCGCCCACGTTGATGAAGTTCTTGTCGGGGGAGACCTCGAGCGGCTCAAGGCCGCTGAGCCGCATGTGCCAGTCGAGCTGCGGCCTGCGACGGGGTTCGCACAGGGCGGCCACCTGAGCTATTCGGGCTATATGGTCGGGGGTGGTGCCGCAGCATCCGCCCACGATGTTCACCATGCCAGCCGTCAGCATCCGCCCCACGGCGGAGGCCATCAGCTCGGGGGTCTGATCGTATAGGCCCAGCTGGTTGGGCAGGCCAGCGTTGGGGTGTACGCTGACGTAGGCATCGGTGCAACGCGACAATTCGTCCACGTAGGGCATGATCTGCTCGGGGCCAAACGAACAGTTGAGGCCGACGCTCAGCAGCGGGTAATGCTCCACCGAGGCCACGAACGCCTCGATGGTCTGCCCGGCCAGCAGGCGCCCGCTGGTGTCGGCCACGGTGGCCGAAAGCATCACGGGCACGTTGGTGCGCAGCCGCCGCTGCACGTTGGCGATAGCGAACAGGGCTGCCTTGGCGTTGAGGGTGTCGAATATGGTTTCGATCAGCAGCACATCGACCCCGCCCTCGATTAGGGCGGCGGCCTGCTGGGCGTATGCCTCCACGAATTGGTCGAAGCTCAGGGTGCGCAGGGCGGGGTTGGCCACATCGGGCGACATGGAGAGGGTTACGCCGGTGGGGCCCATGGAGCCCGCCACGAATCGCGGCTTGGCGGGGTTCTGGCGGGTGAAGTCGTCGGCCTGCTGGCGGGCCAGCTGGGCGGCAGCGCGGTTGAGCTGTTCCACTAGGGCCTCGGTGCCGTACTCGCGCTGGGCAATGGTGGTGGAGCTGAACGTGTTGGTCTCTATGATGTCGGCCCCCGCTTCTAGGTACTGACGGTGGATGCTGGCGATGAGCTGCGGACGGGTGAGGGTGAGCACATCGTTGTTGCCCTTTTGGGGTACGGGGTGCTGGGCCAGGAGCTCGCCCCTGAAGTCGTCCTCGGCCAGCCCGTGCTGCTGTATCACCGTGCCCATGGCCCCATCGAGCACCATGATGCGCCGCTGCAATATGGCCTCAAGCTGCTGTTGTCTGTCCATGTTATATTGTTATAACACATTAAGTATAAGCGATATAAACCCACACAAGAATATCAAGCATGGGGTTGCCCCGCTCAACTAGGGGTACAAATTTACGCCATTATTCGCAGCCCTCCCCACTGCGATGGGATTTTCATAGCGTTAAACTACATTAATGCAACCCCACAAGGCGTAGCCCTAAAAAAATGCATGATGCATAACATACAATACAACAGCGCATTATAAAAATATCATGGTATAAAACGATGTGCATACCATGAGCTTGCAAAAAATGAGCTATCTTTGCTCAGATTCGACAGACTCAACCGTTCATGCTAGAAATCAATCCGCACAGCTTCGCGAGCGACAACTGCTCGGGGGTGCATCCCGACATTCTGCAAAAGCTGGCCGATGTGAACCACGGCCACGTGCCCCCCTACGGCACCGACATCTACTGCATCAGGGCCACCACCAAGCTAATCGACACTTTTGGTGACAACGTGGTGCCCTACGTAGCCTACAACGGCACGGCGGCCAACGTGCTGGCGCTGCAGGCCATCACGCAGCGCCACAGCGCCATCATCTGCGCCGAGACGGCCCACATCAACGTGGACGAGTGCGGTGCCCCCGAGCGGCACACCGGCTGCAAGCTGCTCACCGTGGCCACCCCTAACGGCAAGCTCACGCCCGAGCTGGTGGCCAAGCACATGCACGGATTCGGCTCCCAGCACCACGCCCAGCCCCGGGCCATCTCCATATCTCAACCCACCGAGCTGGGCACGGTGTACACCCCCGATGAGCTGTGCGCCCTGGCCAACTACGCCCACCAGCACGGCCTGCGGCTCCACATGGACGGCGCCCGCCTGGCCAACGCGGCGGCATCGCTCGGCCTCTCGCTGCGGCAGATTACTGGCGACGTGGGGGTCGATGTGCTCTCGTTCGGCGGCACCAAGAACGGCATGATGTACGGCGAGGCCATCGTATTCTTTGCGCCCGAGCTGGCAGCCGACTTCCAGTACATTCGCAAGCAGGGCCTACAGCTGGCCTCCAAGATGCGCTTCGTGGCCGCTCAGTTCATAGCCTACCTCGACAACCAGCTCTACCTGCGCACCGCACAGCACGCCAACCAAATGGCCCAGCGGCTGGCCGAAAGGCTGCGCCAAGTACCACAGGTGCAGATCACACAGCCAGTGCAGAGCAACGCCGTGTTCGCCACCATCCCGGTGCAGATCACCGACTTGCTGCAGCGCGAGTTCGCCTTTTACATCTGGGACGAGGCCCGCAACGAGGTCCGCTGGATGACCTCGTGGGATACCACCGAGGCCGACATCGACAGGTTCGTGAACACCATAAAACAGCTGCTCGACAGGTGCGCCTAGGCAATAAAATACTGCTCACCACCATTATAGCCACTGGGGCCCTGATGGCCTCACTGCTGCACGGCTTCAGCTCAAACTCCCCAGGCGAGCACTCCACCCTGCCCTCGGTGTACCAGCGGGTGGACCTGCTGAGCATATCGAGCCAGCTCACCAGCAGCCCTAGCTATGCCAGCATCAACGCCGCTTTCGAACAGTTCGTAGCCCGCTGGGAGCTGGTGGGCGCAAGCGTAGCCGTGGCCTACCGCGACCGGCTGATATACACTCGCGGCTTCGGATTCGCCAACCGCGAGGACTCCATCCCCATGCAGCCCTACAACGTGATGCGCGTGGCCAGCGTGTCGAAGCTCATCACGGCCATCGCCGTGATGAAGCTCGTGGAGGACAACCTGCTCGGCCTCAACGACACCATATTCGGCCCTCGCGGTATCCTGAACGACTCCATGTTCATGCCCCTGAAAGATCCGCGCACTGCCCAGATCACCGTGAGCCATCTGCTCAACCACTCCGCTGGATGGGACACCCGATACGGCGACCACATGTTCATCAAGCAGATTATCGCCGACGACCTAGGTATGCCTCTGCCCATCGGCCTCACCGACATCGTGCGCTTTGCCACCACCCGCCGCCGCCTGCACTACACCCCTGGCACGAGTAGCAGGTACTGCAACATCGGCTACGCCATACTACAGCTCGTGGTGGAGCGCGCCAGCGGTATGCCCTACGAGCAGTACGTACAGCAGTCCATCATGCACCCACTGCACATCTACGATGCCGGCATCGCCGATGGTTGGGACTCGATCAAGCTACCCCACGAGGCCCGCTACTACGAAATGCCCGAGGCTGATTCGGTGATCGCCTACGATGGCTCGCGCATGGCCTCGAAGAGCCGTGGAGGCAACGACATCAGAACCCTGGGGGCAGCGGGCGGATGGGCCATATCGCCCGTGAGCCTCGTCCGGATGATGATGGCCGTGGACGGCCATGGGCCATTCCCCGACATCCTATCGCCCCAGTCGGTGGCCACCATGGCCGCACATCAGGAGCACTTCTACCCCTACGGCTGGATTGCCGCCGACAGCACAGGCACCCTATGGCGCACAGGCTCGCTGCCCGGCACCACCGTGCTGGCCAAGGCCAACGTGCAGGGCTTCACCTTCGCCTTTATGGCCAACACCAGCCCATGGAAAGGTGCACGGTTCACAACAGTGATTAACAGTCTGATGATGAACCAAATACTACCTATGTTCGACTCGCTACAACAGCAGCGCAATCTATTTCTACCCCACCTGCCCCACATAGGTTTAGAGCCCATCAGTCTGCCTTTGGGGCACAATCTGCCCCAGGTACAGCCTCCGCTACTGGCGATATGACGGGAAATCGGGAAGCAATGACACCTGAAGAAAAAGCAAGAGTCAAGATAGACCAGATGTTTGAAGACGCTGGTTGGAAAGTGGTAGATAGAGATTTCTATACTCCCACTCTTACGGCTGCCGCTATCCGAGAAGGTCTGCTTGAAGGAAATCGAGAAGCCGACTACTTCTTGTTCATAAACGGCATGGCTGTTGGTGTACTTGAAGCGAAACGTAAGGAAGTGGATGTTACTTCTGAGAAGCTGTTTAAATTTCAATTCGATAATTTGTTAAGCATGATTTTCGAGAAGGCGATTTGGATCATGGCCTCGGAGGAGTCGGAGTAAAACTCGTAGTCTAGGGTAATCCTCCTGAAG
>JAFTDN010000052.1 GCA_017454165.1 Bacteroidales bacterium | reverse complement strand
GTGAGCGGGCGCGACCAGTCTATATCGGCGTAGGCGCCCTGGACGGGCGCGCCCTCGCCCACGGCCACCTGCAGCAGGCCCAGCGGGCTGGTGGTGGCGGTCCGGTCCTCCCGGTAGACGGTGGTGCCGCCATCGGCCAGCGCCAGGCGCAGGCGCACCTCGCGGTTGGCCAGGGGCTGGCCGTCGGGGCCGCGCAGGGCGGCCTGGTAGCTGATGCCCTGCTGGGCCCAGCCGCTTAGGGTGAGCAGCGCGAGCAGCGCAGTGAGCACGGCTCTTTTTGTGGATGTAAGTTGCTTATTCATAGCAATATGCATTGGTTCCGGTGTGGAGAAATTAATTATCTACAAATATAACGTAGCGCCACCACTTTATGGGGCGCATCTTTATAAGTGTGCCCGATTGATTTATATCCGCCCGCGTGCGCTGGGCGAAATTTTGCCCGCCATTCGCGCTTGATACGAAAAATTGCTACCTTTATGGTCTAGTGTTGATTTGTCAATTATCTAAATACCATGTTGTTATGAATAAGGAAATCTTTAAGCTCGACCCCGAGCGGGTCTGGAAGCACTTCCACAGCATCACACAGATTCCGCATCCCTCGAAGAGGGAGCGGGCACTGGGCGATTTCATCCACGCCTTTGGACAGAAGCTCGGCTTGGAGTCGATGGTCGATGAGGTGGGCAACGTCATCATCCGCAAGCCCGCCACGCCAGGCATGGAGGGCTGCAAGGGCGTTGTGCTGCAAGCCCACTTCGACATGGTGCCGCAGAAGAACAGCGATGTGCAGCACGACTTCGAAAAGGATCCCATAGAGGCGTACATCGATGGCGAGTGGGTTACGGCCAATGGCACCACCTTGGGCGCCGACAACGGCATAGGCTGCGCGGCGGCCATGGCTGTGCTCGAGGCTACCGACATAGCTCACGGCCCAATCGAAGCGCTGTTCACCACCGATGAGGAGACCGGCATGACGGGTGCCTTCGGGCTTAAGCCCGGCCTGCTAAAGGGCGACATCCTGATGAACCTCGACTCGGAGACCGAGGGCGAGCTCTACGTGGGCTGCGCTGGCGGCCTCGATGCTAGCGTTGAGTTCGACATCAAGCGCGAGGCCGTACCCGCCGGCGCCAAGGCTTACCGGCTGGCCGTTACCGGCCTGCGCGGCGGCCATTCGGGCATGGACATCGTGCTGGGGCGTGCTAACTCCATCAAGCTGGCTTTCAGGTTCTTATATAGTGCGCAGCCCCTTGGCATCCGCATGGGCCACATTGATGGTGGCAGCCTGCGCAACGCCATCCCTCGCGAGGCGTTCATAGAGGTGGTGGTGCCCAGCGCCAAAGCCCAGGAGCTGGAGCAGCTGGCCGCCAAGTTCGAGGGCATCTACAGGGCCGAGTTCTCGGCCACCGAGCCATCGCTGCGCATGGTGCTGGAGCCCGCCGCCGCCCCGCAGTACGTAATCGATGAGCGCTCGCAAGGCAACATCATCCGCGCCATATTTGGCTGCCCCAACGGGGTGGTGCGCATGAGCGACTCCATGCCCGGCCTGGTGGAAACGTCTACCAACCTGGCCGTGGTGCGCACCGAGGGCGACAAGGTGTTGGCCTGCTGCCTGCTGCGCAGCTCGGTGGACACCTCGAAGGAGGCATTGGCCAATAAGATGGCCTGCATCTTTGAGCTGGCGGGCGCCAAGGTGGAGTTCTCGGGCGCATACCCCGGCTGGAAGCCCAACATGCAGTCGCCCATCCTCAACACCATGATTAAGGTGTACGAGGATAAGTATGGCAAAAAGCCCGAGATTAAGGCCATCCATGCGGGCTTGGAATGTGGCCTACTGGGCGGCGTGTACCCCAACCTCGACATGATCTCGTTCGGGCCCACCATCTGCTCGCCCCACTCGCCCGATGAGAAGGTGAACATCAAGACCGTGGCCCAATTCTGGGACTTCCTGGTGGAGGTGCTCAAGCATACGCCTAAGAAATAAGCCTGCGCAAGGGGCATACGCGTAGCGCAAGGGGCCATCTGACCGAGATGGCCCCTTCTTTAGCATCTGAACCACAACTTAATGCCCACCATCTGCGTATAAACAAAAATATGCAATCCGTTCGACATATAGTGGGTGTAGCGCTGCTGCTCATAGCCCCGCAGCTATGGGGGCAGCGCGGCTACACCATGCGCTACGAGGCCACAGGCACGGGTGGGCGCATCAGCTTTGAGCTTCAGAGCTGGCGGCTGCGCGATGTGCAGGCGGGCAATGCCCGCTACCAAACCATCGACATGCCCTCGGCGCAGCTCACCGAGCGCAAGGGCTGGGCCGAGCTGCCCTACGTGAGCACGAGCGTAGCCGTATCCGATGCCGCCCACATCACCACGCGGCTGGTGAGCACCGATTACTACGACATCGACCTGCGGCACCCCATGCTGCCCTCGCGGGGCACCATATACCGTAGCCAGAACCCCGATACGATACCGTATGTTACTGCTCTAGAGGCGCTTGTTTGCCCCCGCTACCCCGAGGCCGAACACGTGCTCGACACGCCATTCGTGCTGCGCGATGTGCGCGGTGTGCGCGTGTGCTTCTACCCATTTGCGTACAACGCCGTGGAGCAGCGTCTGCGCGTGTTCCGCCGCATCACCGTGGAGGTGGTGGAGCGCAGCAGCCCCAGGGCGATGAATGCGATAGTCCGCCGCGCCGCCGCCCATAGACTCACGCAGAGCAACGGCCTGTATAGGCAGATGTTTCTGAACCACACCGCGCTGCCCGCCACCCGCGAGCCCCTGCCCGTGGCCAATGAGTATGGCGACATTCTGGTGATTACCACCCCCCGCGACACCGCTGGCATTGCGCCCTACATTGAGTGGAAGCGGCAGAAGGGCTTCGGGGTGCAGCGGGTGGTGGTGCCCAGGGGCACCCATGTGGGGCAGACCGTGCGCGATGCGTTCGCGGCCAACCCCGACATCATGTTCGTGCAGCTGGTGGGCGACTGGGAGGACGTTAAGAACGGCACCGAGGGCTCCGCCCCGGCCGACCCCTCGCTGGGCTGCGTGGTGGGCGACGACTACTACCCCGACATCGCGGTGGGCCGCTTCTCGTGCACCAACGCCCAGGAGTTGGCCGCGCAGGTGAACAAGTCCATAAACTATGAGCGCTCGCCCGATGTGTCGGCGCAAAACGAATGGTACTCCACCGCCATAAGCATTGCCTCCAACGAGGGCGGCCTGAACGGCGACAATGGCGAGTCCGATATCGCCCACTCCAATGTGATATGGGATCACAAGCTACGGCCCGATGGCTACCAACGGCGTTTGCGCTTTCATCAGGGGCAGGATGACTGCCTGCCCGCTAGGTTGCACGCCGCCATAGAGGAGGGGGCCAGCATAATGAACTACACCGGCCACGGGTACTCGCATAGCTTCGTTACCACGGGCTACACCACCACCAATGTGCGGAAATTGACCAATGGCCACAAGCTACCGTTCATCATCGCCACGGCCTGCCTGGTGGGGGCCTACGACCTGGGCAACAACTTCGCCGAGGCATGGCTGCGGCAGAGCAATGGTGGCGCGGTGGCCACGTTCATGTCATCGATAAACCAGCCATGGGCCCCGCCCATGCGCGGGCAGGACTACTTCAACGACCTGCTCACCGGGGGCTACGACTACGACCACAACCCCGGCAGCGGCATCAACACCGAAGAGCGCCGAACGCTGCTGGGCAGCATCCACATCAACGGATTGTCGCTCATGCTGAGGGATTATGGGGGCGTTGGGCGCTCCACCGCCCAAACTTGGGTGGTGTTTGGCGATGCCGCCCTGCAAGTACGCACCGCACCGCCCAAAACGCTGGCTGCATCGAGCATGTACGCCCTTTGCGGTATTGCTTTCAGCACCGAGTTCACCGCCGAGGGGCTGCCAGCGGACAACATCCAGGTGTGCCTGTCGCAGAACGGGCGCTACGTGTCGGGCTTTACCGATGCCGATGGCCGCATAACCCTGCCCACCGATGGCTTTGAGGTGGGCAAGGCCCTGCTGGTGGCCACGGGCTTCAACACCACCACCATATATCAGGAAATCGATGTGCTGCCCATCGATGGGCCATACGTGAAATGCGTCCAGATGGAGCTAAACCACGACGGGCTGCTGCTCTCGGGCCGCCCCTCGCTCCTACAGCTCAAGCTGCAAAACATAGGTTTGGAGGCATCGGCGGCATCCACGGTGAGGCTGAGCAGTGCCAACCCGCTGGTCATGGTGGAGGGCGAGGCCAACATAGAGGCGCTGGCCCCCGGGGCGAACTGCCTGCTGGACAGCTTTGCGCTACGAACCAGCCCCGCGCTGCCCGATGGGCAGCACCTCCACATTGATGTGGAGGTCGTCAGCGCGGAGCGCACATGGACTAGCACCATCAGCCTAGAGGCCCATAAGCCCAAGCTGGTGTACCAGCGGGCTTCATGGAATGAGCTGCTCGGTGCTGACAACCAAGTTGTTGTGAATGTGGATGTGCTAAACGCTGGCAGCTACGAGGCCACCGATGTGCAGGTGGAGCTATCGACCCATAGTCCATTGGTGCTAGGCTTGCCGCCCATTCAGCGCGTGAGCAGCATAGCTCCCAACAGCACGGGGCGGGTTGCGTTCGTTGTTGACATCGCCCCCGAGTGCACGTCCGACGATGCGATTCCATTCGAGGTGTCCATTGTACCCGGCAATGTGCCCGGCGAGGAGGCCAAGGGCCGCTTTGTGCTCTCCAACACCTGCAAGGTGGAGCTCACCCTTTACGGCAACAGCGAGTACAAAGATGGTTGGCACGGCAATATGCTGCGCATAACGGATGTGAATGGGCTAGATACCTCCATAACCATGGCCAGTGGCTACATGCAAACCCATGTGCTGGAGCTACCCATTGGCGCTGCTATATGCGTGGAATTCGTCGAGCTGGGGAGGTATGCCGCAGAGCAGTCGTTCCGCGTGGCCTACGCCGAAGGGGCGCAGATTGCCCATGTGAGCAATGTGCGGGGGGCGGCGGTGCGCTTTGTGTGCTCATGCACATGTGGCGGCGGCCTGCCGCCCAGCCCACCCACTGGGCTTAGTGTGAGCGCGGAGCGCGATGCGAGCACCGATGCCTACACCGCGAGCCTTAAATGGGAACCAATGCCCGATGCGCTGTGCTATAATGTCTATAAAAATGGCAAAATACTGGCAATCAGTATTCTGGATACCATCTATGTTGATGGCGGGCTGCTCCCCGGCGGGCAGTTCGCCTATACGGTAACGGCCGTGGCATGTATGGGCGAGAGCGCCCCCTCAGCATCGGTATCGGCGAGCACCAAGGACTGCCGTGCGCCCTCCAACCTGAGCTACCGCTACCGCTACCTCAACTCCATCGATAGGCACGAGGTGAGCCTTACGTGGCAGACCTCGCAAATGCCGGGCATACGCTATGCTGTGTACCGCAACGACACCCTGCTGGCCAGCGGCATAGGCGAGGCGCAGTACAAAGACCCCACCGCCTACGCGGGGCCGCTGCGCTACAGCGTACAGTCGCTGTGCGATGATGGGCCTAATGGGCCCATGTCCAGCGCGCTGCTGGTGCATCTGCGCCCGTGCACCCCTCCCAGCAACCTGCAAGCCGCAGTCGAAAGGCATCCGCACCTCGGTCGCCCCGTGGTGCGCCTCGTGTGGGAGGCCGCCCCTGGGCAGGTGTTCAGGGTGCTGCGCGATGATAATCATGTGGTGGCCCAGGGCATCTTGGAGCCCACGTTTGTTGATACTAGCGTGAACTTCGGCCAGCACTATAGGTACAAGGTGAAGGCCATCTGCGGCGTGGTAGGATCTTCGGCTATCGATGACAATAGCCTGAGCCTGGTATCCAACGTGGTGGGGGTGGAGGTGACCGAGCCATTGGGCCTCTCGGCCCGCTCCGTCGCGGGGTTGCGGGCCTACCCCAACCCCGCGCATGGCGAGCTGCGGGTGGAGGCCGACGAGCCGCTCGGGTGTGTGTCCCTGTACAGCCTAGTGGGTGTGCGTATGCGCGAGCAGCGCCTTGGCTCTGGCCAGCGCTCCGTAATCGACGTGAGCGGCCTGCCGCCTGGTATCTACCTGCTGATGGCCCATACCATCGATGGGCGCTGCGCCTGCATCCGCGTAGCGGTGGAATAGTAAGTTAAATCATTGTATTATAGCATGTTGAAAGCGGTACGGACATATCTGCAACCTGTGAACTGGTCCAGTGCGCTGCAGGCGGCGGCCCCTCTGCTGCTGGTGCTGCTGCTGTTGGGCGGCCCGCATAGGCTCAGCGCCCAGCGCGACATAGAGCCGCAGCTCATATTCAACGATACGGCACGTTTCACCTTCACGGGTGAGTGGCAGTACCTGTCCACCGACATATATCTGCTCAACGGCGAACGCTTCAGCGATGTGATTAACGAGCTGGAGTTTGTGCGGCTCGAGCAGTCGCAGCGGCGGCGCCGCCGCTCGGGCCTAGCCGAGGAGCGGCTCGAGTACCTCTTCATTACGGCCAGCCTCAAGCATGTTAAGCTACTGGGGGATAATAGTATAACCTACCCGCTGTACAATTTCCAGATCAATCGTGATGCCGACCAAAAATACCACACTTACGTGAGCGATAACATCGACCACATAAGGATTATAGACAACCTACCGCTCTACACCACCTCTGATCATATCGATGCCGAGCTGCAGGTGCGGGCCATCACCAACAACGACCGCGACATGGTGTTGGGCATGGTGGCCTCGCAGCTCAAAAACCTATCGGCTTTGGGTACGCTCAGCGGCGCGGTGCTGGGCATAGTGGGTGAGTTCGGCAGCTTCATCGAGGCCAACACTAAGAAGAAGGAGTACCGCTTCAGCTCCACCATAAGGCTCTTTGAGCAGAAGAACTTCAACACCCGTGTGCACTCCATCAAGCTATACGCGCTGGGGCCCAATGGGAGCCCCCCCATGGAGCTCAATACCGCGCCCCTAAGCGCATTCCTCGACACCGTGGGGCACACCCTGAGCCGCGCCACGCTGGCCGAGCTGGTGGGCCACACGCAGTACCCAGTAATAGCGGTGGTGAACTACAAGTCGCTCTACAAGCTCGACCCCATATCGGGCGATGAGGTTACATTCGCCAATATCGAGAAGCGCAAGCTCGACATCGAGAACGGATACAGGCAGAGCCTGATCAACGCCGATACCTATCGCCAGGAGAAAGATTTTATAGGATTCCTGACGGTGTACGCCCACCTGAAAAACCACCTCGATGTGTACAGCCTGAACTACCGCACGGGCAACTCCGATGCCATATCGGGCAGCCTGTTCAGGGTGATGCAGTACTACCGCCAGCTGATCAAAACGCAGCACGAGATGGGCTATAAATACCGCAACAACGGCACCTACAGCTCCATATTCAAGCCCGAGTATGAGTCCATCGTTGGTTTCGCCTCGCTGCACCTCGACAACGACCACAACCTGAAATCAACCAAGGAGCTCGTGCACACGCTTATGGCCGTGGAGCGCGGCGAGCCCGCATCGCAGCTAGGGCTAGAGGGGCAGGTGGCCGCGCTGCGATTCTCGGGCACCTTCAGACCCGAGCTCATGGCGCAGGAGCAAGAGGGACGGCTCATCCAGGCCCACGTAGAGCGTCTCGAAGCCTCGCTCTACCGCTCGGCCTACGAGGCCGAGGTGCTGAGGCTCGACTCGCTGCCCGCCGTCCCGAGCAACCAGCAAGCCCCAGCGCTCTTGCTCCAGCGCCTCAACAACACCTCGTGCGGGCTGTGCCGCGACCGCGCCATCGCGGCCATCAATGGCTTCGGGGCGCGGCTCGAGCAGCATCACCTGGCCGTGACCCTCGCCCAGCACGACAGCCTGCGCAACGCGTTGCAACCCTGGCTGTTCCATGCCATGGAGCGGGCGCAGCGCATCGGTGCAGGGCTGGGCCGGCTGCTGGATGCCGACTCAGCCCTACAGTCGGTGCTATACCTGCAAACCAAGCTGGAGGTGGCCCAGCGCGACATGCAGAACCTGCGCGAGCTGCTCGCTGTGAATCCAGCGAGCAAAAATCTGGCCACCATGCAGGCGCTCAACACTAACATGCTGGGATACCAGCGCGAGGTGGAGGAGGTGCTGGCCCTAATCTGCTCACTAAAGGCAGAGCTATGCCGATGCGAGTAGCGATAAGCGGGCTGCGTGAGCTGTGCAGGAGTTTCGTCCACTTGCTCTACCCCAGCACCTGCGCGGTGTGCCACGAGGGGCTGGCGGTGGGCGAGGAGGTGCTGTGCACGGCCTGCCTCTACGACATCCCGCGTACCCGCTCGTGGAATTCTCCCGACAACCCTGTGGCCAAGCAGCTGTGGGGTCGTGTGCCCGTAGAGCAGGCTTGCGCCTATTTCTACTTCGCCAAGGGCAGCCGCTATCAGAAGCTGCTGCACATGCTTAAATATCATGGCCGCAGGGACATCGGGGTGTTCTTGGGGCAAAAGTTCGGCCAGGAGCTGATGGGCTCAGCCCTGTACGCCGATGTTGATGTGGTGGTGCCCGTGCCGCTCCATCCGCGTAAGCAGCACCAGCGCGGCTACAACCAGTCACAGGCCATAGCTGAGGGCATGGCCCAGCGCACGGGATGGCGGGTGGAGTCCAATGTGCTATTTAGGCACAGGTTCACCCAAACGCAGACCCAGAAGAGCCGCGAGGAACGTCTACAGAACGTGGCCAACGCCTTCGGCGTGAGGCGGGCGGAGCATTTGGCTGGGCGCCATGTGTTGCTGGTCGATGACGTGATTACCACCGGAGCCACCCTCGAGCACTGTGTGCAGGTGCTGGTGGAGGGCTGCCCGGACATCAGGGTGAGCGTGGCCGCACTAGCCTTTGCTGGCGGTAGCTAGTGTGTTTTGAGGTCAAAAAATAGATTCTGTATAATCGTTTGAAATAAATTGCATTTTACGTTATGGTGGGATTTTTAGAGTATATAAATATTGATAGTCAAATAACAAGTCACATAAAATGTCGTCATTGGGGAACCAGACAAAAGGAACAGCGATGAAAAAGTACAAGACGACAGGCAACACGATATTGTTTAGCAGAGAAGACAAGTAACGCAAGCTTTCTGAGATGGGCGACCCATTGGAGCATCTGCCAAAAGCGGTTGATTTCGAGATGTTCATGTAGCAGCTGGCGGATGCGTTGCTGCCGAAGGAGCACGGGTGCGAGGCTGGATTGATGCGCTGCGGTGTGGTAATGATGTTCAAACCAGGCAAAGGGATGATATTGGTCTTGAGGCATCGTTGCAAGATGTAGCTGTGGCAAATCGTTTAGGCTTTTACCAGCGGCGGCTAGCCCATGGTGGGCAGCTCCACCCAGAACGTAGCCCCCTTGTCGGGCCGCCCCGTAGCCCCGATTTTACCGTTGTAGGTCTCCACTATAGCCTTGGATATGGCCAGCCCTAGGCCCGAACCGCCCGTTTTGGTGGTGAAGTTGGGGGTGAAGAGCTTGGCCATGGCCTCGGGCGATATGCCTGCGCCGCTGTCGATCACCTCCACGCGCAAATCGCCGCTGCTGCAGGCCATCAGCCTCACTTCGACCACGCCAGGCTGCTCCGCCCCTATAGCCTGTATGGCGTTAATTATCAGATTGTTGAACACACGCATCAGCTGGTCGCGGTTGGCTTCCACGGTGGAGCTGGCTTCAGGGGGTAGCTCATCGCGCAGCGCTATGCGTACATGGCTGTCGGCGTAGCCCACAAATATGTTCAGCACATCGGCGAGCAGCCTGCGCATGTCGATGGGCGCGGCCTGCCCCACGGGCAGCTTGGCGATGGTGGAGAACTCCGATGCGATGCGTGATAGCGTGTCAATCTGCTCGTTGAGCGAGCTGGCGAAGCGGTCGAACAGGGCATCCCAGCTCTCTGCGCCCGCCTTTTTCGCCCTTATGAGGTGCTGTAGGCTCAGTTTGATAGGCGTTAGCGGGTTCTTCACCTCATGGGCCACCTGTCGAGCCATCTCGCGCCAGGCGTTTTCGCGCTGGCTCTGCGCCAGGGCGCGGGTGCTGCGGTCGAGCTCCATCAGCATACGGTTGTACTCGCCCACCAGCTGCCCCACCTCGTCGTGGCCCGAGTACTCAATGGGGTCGTTGCGCCCGCTGATGCTCACCCTGCGCATCTTGTCGCGGATGAGCGCTAGGGGGCGGGTAATCTGTTCCGATATGACGATGGCCACGGCCACGGCCAGCATCAGCATGAGGGTGTAGATGTTCACGATGGCCATGACGATGGAGTGCAGCTCGTTGGTAAGCTCCTCTCCCTTGGTGAAGTATGGCAGGTTGAGGTAGGCTATAGTTCGGCTCCCCGAGCTGGTGATGGGCACGTAGGCCGATAGGAACTTTGCCCCGCCGATGGCCTCGCGTCCGACGAACTTGGCGCACGCTCCTAGGTGGACTTCGCTCCAGGCCTGGCAGTCCATCCGGTGGCCCACCAGCCCTCGGTCGAACACCTCTGGGCGCGAGGTGATGGCCAGCAGGCCGGTGGTGTCGTAGATGTTGATGTCGGTGTAGAATACGTTGGACAGTCCGATGAGCTTGTCCTGCAGCGCATCGCGGTGCAGGTCGATGTCGTGGAGCATGGGCAGGTCGCGGTACAGCTCAAGGGTAATCGACATCAGCTTCTCGCTCAGGTTTTTATGTATGCGATGGTCGAAGTTGCGCACACTGTACAGCAGCGTACCTATGCCCACCAACAGCATCGACAGCACCACAATCAGCCCCATGGCCCATTTCACACGATTCTTAAAGCTGGGCTTTGCCCCCCTGCACCTCAGCCTTACGCCCCATCGGCTCAGGCGTAGCAGGGCGAACATCGCCACCAGATAGAACACGAAGCTGTACACGGCCGACGTGGTGATGCTGAGCAGGTGCTCCCGCTGCTGGCTTACCAGCACTAGGTTGTCGGGGCTGGTGCTGTGCACGGTGTGCACGTAGCCATTGAGCACTATTCTGGTGCGCGGCCCTGGGGGGAGATGCAGCCCGGTGGTGCTGAGCGGGTAGTCGAACTCGCCCCATTGGCTGATGAGCCTGCCATGGTGATACTTGGCGTAGGAGTGGCCGTAGAATTTGTGCTTGGGCGACCTCCCCACCATCAGCAGCTCGGGGTAGCCGAGCTGCTCCCAGCTGGGGCGGCTCTCGAGCTCCACGAATAGCTGTACCCGCCCACCATCGAACAGCATCTGGCCGATGTAGTTCACCGCGCCGTTTTGCAGGTTCAGGAAGTGGAATGCCGATGCGCCCAGCGGCGTTCCGTAGCGTTCTATTATGTCCCTGAAGTGCTGTTCGCAGGCTATGGGGGCATCGGCACTGTCGGGCCATATCTCTGCACCGGGTGTGCACACGGTGGCCCGCATGTCGTAGCGGGTGAGGTAGTCCCTAAAATGTCCCCGCCGCAGGTGGTCGTAGAGGTCGGTGCCGTGCTGGTCGATGTGCGCTATGTGCTGTGCCACGGTGGTGTCGGACTGTATCCTAGATCCAATTTGGGCCAGAAGCAGCTCGGCCAGCGGGTCGCGCTCGGTGCTTAGACCGATGGCCAGCAGCTGCCTGATTTCATCGTCCTTTTGGCGGCTGCAGTGCAGTACTACCATGGCGGAGTACACCGCCGCCATGGCCACAAGCACCAAGAACATCCCGTTTCCCTGTCTATGGGGGAGGCGGATGCGCTGCACGAGCATGACGGTCGCCATCAACGCGGCTAGCGCGGGGCCAAACCAAGTGATGCTCGTGGGAAGCAGCACCAGCAGCCCGCAGCCTAGCCCCCATGAGCTCAGCAGCACAGCTAGCGCGGTGCGCAGGCCCAATCCGCTGACGAACAGTTTCACCCATGCCGACAGCATCAGTAAGGCCCCACAGATCCAGCAGGCCATGGAGAGGTAGGCCACACCCGAGTAGATGTTCAGGTTGAGCATGGGGATGGGCTCGAGCGGCAGGGTAGAATGGCGCACCAGCGCCACCAAGCTGGAGTCGGCGATGCCGAAGATGCCCCACACCGCCAGCGCGGCCACAAAGGCTGCGGGGCAGCTCTGGCCCAATGGCCATCGGACAGCGCGGGTCGCTGTGAAGTTGTATAGGAGCGCGATGATGGTGAAGGCCACCAGCGAGTTCACGAAGAAGTCGCCCAGCGAGGGGTTCAGCGCGTTGTGGGCGAATAGCTCGGGGTCGAACAGGCGGCTGCCCTGCGTGGCGGGCACATCGGCCCACATCGATATGGCCCGTAGCCCTACCAGCCCTAGCGTTGTGGCGGCGAGCCGCAGCCCAGGGCGTTTAGCTATGGGCTTAACGCTCAGTGCTATGGACATGGCAACTGCCAGCAGCAGGGCGGCGGCCCATTGCATCCATAGCACCCACGCGGGCATAGTGCTGAGCCGCGCCAGATCGGTGGGCACCATGTAGAACCGCTCCATCCCCTGCGGCTCAATGGGTACGGCTCCATACGACTGCGAGCGCGATGGCGCGTAGCCCTCCATGCATCTGTAGCCAGCGCATAGCCCGTTGTGCAGCAGATCGTTTTGGTAGGGGTAGTCCATGTAGAACCTCGACAGCATCAGGCCGTATAGCCCTTGCCCCAGCTTCAAGCTCTGGGCCAGAAAGCGGCAGCTGCTGTAGCGCAGCAGGCGAGCGGGGCCATCGGTGGTGTCGGGGGGCAGGTCGATGTTCGACGACCAGAACAGCAGCGAGTCGTGGCGGAACACGAGCAGCTCCACTCCTGCGGGCTGTAGCTGCTGACTGTAGAACTCGAGCGCACGGGCGTGGGCCATGCGCGGGGAAGCGTTGCGCAGCGTGAGCCCAAGCTCGTGGGCGAGCACCCTGTTGTGCTCAAGTCTGCGGGCGATGCGGGCCTCAAGCTCGGCCACGCGGGGGCTGCGCTCGGCTATGCCGTTGAGGCGTGCGGCTGCGCCCATGGCCACGGCCACCACGCATAGCGTGGCCGCCAGCAGCAGCCTGCGCTGGCTGCTCATGTGGTGGCGCTGTGCGGCTGGACTGGGCATGGCTGATTACTGGTGGTGATACGGCTCACCGTTGATGATGGTGAAGGCCCGGTAGAGCTGCTCGGCAAAGATTACGCGCACCATTTGGTGTGAGAAGGTGAGCCGCGAGAGCGAGAGCAGCCCGTTGGCCCGCTGGTACACCGCTGGAGCAAATCCGTATGGCCCTCCCACCACGAAGGTGATGTCGCGCTGTCCGCGTACCATCCGATGCTCTAGCTCAGCGGCCAGCTCCATCGAGCTGGGCTGCCGTCCCTGCTCATCGAGCAGCAGCACCTCCTGCGAATCGCCTAGGGCTGCAAGTATGGTTTCGGCCTCCTTTTGTAGCTGTACCTCCACGGGCATCGACTTGGTGCTGCGCAGCTCGGGCAACACCCGCACCTCGAAACGCACATAGCGCGTCAGGCGCTTGGAGTACTCATCAAAGGCCTCCGATAGGTAGCGCTTGCCAGTTTTACCAACCAATATCAGCGTAATTTTCATGCGTAAAATGCCGCATAAAAGTAAACAAAATCTCCAATCGCCCGTACAAAAATCGCACCATAGGGGGGCGGCTGGCTGTGCGTACCGCATTTTTTATTGTGAATAGCAATGGGTTGGCTTGATGTTTGCTGTGGTGATGACAATATTTTGTATCTTTGAGCTACGCCATGTACACCGCGTCTAGAATACTGATTGTTGCAGCCGCTCTGCTCGGCATGGTAGGGGGGGCATTGCGCGCCGAGGTGTCCGACACCCGTGCGCTGATAGAGAACGCCACCAAGGCCATCGGCTCGGGCAATGCCGACCAGCTGGCGCAGCACTTCTCGCCTACCGTGGAGATTGACCTGCTGGGCGAGGAGAACTTCTACAGCAAGCCGCAGGCTTCCCTGCTGCTCAAGAACTTCTTCGCCAAAAACCATCCCGCCGAGTTCAGCATTGCCCATGAGGGACAAAAGGAGGGCACCGCCTTCGTCATAGGCTCGCTCCGAACCAGCGGCGACACCTTCAGGGTATCCATATTCATAAAAACCGAGAGCAGTCGCTCTTACATCCACCAGCTCCGCGTAGAGCGTAGTGGACGCTAGCATGGCGAAAATCAAGCAGAAATACTACGTGGTGTGGGAGGGCCGTGCCCAAGGGATATTCGACACCTGGGGCGAATGCAAGCAGCAGGTGGACGGCTTTGAGGGTGCTAGGTACAAAAGCTTTGAGACGCGGGACGAGGCCATACGGGCTTTCCGCATGGGGCATGGCGCATTCTACCAGAAGCAGCCCCCCAGGGCTAGGCCCAGCCTTGCGCCAGGGCTTGGGCCAATATTCCCATCGTGGGCGGTGGATGCCGCTTGCAGCGGGGTGCCCGGCCCCATGGAGTACCAAGGGGTGGACGCACAGACAGGGCGGCGGCTGTTTCACCTAGGCCCCATCCCCGATGGCACCAACAACGTGGGCGAGTTTTTGGCCATAGTACACGCCCTGGCGCTGCTCAAGCAGCAGGGCAACAGCACGCTGCCCGTCTACACCGACTCCATCACGGCCATAGCCTGGGTGCGGCGCAAACAGGCCAATACCAAAATGCAGCCCACCCCCCGCAATGCCGTGCTATTCGAGCTAATAGGTCGGGCCGAGCGCTGGCTGCACGACAATGCCTTCAGCAACCCCATCATCAAGTGGGACACGCAGGCTTGGGGCGAAATCCCCGCCGACTTTGGCCGCAAATAATGCCCGCTCAATCTTTTTTCGCCTGCACCATCGCGTACACGCAGAAAGTACCATCGCTCTGGCTTACCTCCATGCGTGCGACGCCCACGCTGGGTGTCGCGCTCGGATTGTCCGAGGCCATGATACGCTTGGCCAGGTCGAGGTTGGCCTGCATGATGGCCTTGCGCTCAGCCACACGCTGATCGCTGTCGGTGCCTAGGCCCACCCCGATGTGCAGGCCGGGCGCAACGGTCGGCTTGGAGTACCACTCTGGCACCTCGCAGGCGCAGTGCTCCCCCGTGCCGCCCCGGTGCGTCCTCCCGCAGCCCGCCGCCACCGAGATGGCTACGAGCATAATCATTAGGGGGTTGATGACGGAATGGCTCATTTGCTTGATGTTAGTTGAATTTCAGCGTTTTGTCGGGGCTTATGCGCGACACCACCATTGAGGGCAGCACCAGCATGGCGATGCCCACAGAGAAGGCTACCACGTTGAGCAGCAGCACATGCCACGGGACAATGCTGATGGGCACCTGCGAGAGGAAGTAGAACTCCTCGTTGAGGCGTACTAGGCCCGTGTGCCGCTGCAGCAGGCATAGCCCCAGCCCGATGGCATTGCCCACGAGCAGCCCCCGTAGCATGATGCGGGCGGCCTGTAGCAGGAAGATGAGCCGCACGCTGCGGTTCAACGCGCCCATGGCCTTGAGCAGGCCCACCACGCCCGTGCGTTCTATGATGATGATGAGTAGGCCCGAGATCATGTTGATGCCGGCCACCACCAGCATGAGCACGATGAGCACGCTGGCGTTGAGCCGCTGTAGGTTCATCCAGTCAAATATGCCCGGGTACTTATCGGGCAGGCTCATCACGCGCAGCTTGGAGTAGTCCTCCATGAATATGGTGCCGGCCACATCGTCCACCCGCCAGCGCAGCTCATCGAGGTTGCGTGTGTCGTTTACGAATACCTCGAAGCCCGTAACCTGATTCGGCTGCCACCCGCTTATGCGCTGTATGTGCTTGATGTCGCATAGGGCGAAAATCCTGTCGAATTCGGTGAGCTGGGTGCTGTAGATGCCCGCCACGGTGAACCGACGGTACCGGGGCGGGGTCTGCACGAAGAACACATCGTAGGTGTCGCCCACCCCGAGGTGCAGCTTGTCGGCCATTATCTTCGAAATCAGCGTGCTGTTGCTGGTGGTCGAGTCGTTCGGCTCGAATACCGAGCCACCTACCAGATGCTCGTTGTAGAACTGCCAGTCGTAGTCGGTGCCCACCCCTTTGAGCACCACGCCCTCGATGTCGGTGCCCGTCTTGATGATGCCCGCCTTGGTGGCGAAGGCCTGTAGGCGCACCACCTCGGGCAGGGCGCGCACGCTGTCGAGGCAGTCGAGGTCAGAGTATATGGGCGTGGACTCGAACGAGGCGTTGGCATCGTAGTTGGTGATCTGCAGATGCCCGCCCATGCCGTAAGCCTTGCCGCTTATCTCGTCCCTGAAACCAGCGATGATGGACACCGTAATCAGCATGATGCATAGGCTCAGGGCCACAGCGGCGGTGGAGATGCGAACGAACGGGCCCGATAGGCTTTGCCCATTGGTGCCCTGAAGCAAGTGCTTGGCTACGAAATGTTCGAACCTCATATAGCACAAAAATACATCGTAGTCCGCAAATATCAAAAAGAGCACGGCGTTGGGCCGGCAAACTTTTTTAGACCGTGCAACAAAGAGCCCCCAGAATTCGTCTCTCCACAGAGAGGCAACATGATAAAAACCGCGTAGCGTATGAGCAACGAGTATTCTATTCAGCCCCCTGCGGGCCAAACATCGGGCATAATAGGGCTAGTGCTGGCCATCATAGCCCTAGTGCTGGCGTTCGTCCCATGCATAGGCATGTTTGCCGTAATACCTGGCGGCATCGCCCTCATATTCAGTGTTGTATCGTTGGTGCTGGCCGTGAACCGCAATGCCCCCAAGGGCTTGGCCATCGGCGGCCTAGTGCTGACGATGGTAGCCATATGCGTATCCTGCGCATGGATGCTGGGGCTCGTCCGTGCGGAGCGGCTCAACAGCACCATGGGGTCAAGCACAGGGAGCTCGGGTTTGAGGGTTTTGGCCCGCATCGGCGATGCGCTGGATGCGACGGGCGAGTTGGATGAATTTGAGCACGAGGAGCTGGACGTAGAGGTGCGCACGGCTGATAGCGGTGGCTCTGTGCGGCTGCGTGTACGCACGAAGGGGCTGGAGGAGCAGCTGCGCTTGCTCGCAGCCGACAGCCTAAACGTTGTGAGCATTCAGGATAGCGCGGGCCAGACTACGATAAGTTTCAAAAGCGGGCGGCGATGATGCTCCCGTTGCGTAACCCTTATAGGGCCTGTAGCTTGCTGCTAGCCCTTGGGCTGACGGTTGTGCTGCTCTACCCGCTGCTGCTGGGCAACCGTCTGCCAGTGCCAGCCATGCTCAGCCAGCTAACTGGAGCACATCCGCCCAGCCGTGGCCTATCCAGAGCGTTCGCCCTCATAGTGCGCGGGCGGCTGGTCGAGGCGCAGGCCATGAACCCCCATGCGCTGCGTGTTTTTGCCTTTTTTGCACTACAGCTGCCATTGCGGCTGCTTGCCGCCCGCTGGGCCATCCGGGGCCGGGCGGTGTTGCTGGCCGACATAGCCCTCTCGGTCGTGCTGTTCGTGCTATGCCTGTGGCCGCTTATCGTCTACACATGCCGTGCGATGGCCTCCCTATTCTAGTTGCATGGGATGGAGGACATGCCAGCAGCACAAAATTTTATGGGGAAATCTTGGCGGCATAAAAAAAATGAGTACCTTTGCCGCCGATTTGGCGCGTTCGTATAACGGTTAGTACTCAAGATTTTCATTCTTGCAATAGGGGTTCGATTCCCCTACGCGCTACGAGAGATAACACGAATTCATTTACTCATTCGCTACGAGATGGCAAACCACAAATCGTCCCTGAAGAGGATTAGGCAAACGGAGACCCGCCGGCTGGAGAATCGATACTACTCCAAAACCATGCGCAATGCGCTTAAGGCCATAAGGAATACCACCGACAGGAGCACCGCCTCGGAGATGCTGCCCAAGGTGACCAAAATGCTCGACAAGCTGGCCAAAAAGAATGTAATCCACGCTAATAAGGCGGCCAACCTGAAAAGTTCCATACAGAAGCACGTAAACGCTTTACAGTAGACCACTCTTGCTATTCCAGCATAAGCCCCAGCAAGGGGCTTTTTGCGTTTGTCTAGCTCCATGATGCTCCCCGACATCGCCCCCATAAGCACTTGGTACAACGGCTTGGCTGCGCCCCTGATTATTGCAGGGCCATGCAGCGCCGAGTCCGAGCAGCAGGTGATGCACACCGCCACCGCGCTGGCTCGTGACGGGCGGACGAAGGTGTTCAGGGCGGGCGTATGGAAGCCCCGCACCCGGCCAGGGCGCTTCGAGGGCATGGGGTGCCAGGCTCTGCGCTGGTTGCAACGGGTGAAGTGCGAGACGGGGCTGCTCACCATCACCGAGGTGGCCATCCCTGAGCACGTGCGGCAGGCCGTAGAGCACGGCGTGGACATGGTGTGGGTTGGAGCACGCACGGTGGCCAACCCCTTCTCCATGGACATGCTCTCGGTCGAGCTGGCCCAGGCCGACATCCCCGTGTTGGTGAAAAACCCCCTCATGCCCGATCTCGACCTGTGGATGGGCGCCATAGAGCGCCTAGCGCGGATGGGGGTGCGCAAGCTGGCCGCAGTGCACAGGGGGTTCTACCCCTACGCGCAAGCGCACATGCGCAACGTACCCAAGTGGGAGGTCCCCATCGACCTGCGCAGCCGTATGCCGCAGTTGCCCATAATAGGCGACCCCAGCCACATAGCGGGGAGGGCCGAGCTGGTGCACGAGGTGGCGCAGCACGCGCTCAACCTCTCGTTCGATGGGCTGATGGTGGAGGTGCACCCCGAACCCCCGCACGCCCTCAGCGATGCCCAGCAGCAGCTGACCCCCGAGGCCTTTGGGCTGCTGCTTGAGCACTTGGTGTTCCCCGTCCCATCGAGCTCTGACAGGCTCTACATGGGAGCCATAGAGCAGACCCGCGCTGCCATCGATTCAATCGACATGCAGGTGCTCGAGCTGCTGTCGAACCGGATGCGGCTCGTTGAGCAGATCGCCCGCTGCAAGCGCGACAGCAACGTAACCGTGGTGCAGCAGCAGCGCTGGCAGCGCATACGCGAGTCGCGCACCGCGCAGGGGCTGGGGCTGGGCCTGAGCGCGGAGTACATAACCAGCCTGCTCGAGTTGGTGCACAAGGAATCCATCAAGCGGCAAGCCGAGATCATACGGGGAGAAGCCCCCCGCAATGGGGACTAAGCGGGCTCCGTGAGCTGGAAGTCGAAGCCCTCCATCACGGGGTTCGACAGCACACGTGCGCATACCTCCTCCACCTGCCTCGCGGCTGCCTCGCGGCTGTCGGCCTCAATCTCGAGGGAGATGTGTTTGCCTATGCGCACCCCATCGATATTGGGGTAACCATTGCCGTGTAGGGTAGCGTTCACCGCTTTGCCCTGCGGGTCGAGCAGGGCCCTGAGCGGCATCACGTTGATTTCTGCGATGAATTTCATAGCTAGGGAAGTTTGCAGCCGCAAATGTAGCGCTTTTTGTGGACATGTAGTAATTTTGCGCTGTACATTGATATTGTAGTGCTTGGTTGTATAATATTGACATATAACTGATTATGCTTCAGTCGATGGATGATGTGCTCCGTAAGCCGCGTTTAGAGCGGCCCGACATAGTGCGCCTACTGGGTGCGCAGGGCGATGAGCTGCAGGCCCTGCTAGATTATGCATTGGCCACTAAGCTCAAGCATTTGGACAACAACGTACACCTACGCGGGCTGGTGGAGTACAGCAATAAATGCCGTAAAAGCTGCATGTACTGCGGCTTGCGGAAGCAGAACAGCAAAGTGGTGCGCTACACGGTGTCCGACGAAGAGGTGCTGCAGTGCGCCCGCACGGCCCTTGAGCTGGGCTATGGCTCCATGGCCATACAGAGCGGCGAGCGCACCGACTGCGAATTTGTCGATGGCGTAGAGCGCGTGCTGAGGGCTATAAAGCGGCTATCCGATGGCAAATTGGGCATCACCCTGTCGTGTGGCGAGCAGACGGAGGAGGTGTACCGCCGGTGGTTCGATGCGGGGGCGCACCGCTACTTGCTGCGCATCGAGTCTTCGACCCGCGAGCTGTACTACAGCATACACCCCGATACGCCCGAGCACAGCTTCGAGCGTAGGCTCGAATGCATAGATACCTTGCTGGGTATAGGCTATCAGACTGGCACGGGGGTGATGGTGGGCCTGCCCGGTCAAACCCTTGAGCATCTGGCCGACGACCTGCTGTTCTTCCGCAGCAAGGACGTGGCCATGGTGGGGCTGGGGCCATTCATCCCGCATCCCGATACCCCGCTATGGGCGCTGCGCGACCAAATTCCATCCAAGGAGGAGCGCATCAAGCTGACGCTTAAAATGATAGCTACGCTGCGCATCATGATGCCCGAGATCAACATGGTATCGGCCACGGCCAACCAGACGCTCGATGCCTTTGGCCGCGAAAAGGCTGTCATGGCGGGGGCCAACGTGATTATGCCCAACCTCACCCCGCAGCGCTACCGCGAGGAGTACCTGATTTACCCCGACAAGGCCTGCGTGGGCGACCGTCCCGAGGAGTGCTTCCACTGCCTCGATATGCGCATGAAAGTCGTGAACCACAATATCTTATACAACGAGTGGGGCGATTCGGTGGCGTTCATCAAGCGGCAGCAGGGCAAGGGGTAGCTTGGCCCGTAGGCAGCTAGGTGTTCCAGCAGTCGCGTATGCCGAAAAATATGGCCAGCGCTATGTACCAGCCCATGATGCACCACAGCGCCGCCCAGCCAAGCAGCAGCGCGGGCAGCGCGCCCAGCAGTAGCAGCAGCTGCTTGTAGGCCACGCGTGGGCGCAGGCTGCTCACCTTGAGCGAGAACATGGGTAGGCTGCACACCATGAGCAGCCCTAGCGTAATGCACAGCGCTACGAGTGCATACGGATGCGTCAGCCCCGCGAACATGCCCTCCAGCATGGCGCTGCGCTGCCCCATGACCAGCCCCACCACCACCATGGCCATGGCGGGCGTTGGCAAACCGATGAACGATGTGGCCTGACGCTCATCGAGGTTGAAGCGCCCCAACCGCAGCGAGGCCATGGCCGCCACAAAGAACGGCACCACCAGCAGCCAATGTCCTTGAAAAATGCCCTCCATGGGCGTCAGCCCAAGTCCCTGCCGCATGAGCACGTATAGCATAATCGATGGGGCAACCCCAAAGCTCACCACGTCGGACAGCGAGTCGAGCTCCTTGCCCAAGGCTGAGCTTGCGCCCAAAAGTCGTGCCGCGAAACCATCGAAAAAATCGAACACCGCTGCCACCAACACCAAGATGCTGGCCAGCAGCAACCGCCCCTCGAGCGCCGATACCACCGACAGGCAGCCCGATACCAAATTGCAAAGAGTCAGCGTATTCGGCAACGGGCGCAATATCTGCCTAATTATACCCATATCTCGTCCTAATTTCCCACAAAGGTAGCTATTTCTGAATTGTTTGGCGTATATTTGTGCTTAATCCCAGTACCTCAAAATGTTCAGAGTTGCAGTAGATTTCGATGGAACGATTGTCGAGGATAGGTACCCCGGCATAGGCAGGCCTAGGCTGTTCGCATTCGAAACGTTGCGGGCCATGCAGGATAGGGGCATACTGCTCATCCTATGGACCATGCGCACGGGACCGCTGCTGGACGATGCCGTGGCCTTCTGCGCACAGCATGGCATTGAGTTCTACGCCATCAATGCCAGCCATCCCGATGAGGTGCTGACCCCCGAAACACCTAGGAAAATCAACGCCGACATGTTCATCGATGACCGCAACGTGGGCGGTATGCTCGCCTGGGGCGACATTTGGAACCACGTCTGCGGCGACCAACAGCCCCCTGCCGCACAGCGGCATAGGCGGCTATTCGGATTCAAAAAATAGAAATGATTATGTTCCGTGGAATGCGCTTGATAGCGCTGATTGTTAGCCTGATCGCTGTCGTGTCGTGTGGACCTTCTGGTGAGCAGCGCAGAGACTCATCGCCTTTGGGCAACGCCCAAACGCCAAGGTTCATACGCATCGAAAGCCCTACCAGCGGGCATACCGTCAGCCGGGGTGAGCTCATCGACCTCCGAATTGGGCTGGTGGCCGACAGCATCGCGCCTGACAGCATTGTGCTATACGTCAACGACCGCCGAATAGCCGCGCTTGATGGGCTATCGGCCCATATGCCCACCGACACGCTTGGCGTGGGCATAGCATCGGTCAGGGCCACCGCGTGGCTCGATGGCCAGAGGCAATCGGCCTCGGTCAACGTGCAGATAAAATCGGATGTTGTGCCTAAGCGGTTGAAATACACTATTGTACATGCGTATCCGCACGATCCTGGGGCCTACACCCAGGGGCTATTCGTACATGGCGGGCAGCTCTACGAGAGCACGGGGCAGAACGGCGCATCGAGCCTGCGGCGCATCGAGATTGAGACAGGGCGGGTGATGCAGAGCGTAAACCTTGAAGCGTCCCATTTTGGTGAGGGCGCAGCGCTGCTCGGTGGGCTCATCTACCAGCTCACGTGGACCAGCGGCCTGTGCTTCGTGTATTCGGCTGAGACCTTTGACCGCACGGCATCGTACACCTATAGCACCCAGGGCTGGGGGCTCACGTCGAACGGCAGCGAGCTGATTATGAGCGATGGCTCCAACGTGCTGCGCTTTATGCGGCCCGACGGCTTTGCCGAGCTGCGCCGCGTGGAGGTGTACGATGACCATGGCCCTGTGCGCCACCTCAACGAGCTGGAGTACATCGACGGGCTCGTATATGCCAACGTGTATCTGACCGACCGCATAGTGCTGATTGACCCGCAGACGGGCATCGTGGTGGCGCATGCCGACCTGAGCGGCATTTTGCCCGCCAGCCAGCGCACGGGCCGCGAGGATGTGCTCAACGGTATTGCCCACGATGCCGAGCGCGGCCGGCTGTTCGTTACGGGCAAGTACTGGCCCAAGCTGTTCGAGATCAGGCTCGATTAGCCCTCACGGGCTTAGATATGAGCCTGTGGTTGTGGACGTTCATCGATTGATGGTTTTGATGAGCCGTGCAGGATTGCCGCCCACGATGGTGTTTGGGGCCACATCCTTGGTAACCACGGCTCCAGCGGCCACTATGGCCCCATCGCCCACGGTTACGCCGGGTAGTATGGTGGCCCCAGCGCCAACCCACGCGCTCCGACCGATGCGGACTGGCTTGCAGGTCAGTACCTGCAAGTCGAGCGGGTCGTGATTGTTCGATATGAGCTGCACGTTGGCGGCAATCATCGCACCCTCATCGATGGTGATGCCGCCAGCACCCATCATCAGGCAGCCGTTCATCACTATGGCCCCCTGCCGATGCGCACGTTTTGCGCCCTGACCACCGTGAGCCCAGGCATTACGCGGGCATCGGCGGCCAGGCGGTCGCCGAATAGCTCGCGCAGCAGCGCGTTGTAGTCATCGGTGTAGGGCATGGTGTGGTTCAGCTGGAAGCACAGCTGCGTGTCGCGTATGGCGGCCTGGATGTCCTGCGGTGTTTG
Organism: Bacteroidales bacterium; assembly: GCA_017454165.1. Taxonomy (GTDB): domain Bacteria; phylum Bacteroidota; class Bacteroidia; order Bacteroidales; family Tenuifilaceae; genus RGIG6076. Next base: position 20,676 of record JAFTDN010000052.1, on the reverse strand, counting down.
CTGCCGCATGTCTATTCTGATTTCGTCCATGGGTTATCTGATGAAGTTGGTGAAAGTGATTTCCTCCTGCTCGGGCAGGCCGTGGGCATCGCGTTGGGCGGCTATGGCCTTAATGAGGAAGGCCATGTTGCGCCCCAGTATGCGCATAGTTTGCATACCCTCGGCATCGAGCTGCGCCTGCTCCGCTGTGCTACCGTGCACCATGTTCCAGTATCGGCTGCTGGCAATGGGCATCTCGCTGATTGTGAAGTATTTATTTAGTTGGTCGAAAGTGGCCGTGGTGCCTGCTCGCCGGGCTGCTACTACGGTTGCACCCACCTTCATGCGTTTGCTGAAGGGTGTGCTGAAGAAGAGGCGATCCATGAAGTTGGTCAGCGTGCCGTTGGCCGAGGCGTAGTAAACCGGTGAGCCTATCACCACGCCGCAGGCCTGCTCCAGCATGGGGGCGGTTTGGTTCACCAGGTCATCAAACACGCACCGTCCCAGTTGGGCGCATTTGAAGCAGGCCACGCAGCCGCGTATGGGCCGGTGCCCCACGTGGACAATTTTGGTCTCAATGCCGTTGGCATTGAGGGCATCGGCCACCGCACTGAGGGCGGTGTGGGTGCAGCCGTTGGCGTTGGGGCTGCCGTTTAGCAGTAATGTGGTAAGCATGTAGTCAGCATTTGTGGTTTGTGTGGGTTATACGCAGGGTGCCTGCCGTATGTCTCATTTCGGGGGCATATTTGGGGGCATTAGTCGGTGGGATTCCACTGCGAAAACCATTTTACCTGCTCCTTGTAAGGCATGGTGAAGTAGCGCTGTTCCTTGTCGAGGGCGCGTATCTGTGCCATCTCCACGTTGGAGAGGGCGAAGTCGAGCACGTTGATATTCTCGCGGATGTAGCTGGGGTTCGATGTGCCGGGGATGACCGAGAATCCTTCCTGTAGGTGCCAGCGGATGATTATCTGCGCCGCGCTCTTGCCGTGCGCCTTGGCTATGCGGAGTATGGTGGGGTCGCGCAGTATTTCGCCCTTGCTGTCGCGTCCGCCCAGCGGGAACCAGCACTCTATCTGTATGCCCTCAACGGCGCATCGGGCCTGCCAGTGCTTGCGCTGGGCGTATGGATGGCACTCAATTTGCATAATTTGCGGCTTAATCTTGGCCGCAGCGATGAGCGAGTTGAAAATGCTATCGCTGGCATCGAAGTTGCTGATGCCTATGGCGCGAACCTTGCCACTGGCCAGTGCCTGCTCCATCTCCTGCCATCCGTCCGCGTAGTCGCCCACGGGCTGGTGGAAATACACCAGGTCGATATACTCCAGTCCTAGCCTCCCCAACATGCGGTCGATGGCCTTGAGGGTCTTGCCCACGCCGTACTCGTTGGGCCACAGCTTGCTGGTCACCCAGATGCTATCGCGGGGTGTGCCGCTGTCCTTCAGGGCGCGCCCTAGGCTGCGCTCGTTGCGGTAGGCGTGGGCGCAGTCGAAGTGTCGGTAGCCCGCCTCAAGGGCGGTGCGCACGGAGTTGTAGGTTTCATCGCCCTCGGCGAGCATGTATAGGCCTAGGCCTAGCTGGGGCATCTGCACTCCGTTGTTCAGCGTGAGGTGGGGTTGCTGTGCGTTCATGTTGATGTGGGCTGTTAGCGCGATTAGCGCGATTAGGGTTCGTTTCATGATTTGTCAATTTTGCCCCAAGCCGATGGAGGGTGAGGGTGTTTTGCACATGCAAAGTAACAGCCATTTGGCCTTATGGTCATTACCCGAAAGGCGCAAAAATTTATACAAATGGGGGCAGGATGATGCGCATGCATGACGCCCTTCAGGCGCGGCTCACTGCTTGCCATCGTCCTGCGCCATGTACCGCTCGCGGTTGCTGATGATGGCGTGGAGGTTGTCGTAGGCCCATTCCATCAGCTGCTGCATGACGGGCATGAAGCTTTGTCCACGGTCGGTAAGGGCGTACTCCACGCGGGGCGGCACCTCTGGGTAGACCTTGCGGCTGACGAGGCCATCGGCCTCAAGTCCACGCAGGGTGGAGGTGAGCACCTTCTGCGAGCAGTCGGGCATCTCGCTGGCGATGTCGCGGAAGCGCAGCGGCGCAGCCGACTGGCTCAGGCTGTAGAGCACCGCTAGCGCCCATTTGCTGCCCAATCGGCTTAGCACGTTGCGGATTGGGCATTCGGGGAATATTGGGTCTTGGATGAAGTCTTTGGTCATAGTTGATGGGGCCTTGTGCCCGCTAAGGTACGCTTTTTTGGCAGACAAGCGGGCTCTAACAAGGAGCCCGCTTGTCTGCGTGAGGTGCAATGTTATTCTACCATGTTAGCGCATCGGGCAGAATAGCCCCATCGGCCATGGGGCTGTCGGCTTCGGTGAAGGTGTTGGCCCTGTACTGTACGCAGAGCATCGTCAGTGGCTCTGTGCCTGTGTTTTTCAGGGCGCGGCGGCCATCGGGGGCCACACGTACCACCGTGCCCTCGTTGACGGGGAACTGCTCGCCATCGACCTGGAAGGTGCCCCTGCCACGCAGGATGATGTACAGCTCCTCGTGGGTCTTGTGCGTGTGGAGGAAGCCGCTGTCGCAGCCCGGAGTCAGCGTTTGGAACGATAGCTCGCTGCCCGTTGTGCCCGCTGCCTGCCCCACGAAGACCTTGCCCTGAATGATGCTGGTTCCCATTGGCAGCTCGTGCTCGATGATTTGGTCGATGCTCCCTACGCTAACGGCGGTGTAGTTACTGCCGTGCTTGATGTTTTCTGTTGTCCTCATTGTTCCTAAAATTTGGTTGGTGTGGGCGCAAAGGTACGTTCCCCGACGGCCTCATGCAAGAGGGCACCCAGCGGAAAGGCACTTACCATGGGGTAAGCATTGCGAAGGGTGCTGCGTGGGTCTCGATGGGGCTTTAAAGTACATTAACACTATGGCCCGCTGGATGGGGCTAATGGCCTACAGCCCTTTGTTGCGGCGGTAGGTCGATGGCGACATGCCGAGGCACTTGCGCACGTAGCGTGAGAAGAATTGGGGTGATGAGAAGCACATCTCGTCGGCTATGTCGGCTAGGGGAAGGTCGGCATCATCGAGCCGCTTTATAAGCTCGAACGTGGCGTAGTAGGTAATCCACTGTAAGGCCGCCAGCCCCGATACCGACCGGCACACCTGCGATAGGTATTTGGGGGTGATGCACAGCCACTCGGCGTAGCGCGTCACGCTGCGCTCGGTGAGCGCATTGCCCTCAGCTAGCTTCAGAAAGCGGAAGAAGAGCTGCGATGCGGTGTCGGTGCTCTCCATTTGCGATAGGCCCGTGCGGAGCACCAGCCACAGGTCGTAGAGGAACACCTGTAGCAATCGCCCTAGCACCTCGTGGAGGAAGGGGCTGTCGGTCATGGCCTGCCGCTGCTCAAAGAGGCCGAAATCCTCCTCTATCAGCCTTAGCGCATCGCCGATGAGTTGGAATACGGGGTTGTGCCTGATGAAGATGTAGCCCTTTGTGGCCCACACCATCTCGGGGTTGAAGCGCTGTAGAAATTCAGGGGCGACTATCAGAAAGTCGGCCTCAAAGTCGGGCGAACACTCCACCGTCTGTATGGTGTTGGATATTTGCCATATAACCAAGCTATTGCGCTGTGCGGCGTGGTGCTGTCTGCTGTCGGAGAACGACATCGTGCCCCGCCGCACGAGGATGTGTACGTGGTGGCTCATTGTGAATGCCGATGGCATGCACCCATCGGCCTGGGTGTTCAGCAGCCTGCACCTATCGTTGTGGCTGGTGGTCATTGCTGCGTTGGGCTTTTGGTTACAAACCGCGCCACATCATCGGCCACATAGGGCGCCACATGTCCCTCGTTGTAGTACTCCATGGGAGTTGAGGGGCCCTCGCCCTCCACGAATAGGTGGTTCAGCTTGGGATACGATTTTAGCTGCGCCGATTTATTCTTTTTCAACGCCTTGCGCCACAGCTCGAAGTCGGCCATGCTCACCTGGTAGTCGCGTTCACCCTGCAGCACGAGCAGCGGTATGCGCAGCGCCCGCGCCGTCTCCACCTGCTGCAGCGGCGTAAAGTTGTGGGGTGCGGTCTGCACGGTATGCTCATAGAACTGCTGCTTGTACTCCGCCGATGCTCCCTGTGGGATGATGTGCTCGATTTGCTCGCGCAGCACCTCGGTGAGGTCGCGGGCGGGTGCGGCCAGCATCACGATGCCGCTGATGTTCGCATCGCGATGCGCCATTGCGGGGGCCAACATGCCGCCCAGGCTGTGCCCCAGCACAAATACGCGCTCGCCATACCGCTTGGCCAATGCCACTGCGGCCAGCGCATCATCGGTAACCTCCTCATCGAGCGAGGCCACTGGGCGGGCGTACACCCGTGTGCGCTTGTCGTAGCGCAGGGTGGCCACACCGCGCTGCGCCAGCAGCTGCGCTAGGTCGCGGAAGGGCTTGCAGCCGCCCACGGTTTCGTCCATATCGTTGGGGCCCGAGCCGTGCACCAGCACCACTATGGGCAGCGCTCCCTTGTGGGCGGCGGGGCGGGTGATGATGGCTGGCAGGCGGATGTTGCCGCTGACGATGGTATCGTTCACCTCATAAATATTGTCGGATTGTGCGTTGTCATGCCGCGTTTGTCGATGCACCATCTGAAGCGGTAGCAGCTGTATGCCGAGCATTAGTCCGTGCTGGTCGAGCATCACCAGCGCGGCTAGCTCGGAGCGCTCGAAGCGCACCGTGCTGACGTAGGCATTGCGCCCCATAATCTCGCGCAGCCCCCATGCGCTATGGCTTAGGTAGCGCCCCGCCATGGCCTCGGTCTGCGCCATCGCGCCATCCAGCTGCTGGGGGCTGACCATGGGCTTCACCTGCTCGGCCATGTGGGCGTACAGGCTGTCGGCCCTGTTGTGCAGCAGGTGCTGGAACATGCGCTCGGCTATGCTCAGGTGGGGTTCGTCCGAGGGCTGCGCCCGTAGCGCAAGGGCACCTAGCAGCATCAGTAGCAGTAGCGGTTGTCGAGGTATCATCGTTGTTATCAAACGGCGTTGTTCGATACAAATGTAGCAAAAATGTGGCAGGGATGTACTATCTTTGTGGTTGTGTAACAAATACATAATTAGTATAAGCAATGAACACTTACCGATTTACAGCCGCAGCGGCCTTGCTGCTGAGCATCACCGTGGGCCTGCACAGCTGCGTAAAGCCATCAGGTACCCAATCGCGCATTGAGGCCGACTCCATCGCTTTTGTCCGGGGGTGCACCGACACCACGGGGGCCTCGCCCTGCCTGCGCATCACGATGCTTTTCCCCGTGCTGGCCGGCGGGGTCAGCGAGCAGTTCTGCGCTGAGGTGCTGGGCGACTATCTCGACTTCATAGAGGCCGATGGGGCGCGGTGCTCCTCGATCGATGGCTTTAAGCAGAGCCTGCTCAGCTACGCCTACGGCGTGGATAGCTCGTATGCGCAGTATCCCAGCACGATGGAGGTCATACCGGAGTGGTTCGTCACCGTGTGGTTTGAGGTGCTGCGCAACGATGATCAGCTAATCACCCTCAAGTACTACTACAACGACTACCGGGGTGGGGCGCATGGTGCCTACTACTATCACTACCAGAATCTCGATGCCAAAACCCTGCGTCCGCTCGCGCTCACCGATTTGGTGAACGATGTGGATGGGCTGGCCCGCATCGCCGAGCGCAGGCTGATGGAGGTGGCCCAGCAGATGGATTTGCGTTACCCCGATGATTTTACCTTTGATGATGGTAAGTTCGTGCTTCCCAAGGAGATAGGGTTCTGCAATGGGGAGCTTGTGCTGCATTACAACATCTATGAGGTGGCCCCCTATGCGCTGGGCGCGATAGAGGTGCCGATAGCCTATGCCGACATTGCCTCCATGCTGAGCCGCAAGCTGTAGGGTATGTTCAATCACGCCGAAAAATGGGGCCATGAGGTTGGCCCCATTTGGTTGTGGCCCTGAACGGCGGCTACTGCTTGTCCTTTATCGTTTTGTGCGCCTTGCAGCGGTCGTTGAGGCCACACTGCGAGCAGTGCGGCTTGCGGGCTGTGCACACGTAGCGCCCGTGCAGTATGAGCCAGTGGTGCGCCTGTGGGATAAGCTCGGGCGCTATGCGCTGCACCAGCTGCTGCTCCACGGCCAGCGGCGTTTTGGCCGTGGCATCGACGAGCCCGATGCGGTGGGCTACGCGGAACACGTGGGTGTCCACCGCCATGGCGGGCTGCTCGAACACCACCGAGGCAATCACGTTGGCCGTTTTGCGGCCCACGCCGGGCAATGTCATGAGCTGCTCCACGCTGCTGGGCACCTCGCCCCCGAAGTCGCGCATCAGCCCCTGCGCCATGCCCACCAAGTGCTTGGCCTTGTTGTTGGGGTACGAGCAGCTGCTGATGTAGCTGAACACCTCCTCAGGCGAGGCCTGGGCCATGGCGGCGGGGGAGGGGTAGCGCTGCAGCAGGGCTGGGGTAATGGAGTTCACCCGCTTGTCGGTGCACTGGGCGCTCAAAATCACGGCCACCAGCAGCTCGTAGGCGTTGCCGTACACTAGCTCGGTTTTTGGGGTAGGGCGGGTGCGCTGGAAGTATCCCAGCACGTGGGCGTACAGGTCATCGAGCTGGCTCATGGGCTAGTTCGCAATCACCATCTCGTCTATCAGGTGGCCCGCTTGGGCGAACCTATCAATTATGAACAGCACGTACCGGATGTCGAGCGATATGTTGCGGCAGTAGTTGGGGTCGTACATCACATCGCTCATGGTGCTCTCCCAGCACCGGTCGAAGTTCAGGCCAATCAGGTTGCCGTCAGCGTTGAGGATGGGGCTGCCCGAGTTGCCGCCCGTGGTATGGTTGGTGGCCGTGAACGCCACGGGGATGGTGCCGTTCACGGCGTGCTTGCCGTAGTCGCGTTGCTGGTGCAGCTCCAGCAACCGTTTTGGGGCGCGGTAGTCGTGCACCTCGCGCATGGCGGCCTTCTCGGCCACACCATCGAGCGTGGTGAATGGGGCGTACACCACGCCGTCCTTGGGCTCAAAGCCGCGTATTTTGCCGTAGGTGATGCGCAGGGTGAGGTTGGCGTCGGGGTAAAAGGTCTTGTCGTGCTGTAGCTCCATGAGCCCAGCTACATAGCTGCGGTACAGCAAGTTGATGCTATCCTGCATGGGGAAGTAGTGCTTGAGCACCTTCTCGCCCAGCAGGGTCTCGAAATCGTGGTGCAGTCGGTACACGGGGTCGTTGAGCAGCAGCCGTGCGGCGGTGCTGTCGAAGTTCGACACCAAGGCCATGAGGCCCAGCGTGTCGGCGAAGGCGCTCTGGCTGTACATCTCCACGGCCAGCTGCATCCACTCATCGGGCGTTCGGCAGCGCTGGGCGGCCTTGATCAGCGTTTCGGGGTGGTACTCGGGGGGGATCTGGGCGGCGTAGGTGCTCAGCATAGCGGCGCACACCTCTAGGTCGATGTTGAAATTGTAGTCCTTGTAGAACTGCCTCACGCTGCGCTTAGCGCGTTGTTGCAGCTGCTGTAGCTCCTGTAGCGATGTGGTGGGGTTTAGCGATTTGCGCACCAGCTGGTCGAGCCGGCTGGAGAGCTGCATCATCTCTATGGCGTTGACGGCCTCCTGCCTGTAGTCGTACACCAGGGCCAGCGGGGCTATTTGCTGGTACATGGTTCTGAGCCTCGGCAGCACCTCACCGTAGCGGTTGCTGCGCTCGGGGCTGGCGTTGGCCCACGATTGGAACATGGCCTCCTGTTCGCGTTTCTTGGCGGCGGCCTCCAGCCGATTGAGGCCGATGCTCTCGCCGATCCAGCGCTTCCACGAGTTCTCTACGCCCGCATATTTGCTGGAGTATTGTATGCGGATGGTGTCGTTCTGGCGCATGTAGCGCTCGAATATGGCTAGCCGCATGTTGCGCAGCCCCACCTTGTGCTGGTTGCTCTGGTTCACCAGCAGCTCTACGGCTTCGGAGGTAAGGAACTGTTGTGTGCTGCCTGGAAAGCCGTACACCAGCGTGAAGTCTCCCTCCTTCAGGTTCTGAGTCGATATTTTCAGGAAGCGCTTGGGCCTATAGGGCACATTGCTGGGCGAGTAGTCGGCGGGTTCGTTCTGCGCGTTGGCGTATATGCGGAACATCGAGAAGTCGCCTGTGTGTCGGGGCCACATCCAGTTGTCGGTGTCGCCGCCGAATCTGCCTATGCTCTCGGGCGGGGTGCCCACCAGCCGCACATCGGTGAATACCTGGTACAGGTATAGATAGTACTGATTGCCGTAGTACAGCGGCTTCACCTGTGCCCTGAATCCCACGCCCTCGGCCTGGGCGGCCTCCGTGATGCTCGAGATGGCCTTCTGTACCAGCTGCTGCCGCATGGTCTCAGGGCATCCCTCGGGAACCTCGCTGAGCACCCGATGGGTTACATCCTCCATGCGCACCAAGAAGCTCACGCTGAGCCCGTTGCATGGTAGCTCATCGGTCTTGCTGGCGGCCCAGAACCCGTTGCTCAGGTAGTCGTGGTCCACCGATGAGAGGGCCTGTATGGCGCCGTAACCGCAGTGGTGGTTGGTGATGAGTAGCCCCTGCTCCGATATGAGTTCGCCCGTGCAGCCCCTGCCGAACAGCACTATGGCATCCTTGAGGCTGCTGCCGTTGATGCTGTACAGATCCTCTGCGGTGAGCTTGAACCCGTTTTTCCGCATGTCGTCGATATTTTTGCCTATCAGCATGGGCACCCACATGCCCTCATCGGCCCGCAGCCTAGGGGCAATTGCGAGGGTGGCGAGTAGGATGAAGAACGTGCGTCTCATTGTATTGCGTTGGTTATGTGGTTGATATGTTGTTTTCTGATGATGTGAGTAGCCGCATCAGCTCGTCGTGGAGGCGCTGCACGGGCAGGCCCATCACGTTGTAGTACGAGCCCTCTATGCGCTCTATGCCCACGTAGCCAATCCATTCCTGAATGCCGTAGGCTCCAGCCTTGTCGAGCGGGCTGTAGCGCTCCACGTAGTAGGCAATCTGCTCATCGCTGAGCGGTGCGAAGCGCACCTGGGTGGCGCTGCTGAAGCACGATTGCCGCTGCGTGGTGGTGATGGTCACACCCGTGACCACCGTGTGCGCCCGCCCGGCGAGCAGACGGAGCATCTGCTGGGCCTCGTGGGCCGAGGCGGGCTTGCCCAGCACTTGGCCATCGCTGCATACCACCGTATCGCTGGTGAGCAGCACCACCTCGGGCGTAAGCCTATGGAGTAGGTGGTTGGCCTTCTGCTGGGCCAGGTAGGGTGCAATCTCCTCGGGGCCGAGTGTGCTGGGGTACACCTCGGGGGGGCTGTTGGGGTTGGTCCATACCTCGAATGGGGTGTCCAGCCCGGCTAGCAGCTGCTGGCGGCGGGGCGAGTTCGAGGCCAGCACTAGCCTTTTCCCTTGTAGTAGCTGGTGTAGGAGCATCGTTACGCTGGTTGTTCTAGGGGCGTAAAGGTAGCCATAAATTGGGGCACTGGCAAGGTGGTGCTAATTATCGCCCACGAATGCGGCATTCTTGAGCCCCTCTACGGTGAGCAGCTTCATCTTGGCGCGGTTGCGCCAGCCCACCTCTTGGGGTGTGTCCACTATCCATACCGTGAAGTCGACCTGGGCCAAGTCGTCCACAAATATGAGCATCACCTGGGCCTGCGACCGTTCGTACACCTCCATCCAGTAGCCCACCTGCTGCACGTCCTTGGTCTCGTACACGAAGTACACGCACAGGTCGGCCGATTGTATGTCATCGGCGGGGTACACCTTCACCTTGGCCTGCTCTATGTTTTCCACCTCCATAAATGTTTGGGCCGATAGGCTGTTGGCCATCAGCAGCATCAGCAGCATCAGCAATATCCTCGACCCTTTGTCCATTGGGGTGTTTGTGGGTTAGTTGGCCGTGAAGTCGTCGCGCAGCACTCTGAACTCTGTTCTACGGTTTATTTGGTAGACGGTTTCTTTCTGCTGCTCATCGCTCAGGCTCTCCACGAAGGCTGGGCCAAGCGTGGTGCCCTGCGGCAGAAAGCTGTAGCAAGCGGCCATCTCCTCGTCCACCACCTTGGGCTGGGTTTGGGCGTAGCCCTTGGCGCGTAGCCGTTCTGGTGCTATATTTTTCTGTATCAGGTAGTTCACTACAGCCTGTGCGCGCCGTTGCGAGAGGTCGTAGTTGTACTCCTCGCTGCCGCGGTTGTCGGTATGCGAGGCCAGCTCGATGGTGATGTTGGGGTTGTCGTTCAGGATGTCCACCAGCATGTCGAGGGCCGATTGCGATTCGGGGCGCAGCTCCCAGCGGTCGTAGTCGTAGAAGATGTTAGGGATGGTGATGGGCTTGGCCGTGGAGGTAAGGGCGATGTTGCGCCCGAAGTCCTTGCTCTGCGACTCGCCCTTGGTGGTGCTCTTGCTCTTGTTGTTGAGGTAGCCTTTTTTGGAGGCTATCACCACGTAGTCGGCGTTGGGGCGCAGGTTGAACTTGTAGCTGCCATCGGCGGCGGTGGTGGTGGTGAGCACCACGCCATCGCTGCCCACCAGCTTCACCGTGGCATCGGCTATGGGCTGCTTGGTCTTGTCATCGGTGATTTTGCCCGTCATGTTGAATATGATGGGCGGTAGGTAGAACATGTATAGGTCATCGCCGCCCCGGCCCTTGGCGCGGCGCGAGCTGAAGTAGCCGGCCTCGCGGTCACGCTCGAAGGTGATGCCAAAGTCATCGGCGGGCGAGTTCATGGGGTAGCGCATGTTCTCTACGCTCCAGCTACCTCCATCGGTGCTCGGGGTGCCCTTGAATATGTCGAGACCGCCCATGCCGGGGTGCCCGTCCGAAGAGAAGTACAGCGAGCCATCGGGGTGGGCGTAGGGGAACATCTCGTTGCCCGGGGTGTTGATGTCTGGGCCGAGGTTCACCGGCTCGCCGAAATTGTCGCTGGACGAGGCCCGCGTGAGCTTCCACAGGTCGAGTCCGCCGTGCCCCCCGGGCATGTCGCTCACGAAGTAGAGCGTGGTGCCATCATCGGAGATGGAGGGGTGCGCCACGATGATGCTGTCGGCTGCTATCCTGATTTCCTCGGGGGTGAGCCATCCCTGCTCGGCGCGCTTGGCGGAGTAGAGCTGGCAGCCCAGCTTGTTGCGCTTGCTCACCAAGCATCGTGAGAAGTACAGGGTGTTGTAGTCGGAGCTGAGCGAGCATGAGCCCTCCTCGTTGGCGGTGTTGATGTTGTCGCCCAGCGGCTGGGGCTTGCTCCAGGTGCCCTGGGCGTTGCGCTCGGTGATGAATATGTCGCTGAAGTACTCGCCCGTAACGCCGCTTTTTTTGTTGCCCGCCGTGCCCTCGCGCGAGCTGGTGAGGTAGAGCGTGGTGTAGTCAGACGAGGCGAATGTGGGGCAGTAGTCGTTGAACTTGGTGTTCAGGCTGCGCATGTTGGTGATTTCGTAGCCAGCAGGGGTCTCCGCCCATTGCTTGGCCAGGTCGCACGACTGTATGCCCACATCGGCCAGCCGGTCGCCAGGTACCAGCGTTTTGTACCGCTTGTACTGGTCGATGGCCTCATCGTACTTCTCGCCCATGCGGAGCATGTCGGCGTAGTATAGGTGCACCTTGGGATCCTGGCATTCGCGCGCTATGGCCTTTTGGTAGAACCCCTCGGCCTGTCGGGCGTTGCCTATGCGCCGGTAGCAGTTGCCTATCTTCAAGAAGCACATGGCCAGCTCCTGCTTGTCCTTTATCTTGTCGAGCTCGTCCTTGTATAGGTCGATGGCCTCGTGGTAGCCCCCGGCCTTGTATAGGGCCTCGGCCCGTTTGAACTTCGAGGTCTGTGCGGTCGATGTGGCGCATAGCAGCAGCAGCAGGCCCGTCAGGAGTGTTTTTGTCTTTGTCATAGATTGGGTGATGCGTGGTTCGTGGTGCAGAGCTGCCCTATGGGTGGCGGGGCTATCGGCAACAACGGGTAAAGATAGGTATTTATTTTTGAATGCGGTGGTAATGGGGCTGTGTTTTTGGATGTTTTTGGGGCTAGCGTGTGAGGTGGCGGTATAGGGAGTCGCGCTCTACGGGGATTTTGCCTGCCCCGTGCGCGATGTCCCGCAGCGCGTCCACGGTGAGCCGCACCGTTTGGTCCTGGGCTCCTGCCATGGTGTAAATCTTAGTGGTGTCATCGATGGTGCCGTCGATGTCATCGGCACCGAAGGCGATGGCCAGGGGCAGGTGGGCGATGCCCAGCATGGGCCAGTATGCCTTTAGGTGGGCTATGTTGTCCATGAATATGCGGCACACGGCGTAGTTGCGCAGGTCTTCCGACAGCGGCACCTCGCCCAGGTGGCCCATGGGGTTGTTGGCCGCTCGGAACTTGAGCGGAATGAAGCAGCTGAACCCGCCCGTTTGGTCCTGCATCGCCCTGATGGCAGCCATGTGGGCTACGCGGTGCTCGTAGCGCTCTATGTGGCCGTAGAGCATAGTGGCGTTGGAGCTGATGCCCAGCTGGTGGGCGGCCTTGTGCACGGCCAGCCATTGCTCGGGGCTGGCCTTGTCGGGGCATATTTGCTGGCGGACTTCGTGGTCGAATATCTCGGCTCCGCCGCCGGGTATGGAGTTCAGGCCCTCGTGCTGTAGCCGCTGTAGCCCTTCGGTTGGGGTGCAGTGCTCTTTTTCAAACGCATAGTGCAGCTCTATGGCCGAGAACGCTTTGATGTGCACTTTGGGTAGCGCGGTGCGCACGGTGCGCACTATGGCGCAGTACTCATCGAGGCCCCACTGCGGGTGCACTCCGCCCACGATGTGGGCTTCGGTTACATCGCTGCCCGCGTACCGGCGGGCTGTCTTGTCGATGTCGGCCAGGGTGAGCGTCCACTGCTGCGGGTCGTGCTCGGGCTTGTGGTATGAGCAGAATTGGCAGCTGTAGCGGCACAGGTTGGTGGGCTCTATGTGGAAGTTTTTGTTGTACAGCACGTGGTTGCCGTTGAGCCGTTCGCTGACGGCTGTGGCTAGCAGGGCCAGCAGGGCCAAATCGGCGTGCCGGTAAAGCAGCAGGGCTTCGCCTTCATCGATGCGCTGACTGGCTATAACTTTCTGTCCTACAGCGTGTAGCTGCGGATTGTGGTGTGTGAGCTGCATGGGGGCGGGTGCAAAAAGGGCAGGTGTACTGCCCTGCCCTCTCTGTTGCCTATTATGTTCGGCGCTATTATTTCCTGTGGCGGAACTCATCGGACACCGTGAGCTTTTTGCGCCCTTTGGCCCTTCGGGCAGCTAGCACACGGCGGCCGTTGGGGGTGGACATGCGCTCGCGGAACCCGTGCTTGTTCCTCCTTTTGCGGTTCGAGGGCTGGAATGTTCTTTTCATCTCGGTATGCGTTTATCTCGTTAGTTCTGAAGTAAAAAGTGCTGAGGCTTTCGAACCGCAAAGGTACGAATTATTTTTTTGCGGTGTGCGCAGGGGGGCAACTTTTTTGCTAGCCGTGTGCGGGGGATGTCCTGTGGTGGCTCTATATCTTGGGTACGAGCACTATGTGCTTGTGCTCAAAGTATGGGTCGGCGAATAGCTCGCTGATGCTCCAGCACTGGGCCAGCCTTTGGTACGGGCGCAGCTCCTCGGTCAGGTCGCCGCCCTTTAGGCATATGAGGCCGTTGGGGAGGTTGCTGCATCCGCCGGGCCTCACCGAGCGGGCGGTCCAGCTCAGCAGCTGCGGCAGCTGCGCCACGGCGCGGCTCACCGCGAAGTCGAATGGGCCATCGAGCTGCTCGGCGCGGGTGTTGAGCACCTCCACGTTGGTGAGCCCTAGGTGTTTGGCTATGCTGCTGGCCACCAGCGTTTTTTTGCCCACCGAGTCCACTAGGGTGAATTGGCAGCGGGGGAATGCGATGGCCAGCGGGAGGCCGGGCAGGCCGCCGCCTGTGCCTACATCGAGTATGCGGGCATCATCGCATGGATGCAGCACCTTGGCTATGGCCAGTGAGTGCAGTATGTGGTGGGTGCCCAAGTGTTCGATGTCCTTGCGCGACACCACGTTGATTTTCGCATTCCATAGCTCGAGCTGGGCTCGCAGCTCCTCCAGCTGGTCGTGCTGTAGGGGCGATAGCTCGGGGAGGTGGGTTGCTATGGGGGTCATGTGGGGGCGGGGCTTACTGCTTGTTGGCCTCGGCCATGTTCTTCATGATGTTCAGCAGGAGCTCTCGAGCTCTGAATAGCTGGGCCTTCACTGTGCCCAGCGGCAGGTTGAGCTCTTGGGCCACCTCTTCGTAGGAGTACTCCTTGAAGTAGCGTAGCTCTACCAGCTTGCGGTATCGGGGTTTTAGCTTGGCTACCACGTCTTGCACCAGCCTGATGTTCTGCGCCTTGATGAGGCTCTCCTCGGGGTCGGGTGTGCTGGCGGGCAGGGCCGATGTGAGCGAGGCGTAGCTGTCATCGGGGTCGTCGTAGGTGCTGCCATCGATGGATATGGTGCTGGCCTTCCGCTTGCGGATGAAGTCGATGCAGTTGTTGGTGGCTATTTTGAATAGCCACGTGCTGAAGGCATAGTTGGGAGTGTACTGCTTTATGCTTTTGAACGCCTTGCCGAAGGCCTCAAGGGTGAGGTCCTCGGCGTCCCACTTGTTGTTCACCATTTTCAGGAGCATGAAGTAGATGGCATCCTTGTAGCGCCCCAGCAGCTCGGAGTAGGCCTTCTCATCGCCAGCAATGGCACGCTCTATCAGCACTAGGTCGTATTTGGCCTTCTCCGATAGGTTGTCAGTGTTCACTTCGTTGGGGTTTACCTCCATGCCGGGGTTCTCTTTTGGGTGAGTAGGTTTGCTAGGTGTATCTTGGTGTAAAGGTACAGCGAGTAGAAGTCCCATATGGGCGAAATTAGTAATAATTTCTTTTCGTTCAAGCGGTTCATGGCCCCTTTTGTTACCAAGAGTTGTATTATGTATCTAATAATCAGCGCTATGATTATTGCTAGGGGGTTGAATTGCATGACCAGCAGGGCTATGGCCGCGCCCAGCATGAGTGTACGTGAGATGGGCTCCATGGCGATGCGCATCTTGGCGCTCAGCTTGTAATGCGCCGAGGTGGATACGTGCCGGGTCTTCTGCCTGAGCCATTCGCGGTAGGTGGGGCACGGTACCGAGCGGGTGATGGCCTCGGGGGCTAGGCACACGGAGGTGTTGCGCCCGTGGGCCGCATCGCGCACGAACAGGTCGTCGTCGCCCGAGATGATGTGCGAGTGCGAGGCGAAGCCCCTGTGGCGGAAGAATAGCTCTTTGCGGTAGGCCAAGTTGCGCCCCACGGCCATGTAGGGGTGGTGGTTGATGGCGAAGCCCAGATAGGCCATGGCGTTGAACATGGTGTCGAATCGGATGAGCTTGTTGAGCAGCCCTGGCTGGGCGGTATAGCCGCCGTAGCCTATGACCAGCTCGGTGCCCTGCACGAAGTGCTCAGCCATGGAGGCCAGCCAGCGCGGCGATTCGGGATAGCAGTCGGCATCGGTGAGCAGCAGCCATTCGTGCTGAGCCGATTTGATGCCCACCGTGAGGGCCAGCTTCTTGTTGTGCATGAACTTGGCGTTCTCGTTGATGCTGGTAACGCGCAGCCTGGGGTGCTGGCTCAGCATGGAGCTGAGCAGCATGTCGGTGCCATCGGTGGAGCAGTCGTTCACCACTACCACCTCAAAGTTGGGGTACTCTTGCGCTAATACCTTGGGTAGGAAACGTTTGAGGTTCTCTTCCTCGTTGCGGGCGCATATCACCACCGATACTGGGGGGAGAGCATCGCCCGATTCCGTGTGTGGGTGGGGGCACCGCCTCATGCTTACCCGTGTGAAAACCCACAGGTAGTAGTAGAGCTGTATGCATAAACCTACTAGCAGTGAGGCCAATAGGATTAGCTCAATGGGGCTTAGGCTGGCTATGATGCTGCTCACGGGCGGTGGGTGCTTTTGGGGGGCAATGTTAATAAAATTTGTCGGTTCCCCAAAACTGCGGTGGCATTTATGGGGGTGGGGTGAGGATGCAACCAATGGGCTTATTGCTTACATTTGTGCCCAGGTGTAAAATGTTCGCTATGGATAGGGACTACTCCGCCACGCTACAGTTTTTGTTTACGCAGCTACCTATGTACCAGCGTGTTGGCGCAGCTGCGTACAAGGCCAACCTCGATAATACGCTCGCCCTCGATGCGCATTACGGCCATCCGCATAGGTATTTCCGCTCGGTGCACGTGGCGGGCACCAACGGCAAGGGCAGCACCTCGCACATGCTGGCCGCAGTGCTACAGCGGGCTGGCTACTGCGTGGGGCTGTACACCTCGCCCCACCTGCGCGATTTCCGCGAGCGCATCCGCGTGAACGGGGAGATGATCTCCGAGGCCGATGTGGTGCGGTTTGTGGCCGATGGACGACCCCTATTTGAGCGGTTGAGACCATCGTTCTTCGAGATGACGGTGGCCATGGCCTTCAGCTATTTCGCCCAGCAGCACGTGGATGTGGCTGTGGTGGAGGTGGGGCTGGGCGGACGGCTCGACTCCACCAACATCATAGAGCCCGAGGTGGCTGTGGTTACCAACATCGCGCTCGACCACATGGCCTTGCTGGGCGGCACCGTGCAGCGGATTGCCGCCGAGAAGGCTGGCATATTCAAGCAGGGCGTGCCCGCAGTGCTGGGGCAGGATCAGCCGCCTACCAACGCGGTGTTCGAGGCAGCGGCCCAGCAGGTGGGGGCCCCCCTCATCAAGGCATGGCAGCGCTACGCACCTATAGACGTAGATACAATCCCGCATCCCGATGGTTTGCAGCGCGTGTCGGTGCGATGCGCTGGGGGGCAGGTGAAAACGTACAGCCTCGACCTCATGGGGCAGTACCAGCGGCTGAATCTGCCCGGGGTGCTCTGCGCCATCGATGCGCTGCGCGAGCGCGGGTTCAGCATCGCTGATGGGCATATAGAGCTGGGGATGAGCGCGGTGCAGGTCTCTACTGGCCTCATGGGCCGCTGGCAGCGGCTGGGTAGCCGCCCCGACATCTTTTGCGACATAGGCCATAATGCCGATGGCATTGCGCAGGTAGTGAGGCAGATAAAGGCGCAGCGCTATGCCCGTTTGCACTTTGTGCTGGGCGTGGCCGGCGACAAGGATGTGGAGCCCATGCTGGCCCTGCTGCCCACCCAGGCTCGCTACTACTTTGTGCAGGCGGGCATCCCCCGTGCGCTTGATGCGGAGCGGCTCATGCAGCTGGCCCAGCGGTACGGGCTGAGCGGCGAGCTTTGCGGCCCTGTGGCCGAGGGCCTGGCCCGCGCCCGCGCACAGTCCGCCCCCGACGACCTGATAGTGGTGGGGGGCAGCGCGTTCGTGGTGGCCGAAGTGGTGTGAGGTCTCACCGCCGCACCCTATGATTATGGTGCGTTTAGGGCATCCGCCTTCATTGGGGTCGCGTTCTTATTTCATGAGCAGCGCTCGGTGGGCTTCGTTGGGCTCGCGCTCGTAGCGGTATGGGTGTATGGTGCAATATGCTAATTGTTATGTGTTTATGAACAATGTCACTAGTTTTAGTGATGCAAAATCACTAGTTTTAAGTATTGCATAGCTCAAACGTCCACCGTATCTTTGTTGCAACTTCGCTACACACTAGCTAATAATTAATTGTAATTCGCTATGAATCAATCAGTTACCCCCCCCCACAGTCTTCCTATACGGCCGGGAGACATAAGTCCGTAGCAACTGGGCTGTTCGCCCGCCTACGGCGCACCGCGCTGGCCGCGCTGTTATTGGCCACTGTTGGGGCCGCGCAGGCCCAGAACCTCACCGTGAAGGTGAACGGAACAACCAAAACAGGTCAAACCTCGCTGCAAGCAGCCCTAACTGCCAGCGACGTGGAATTGGGAAACATCACCAGCATCGAGATTTCGGCGGGCACTTTTGTCGCAGCCGATTGGAGCTATCTTCAGAGCCAAGCCAGCGAGCTGAGCAAGCTGAACAATTTTACGATTTCCAGTTCGGTTACCAGTGTGGACGATATGTCCACCACGGCCAATACAAAGCCCTATTGGGGGGCAGCCATCGAGAAAGTGAGCATAGCCAAACTCAAAGTTGTGGGGACAGGTGCATTCTATAATTGCGCCAGCCTCACCAGCGTGGTGCTGCCCGATGCCACCACTATTTCCCAATTTGCGTTTAGAGGCTGCACCTCCCTTAGCTCCGTGCGCCTGCCCGAGGTTATCACAATTAGGGCCAGCGCATTCCTTAACTGCACCTCTCTTAGCACTGCGCACCTGCCCAAGGTTACCGAGATAGGCAGTAAGGCATTTTCAGGGTGCAATGCATTGCGACTAATATATCTAACCGCTCCGCCGACAATTGGTTCACAAGCATTCGCCGACTGCCCCAGCCCGCGCTACATAGGATTGCAGGCCGCTGAGCTATTGGCACCTTACAAGGCGGACGCAAATTGGGATGCTGCCTCCAGCACTTGGCACGGCTGGAGCTTGCCCTCTGTGAGAGTGAAAATAAATGGTGCTACCGAGCAGGAAGCAATCTCGCTGAAGGCGGCCATCACCGCCAGCGGCGTGGAACAGGCGAACATCACCAGCATGGAGATGGTGGGCGGTGCCTTCCTCCCCGATGACTGGAATTACCTGGCAGCTGAGCGCCTAACGCTAAATCAGCTGAAAGAGTTCACCATCACCGATGAGGCCGACTTCGTGTTCGACTCGCCCGATGCGAAGAACAACGGCTACTTCGGCAAGTCCATCGAAAAGGTGAGCATAGCCAAGATTGAAAAGATAGGCGAGAATACCTTTGACCAAGCAGGTACCCTCACTAGCGTGAATCTGCCTGAAACCAATACCATTGGTAGTTATGCATTTTTTGGATGCAAAGCCCTCGCCAGCGTAAACCTACCGAAGGTCGTCATCATCAACGAGGCAGCATTCTTTCGCTGTACCGCCCTCTCCAGAATGGAGCTGCCTTCAGCCGACACCATTGGTAGTTATGCATTCGGGGGATGCACCGCCCTCACCAACGTAAGCCTTCCCGCAGCCATTAGCATCGGAGAGTATGCGTTCAACAACTGCCAATCACTCTCCAGCGTAAACCTGCCCAATGCCCGTTGCATTGGTAGCTATGCTTTCAATTACTGCGAATCCCTCACCAGCATAAGCCTACCCCAAGCTGATAGCATTGCTGCGGCTGCGTTTTATAGATGCGCCGCCCTCACCCACGTGAGCCTGCCTGTGGTCAAAAGTATTGGTGCTAAGGGGCCGGCTCCCTCTCATCCTACGTTCTATGAGGCTCCCCTCCGCCTGCTACAGCTAGGTGCCGAACCTCCCAAAAACGTAGAAATACTTCTATTCAAGAGCATTCCCCAGCCACGCGGCCTACTGCTGGTAGATGCCGAAGGCAAACCGTTGATGGGCGATGCGCTGGCCGCCGCGCAGGATAAGTATAGGGCCGATAAAGGCTGGGAACATGTTACTGGAGGTGAGAGTACAGCAAACACATGGTACGGCTGGACGCTGGCCACACCGCGCATCATCACCCTTGAAGCCCAGAACGGCCAGATAGCCATAGAGCAGGGTACACCCATCGGCGAGAACCAATACACCATGGTGCCCGAGCTCACGCCTACTGTCAGCTTCACGCTGAGCCCCAGCAGCGGCTATGTGGCGGGCACGGTGGTGGTGTTCGAGACGGGCAACGAGGCCAACAAGGTTGAGGTAGCCCAGTCGAGCGGCACCTACAGCTTCGCCATGCCCGCGCACGACGTAACCATACGGGTGCAGTTCCGCAAGCGCACCTACGAGGTGCGTGCCACGGCCAACCCCTACAGTGCCGGCACGGTGTCGCCCAGCAATGAGAGCTACACCATGGGCAGCACGGTGCGGCTCGAGGCCACGGCCAACGAGGGCTACCGCTTCGTGCGGTGGACCAAGGGGGGCACCGAGGTGAGCACCGCCAACCCCTACACCTTCGAGTGCACGGGAGAGGCCGAGCTGGTGGCCGTGTTCGAGAAGGTGGAGGATGCCACCGGCCTGCTCGGCATCCACCGCGAGGGCCTGAGCGTATATCCGAACCCCACCACTGGTGAGCTGTGGCTAACGGTGCCTGAGCCTGTCGAAGGCACCGCCACCGAGGTGCTGGGGTACAGCGCCAACGGCCAGCTGGTGCTGCGAGTGCCCGTGCACGGGGCTTCGGCAGGCTCAGCCCCCGCAGTGGCGAGCCGCATCCGCATCGACCTGAGCGGCCATCCCGCAGGTGTTTACGTCATCCGCGTGGGCCACGCCGTGGCCAAGGTGGTGAGGCTTTAGAACCGCATTGCAACGCCGTTTAAACGCCGTTTAAATGGTGCTCGAACAGCTTGGTGAGGGCGCACCCATCAG
Organism: Bacteroidales bacterium; assembly: GCA_017454165.1. Taxonomy (GTDB): domain Bacteria; phylum Bacteroidota; class Bacteroidia; order Bacteroidales; family Tenuifilaceae; genus RGIG6076. The sequence goes on along the minus strand of JAFTDN010000052.1, from coordinate 365 downwards.
GTGCGCCCTCGCTTATTCTGATGGGTGAGCTGTTGGCGGGATGGCGTTGTGCAGGCGTGGGTTGGCCCCCCCGCCTGTGGTCTACCGCCCCTGCGGGGCGGCATGTCGAGGTGGTCGGCTGCGCGTAGCCCCAACGGGGCGTAGGAATACAGCCGTGGGTTTCAACCCACGGTATGCGAATGTGGCGCACGGTTTCAACCCACGGGCGGTTGCCGATGTTGCAGCCCTACGGGCTGCATTGGCCATCGCATGGCCCCACCCCGAGCGTGTGTTGGCACCTCCGCCTGTGGTCTACCGCCCCTGCGGGGCGGCATGTCGAGGTGGTCGGCTGCGCGTAGCCCCAGAGGGGCGTAAGAACACAGCCG
>JAFTDN010000051.1 GCA_017454165.1 Bacteroidales bacterium | reverse complement strand
GGTGCGGCTGTAGCCGCACCGAGTCGGCAGGATGCACCACGGGGATGGCCGACCCAACGCGTTGGGCCATCTCGAAGCCCACCTCGATGAGCTGCGGCGGGAGCAACGGGCGCACGGCATCGTGCACTGCCACCAATGTGGTGTGGCTGTTGGGGACCAGCGATAGCCCCTGCCGCACGGTATGGAAGCGCTCCGCCCCGCCGTGCACCAGCTGGTGAGGCAGCTCGAAATGGTGCTGCCGGCACAGCTGGTGCCATCGCTCCTCGAGGTCGGGGTGCAGCACCAGCACCAGCGTGGGCGGGTTATGGATGGAGGCAAACGCCCTGAGCGTGCGCATCAGCACGGGCTCTCCCCCTAGGAGCATGAACTGCTTGGGTTCGGGGCTGCACATCCGGCGCCCAACACCTCCGGCCACCACAATGGCGATACGGTTGGAATGCATTGGGGTAGTATGCATGGGGCAAATGTAGCGATAATTTGCCAAAAAACAGCCTAACCCCAACAAACATGGAGCTGCTCATAAAAATTCACCCCCAACGCCATGGGCATCGGGGGCAAACTCACTACAAATACTTGGCTTACAAAATTCATCGCTTTCGGTTGCAAAAATACTACGGCAAAACGCACTACGCAATCACCACATGTGGTGATTTTTTAGCCCAAAATCACCACATGTGGTGACACCTCCTCCCCAAAAAGCACATCCCATAGGCATTCTGCGGGCATCGGTGGGGGAAAATCGGTTTTCCGACATGTTCTTGATGGCCCAATGGCGGCAAATGGGTATATTTGGCCAATCTTTCGTATCCTCCATGGGCCGATGGCATATCGCGACAACGGTGCTGTGCTTGCTATGGCCAGCATGTACGTGGGGCCAGCGGGTGAGCATCCCGCTGCAACCCCATCGCAGCGCACTTTCCGTGGCCGCGCCACAAGAGCGGGCCACAAGGGTAACCATGCACCTGAGCTTCGATGAGCTGCAGGCCCATGTGTCCACAGCACCCGATGGGCATTCATACGTGCGGCTGGGGCTGGATGCGGCGGTACCATCGGGCCGAGAGGGCTGCCCCGAGCTGCCATGCATAAAGCGGCTCGTGGCCCTCCCGCTGGGGGCAAAGCCCACGGTACGTGTGCTGGGGCACACCTCGCAGGAGATCGCGCTGCGCGAATATAAGCTTGATGCGCCCGTGCTCCCCGTGCAGCCCCCACAGAGCAAAGCGCATGTGCCTGATAAAAAGGAATTTATAATAAATACCGAAGCCTACTCCACCAACGCCTACCTGCTACCCAGCGAGATAGCCTCGGTGCGTGTGCTTGGCAACATGCGCGGCGCTTGCGTGGCCCTGGTGGAGGTCAGGGCCGTAAACTACAACCCCACCACCAATAGCATACTGGTGCACAACGACATAGATATATCCATCGACTTTCAGCCCCCAGCCGATGGGGCCCTAAGCGGGATTACAGCCCGCACGTCATCGCCCTACTTCGATGCGCTGTACGACCTGATGGCTGGGAGCAGTACGCTTCGCTCCAGCCCATCTGCCTCCCCCATACGGATGCTCATCGTGGCGCACCGCATGTTCGAGCAGGCGCTCCGCCCATTTGTGCGCTGGAAGCGGCAGAAAGGCTTCGACGTGGAGGTGGCCTACACCGACCGCATAGGGCATAGCCCCAACGAAATAAAGCACTACATACACGATGCCTACAAAGCCTCAACGCCACAGCGCCCCGCGCCCACATTCCTGCTGCTGGTAGGCGATGTGGATCTGGTGCCAGCATCGGCGCTGGGCACCGAGACCGACCATCTCACCGACCTGTACTACGCCTGCGTGGACGATGACTTCCTGCCCGACATGCTCTACGGGCGGATGTCAGCGCAGACCATCGAACAGCTGCAGCACATCATCGACAAGGTGCTGCTCTACGAGCAGTACGCCTTCGCCGACCCTACGTACCTGAACCGGGCCACGCTCATCGCTGGCGAAGACGACTACTGGAACCCGATTGTGGGCCAGCCTACCATGCAGTACGCCACGCGCCACTACTTCAACCCCTCGCAGGGCTACACCACCGTAAACGAGTACGGCGTGGATCACGACCCCTCCAACCCCAACGCCCAAAGGGGATACAACGGCTGCTATGGCTCCGAGCAGATGGCCGTGGGCTACATCAACTACACCGCCCACGGCTCCGAGACCAGCTGGTTAGCCCCAGCGCTCAGCACTGCCTCGGTGCTCAAGGCCGATAACACGATGATGTATCCGTTTGTAGTGGCCAACTGCTGCCTGAGCGCCGACTTCGGCTACGCCCACGAGGAGTGCCTAGGCGAAACCTGGATTCGGGCCCCCCAACGCGGCGCGGTTACATACATAGGTTCGGCCCCAAATTCCTACTGGTACAACGATGCGTACTGGGCCATGGGCGCGTTCGCAGCGGCTGAAACGGGCTCCGGAGCCTCGCTTAACAGCTCCACCATGGGTGCCTACGATGCGCCCTTCCACAGCGACTACGTGAGCGCGGCGGGCATCATGTTCGCGGGCAACCTGGCCGTCACCCAGGCCGAAAATTCGGGCTACGTGCTCCACAAGCCAGCCCTGTTCCAGTGGCAGGCCTACAACGTGCTGGGCGACCCATCGCTGGTGCCACACTTCGCCGAGGGGCACCCCATGTCCGTGCGCTACCCCAAAAGCATCGCGCTGGGGCAGCGCAGCTTCACCGTTCAGGCCCCTGTTGGGGCCTACGTGGCCATTAGCCTCGACACCGTGCTGCTCGATGCCGCCCTGGCCGACCCCAACGGTATGGCGCACCTGTCCATCCCGCAGCATATCGACGAATGCCAAATGGCAATTGTCGTCACAAAGCCACAGCACATCCCCCACCGTGGAGCCGTGCAAATTGTACGCCACCATGGCGCCGTGCTGCTCGCCAACAGCCTACGCGGGCAGGCCATATCGGGATCAACGTTCGGGGCTGCCGTGGAGCTCACCAACGTGGGCAATGGCCACAGCGGCACGGGCACGATTGCGCTCACTGGAGGCGACGCCCACATGGCCTGCCCCAACCCAGGCCCACATCCGCTGCCCAGCATCGCACCAAACGATACCATACTGATTGACAGTGCGTTCACATTCTCCCTATCGGATAGCGTACCCGACCAGCACCGAGCTCAATTCGACCTAGCGCTGAGCACAGCCGACACCACCTGGACATCGAGGGTATGGCTCACCGCCCAGGCCCCAGCTCTCAAGGTGATCGATGTGAGCATGATACGCGATGATAACGGCAACGAAGTGCTCGATGTGGGCGAGACGGCCCAAGTAGCGGTGCGCATACGCAACGAGGGGCACGCCATGGCCCGCGATGTACGCGTTGAGCTACGCCCAATGCACCAACAACTGCAGGCCACCGGGCCCACAGCGCAAACAGCTAGCATAGCCCCAGACAGCACCGCCGAGCTGCGTTTTGACGTGCGCTCGCTACCCACCACCGCCGAGGGCACCCGCATGGGCCTCACGGCCCACGCCGCGCAGGGGCACTACGCCGACTCGCTCCGCATTGAGCTCACGGCGGGGCATAGCCCAATGGTGCAGGCAGGCGTGGGCCGCCAGAGCAGCAACTCCTACCCATTCTATAATTACCGCCAGCTGGGCCGCACGCAGCTGCTGCTCCACAGGCACGAGGTGTCGCCCGCACCAAGACAAATCGTTCAGCTCGCGCTGCACATCGCCGAGGTGGGCCAGCTGCCAACGATCAACAACCTCACAATAAGCATTATAGAGACAGATGCCGATGCGTTAGGCCCCAGCTTTGCCGACACCACGGGCCGAGCTCAGGTGTTCAGCGCTGCCACGTTTGCACTGCCACGCGACACGGGATGGCTCGCATTCGACCTCGGACGGGGTTTCCCCTACTCAGGGCTGCGCAACCTGCTCATCGAAATCGACTTCGGCCCCAACAGCAGCACGGCCATGCGCGGCTACTACGCCGCGACGTGCAGCCAAACGGCATTCGCCTCGGTGGTTCACGGTGTGGGCGACCTCAACCTGCCCATGGGGACGGGCAGCAGCGCGCGCATCAGGCCCAACGTCAGGCTGGGCCTAGCCCCTCCGCAAACCGTCACGCACGACGTGAGCTTCGAGCTGCTCGATGAACAGCTACGCCCCCTCCCCAACGCCTGGCTGCGCCTAGGGACAGCCAGCAAACGCACCGATGCGCAGGGCAAAGCCCGCTTCGGTGCTGTGGTGCCACAACGCTACACCTATAGCGCCGAGCATCCGCTCCACGTGCCCGTACAGGGACAACTCGGCCCCCAGCTGGCCAGCGACACCACCATTCGGATCACGCTCGACCGCTACAACCTGCTGCGGTTCATCGTTGCCGACACCGCCGCCCCCATAGCCAACGCCACGCTGCACATCGATGGTGCCGAGCACAGCACTGGCCCCAACGGCATCGCCACCGTGCGCCTCGGCGATGGTAGCTACCCATACACCGTCCACAAGGCCCACCACACCCCAGTGGACGGAACCGTCAACGTGCACAACGACACGCTCGATGTGCACGTGCAGCTGCGCCCCCACCCCCGCCGCTGGCTCACCATCGTACTCACCGATGATGAGGGGCACCCAGTGCCCAACGCCGCTATTACAATTCAAAATCAAACACTTATCACCGATGCGCTAGGGATGGTACGCTTTGAACTTTTCGGTAACGACACGTACCCATACACCGCTGAGCATCATCTATTCGAACCGCACAGCGGTAGCTACTCGCTCCTCGATACCGATGCCACCATAGCCATAACCATGCACCGCCACCGCGCAGTGCGCTTCAGTATCACCGATGGCGAAAATCCAGTGGCGGGAGCCACTGTGAGGCTGGCCGAAAAAGAGGCATACACCGACAGCACGGGCATAGCCGTATTCCGCATCACCAACGGACGCTACACGTACACCCTGTCGAAACACGGCTACGTGGGGCTTTCGGGACAGCCCATCACCATCAATAGCGACACGCTGGTGTGTAGCTCCATCAATAGATTAAATACATTGATTTTCAGCATAATAGACAACACGGACCAAAATCCCATCGCCGATGCGCTGGTGAGGGTGAACGGAACCGTACTAAGCACTGACCAAAATGGGCGCACACAGCTGCGCCTGGTGAACGACACCTACAGCTACTCGGTGCAGCATCTGGCCTATCAAAATTTCACGGGGCAGGTGGGACTGCACAACGCCGACACCGAGGTGGTGGTGCGCATGGGCCATATAGCCTCAGCGGTGCCGACCAGCTCAGTAGCGCCCCTACGCATCCACCCGAACCCCACAAACGGCGAGCTCTGGGTGGAACTGCCAGAAGCCGCCGAGGTGCTAGTGCATGGCACCGATGGTACCCTAATGCTGCGACAGCATCATGCTGCTGGCACGGTGCTGCTCGACATGGCTCGCTGGCCCAGCGGCGTGTACGTAGTGAAGGCAGGCCACGCTGTGGCCAAGGTGGTGAAGCTGTAGCCCCTAGCCCACGACATGCAATGCCCCAGCCAGCGGCTGGCTCACGCAGTACATGTTCTCGCCAAACTGACGATCGCAGCGAGACAAACGAGCCCTCCCCACAACCGCAATACCGCCGATGAGATTACGCCCCTGCCCCTTGCAATGGAGTTGTTGCCACTGGCACACGGGCAACCAGCAAAAATGGGGGCGGATGGCTCCGCCCCCATTTCGGGTTGAGATTGCATCTGCGCGAACGCGCCATGCCTACATCTTCACCACCTTAGCGGCGGCATTGCCCACGCGAACAAAGTACACGCCTGCGGGGAAGCCGCTCAGGTTGATGCTTACGTGGGCTGAGCCTGTCGAAGCCCTATGGGCGGGTATGCGCAGCACAAGCTGGCCAGTGGCATTGTACACCAGCACCTCGGCGGCGGTGCCTTCGGCAAGCTCAGGCACCGACACCAGCAGGGCTCCCTTGGTGGGATTGGGGCGCACGCTTAGCGACTCTATCCGTGCATCGAGCAGGCCGGTAATCTTCTCGAACACGGCCACCAGCGAGCGGTCGGCGGTGATGCTGAACGTGTAGGGGTTGTCGGTGCTGATGTCGGTTGTGCCCTCAACCCACTTCACGAAGCGGTAGCCGCTGGCTGGGGTGGCGGTGAGGGTAACCGCTGTGCCATCATCGAAGTTGCCTGTGCTTTGGCCGCTGATTGTGCCGCCCTCGGCGGGGCTGGCCGAAACATTGAGGCTGCGGATGGGCACCTCCTCGAACTCGGCCTCCACAGTTACGGCAAAACGCGGCATGGCGAAGCTGTTGCCCGACAGTTCAACAACGTTTGTAGGATTGCCCATTTCATATACCTTTAGCGAACCCTCTTTGAGGCGATAGCCGCTGACGGGAGTGGCAGTGATGGTAACCACACGGCCTGCCAATGCACCACCTACGGGCGAGGTGAGCAACGTGCCATTGGCCGGTGCGCTGAGCGTAATCTTGAACTGTTCCTGCGCGTAGTGCATGCAGAAAGCGTTGTAGCCCGTACCAGCACTGCTGAGCGTTTCTGCACTGCTAAGCGCAATAGAGCCGCTGTACTGCCCAGCCACCAGCAGCGAGTCACTTACCACGCGGAGGCTAGATGCATAGTCATCGTTGGAACCGCCGAAGCTCATGCCGTCCCACTTCTTATCCACTAAGTTGTAGCGCAGCAAGAAGTTATCAACAGAACCATTATTGGAGTTGAACGCCCCTGCAGGCGTGGTAAGTTCACCCTTGTAAGCCCCCATCAGGAAAGCCGATGTACCATCGGTAGCCAACTGGATATTGTCGCGATATATCACATCAAAACCCCATTCATCGAGCCCATCGGGAAACTTTACCTCCGACGAATCCTTTCCGCCAAAGGCAAAGGCATCAACAAACTGACCATCAGCAGTATTGGCCATAGCAAAGAAGAAATCGGTGGTATCTGCCGCTAGTTTTGGAGCTAGCCCATTGAGCACTATTCCATTACCTAAATC
>JAFTDN010000050.1 GCA_017454165.1 Bacteroidales bacterium | reverse complement strand
TCCCAAACTGCTGTAGGTCAGTGCGATTTGTGGAGTAAGCCCCGCTGGGCCAGCAGGACACCATATCGGAATGGTGTAGGTGGCCGCTCCCGCCCCCGACACGCCCGCCACGCCGTGGGTTGAGCCGTACGGCTGCGCCAATGCACCTGTAGCCCCCATGCCTATCAGCATGGCAACGGCGAGCATTATATGGCGTAGGCGGAGCATGGGGCGTTAGTTCTTGATGATCTTATAGGTGCAGCGGTCGTCGGGCCAGATGAGCTGCAGCAGGTAGGCCCCGTCGGGCTGCGCCGAGAGGTCGAGCGGCAGGGGGCTGCCGCCATCGTGCTGCCCTTGGGCTATCAGTGCGCCGCCCATGCTGAGCAGGCGGTAGGTGTAGGCTTGGCCATCGCCCTGCACCTCCACGCGCAGCTGGCCCCGCGTGGGGTTGGGGTAGATGCGCACGGTGCGCCCGCCGCGCTGCACCTCCACGGGTTCTGGGGCAGCGGATTGTGCGGCTGTGCTGCTGGCAGTTTGCTGGTGGTCAAGCGTTTCGGCCTTGTTGCTCTTTTCGAGCTTGGGCTGCTCGAGGCGCACCACGTAGCAGCGCACCATGTTGCCCGCCGCATCGTGCTCGAAGGCCATCTCTACGGGATGCTGGGCCATGGAGAACAGGGGGAGCAGCAGGAAGGTTAGTAGTTGTGGTAGCTTTTTCATGGGCATGGTTGAGGTTGGCTATCTGCAAATATAGTCTAAATGGTGCTACGTCGCAAGCGTATAGGTGATTTTTTGTGATCATCTATCTATCTATCTATTTGTATATCAGCAAATATGCGATGAGTTTTTTTGTGCAGTCGAAAAAAAGGGGAAGGTGTTGGAACCTCCCCCCCCTTATTATAAGGTGTACGCAGATTGAGATGAAGGATGCTATTTCAGCCCCATTTTCTTGGCGATTGCGGTGGGTATGGCATCCTTGTGCAGCATGATGGCCACGGTTTTCATCCTCACAAACGACTCCGACATGTATAGGTAGCCTTTGTAGGGGCCTGTGGTGTCCCAGCTATTCTTGGTGAGGTAGTAGCGGGTGCCGTTTTGGTCGGTGGCTATGCCAGTGAGGTGCATCAGGTGATCATCGGTGGTGCTCAGGTTGTCAAATGATGCCTGTCTATTATCTTGGTTTACAGCTATTTCTGGTACAGGTTCTTCGAAGGCGTAGAGCTTGGCCATACGCTCCTTCTCGGAGAGGGCCGCTAGGCGGTCGCGCTGTGTCTGGGGCATGTCGGCGAGCTTCTCTATTGGGAGCACGGCCACGCACTTTTCGCGTGAGAATCCGCGCTCGCTCACATCGCCGTCCCAGCACACGGAGTAGCCATTGGTCAGGGCGTTGTCCACTATGGCCATCAGCTCATCGAGCGGCACGTTGTGGTAGAGCCTATGCGCCCAGTTGTCAGGTATTTCGAGGTCGATGGCCTGATAGAACGGATAGTTCGCGAATGAGGTGATTTCCACGTAGTCGTCGGGGTTGAGCTTTACGCGGCTCAGCGGAGAACTCTTGGGGTTGGGTAGTGGTCCTAGGTAGGTGCTCAGCACGGCACCCATCGAGCTGTGCCACACTGGGCTCAGCTCGCCGTTGGGCTTCTTCAGGGCAGCATCGAGCATCGATTTTAGCATCTGGTTGAGTTCGCCGTGGCTATGGCGCTCGGTGCCATACGATAGGCCAGGGTACTCGGTCTCGGTTACCAAGCCGTGCTGGCGCATCACGTCAATCACATCGTGGGCCTGCCCACCGGGGCCGAAGTGGTAGGCTCCATGCAGGCGGATGTACTTCTGGGCTTTGTTGAGGTAGGCGTGGTGCACGAGGTACATCTCCGAGATGTCGAATTCGCCCTGCTTGGTGCGCAGGAGCTCGGCCTCCAGCATCGATGCGGTGGCAAAGGCCCAGCAGGTGCCCGATCGGGCTTGGTTCTTCACGCTGGTGGTGGGCACCTGATGCTTTATGCTGAATTTGAACCCATTGGCTGAGGGCTCGCCCTGCGCGGCTAGGTGCAGGGGCAGCAGCAGTCCTATGCTGGCTATGGCTGCTGTTGTAATCATTTGTTTCATATGCAGTGTGTTAGCTGTTATTTGCTCAGATTGTTGTTGTCGCCGCGTTGCAGAATCTCGTCAATCATGCCGTAGTCAAGGGCCTGCTGGGCGGTCATCCAGTAGTCGCGATCCGAGTCCTTGAACACTTTTTCCACGCTGTTGCCCGAATGCATGGCGATGATTTGGTACAGCTCATCGCGTAGCTTGAGTATCTCTCGGGCGGTTATTTCGATGTCGGAGGCCTGCCCTTCGGTGCCCCCCATGGGCTGGTGAATCATCACGCGGGAGTGGGGCAGGGCCGAGCGCTTGCCCTTTTGGCCTGCGCATAGCAG
>JAFTDN010000049.1 GCA_017454165.1 Bacteroidales bacterium | reverse complement strand
GGCGTGGTAGTCGTGAACAAAGCGGGGGGCTTGCGGAGGCACAGTTTCAAGCACACCGCCGGCCATAGCCATTGGGTCGGTCAGTCGTTGCTGGGTGAGTGTTTTGCGGTTCTTGTGGCAGGCCTCTTCAATGTCAAAGGCATCGTTGTAGTCGTTGCCGCTAACGCGGGTCATGTCGTACATGGTGCTGGCCACGGTGGCCTTGATGCGCGGGTCGGCAGCGGCGGCGTTCAGCGCAATGCCACCCCAGCCGCAAATGCCAATAAGTCCAATCTTCTCTGCATCAACGCTTTCCATTTTCGACAGATAATCGACGGCTGCCATAAAGTCCTCGGTGTTGATGTCGGGCGAGGCCGTGCGACGAGGTTCGCCGCTGCTTTCGCCAGTGTATGACGGGTCGAAGGCCAGTGTAACAAAGCCGCGTTCGGCCATCCGCATGGCATAAAGCCCGCTCGACTGCTCCTTGGTGGCTCCAAAAGGCCCGCTCACGGCAATGGCGGCCAACTTGCCACTGGCATTTTTGGGCGTATAAAGGTCGGCGGCCAGCGTCAGGCCATACTGCGTTTCAAACGTTATCTTGCTGTGGTTCACTTTGTCGCTCAGCGCAAACACTTTGTCCCACTCGTGGGTGAGGTTCAGCTTGTTCTCCATTTTTTGTTGGGGTTGATTGCTGCAGGCGGCCAAAATCAGTGCCGAGGCTGCAATGGTTATTATCGTCTTCATTTTCAGTTAGTTTGATTGATTGCGAAAGTCAGTGGGCGATAGCCCCGTTTGTTTCTTAAACAGTCGGGTGAAATGCTGCGGATAGTCGAACCCCAATCGGGTAGCAATTTCAGTAACCGAGAGCGTTGAGCCGAGCAAATCGCGCTTCGAAAGATCTATAATTTTGTTCTGGATGTGGCGTTGCGCCGTCATTCCCGTTTCTTTTTTGATGAGGTCGCCAAAATAGCCCGTCGAGAGGCATAGGCTGTCGGCAAAATAGGCCACCGTTGGGAAGCCATTCCGCTCGGCATGGCCGTCCCTGAAATAGTCATACAGAAGGCGGTCGAAATTGGCCAAAATATCCTGGCTTGCCACCTCGCGGGTGATGAACTGGCGATCGTAGAAACGCAAGCAGAGGTCGAGCAGCAGCCCAATGCGGTCGCAGAGCAACTCGCGGCTATGCTTGTCGATGGGGTGATTGAGCTCTTTTTGTATGCTCTCCAAAATATCCATGTAGTCGCGCCGCTCACGCATCGAGAGGTGCAGGGCTTCGGCCTCATCGTATGAGAAAAAGGTGTAGCGCTCCATTTTGCGGCTCAAGGCCGTGCCGTGAATAAGGTCGGGGTGAAAGAGCAGGCCAACGGCCTGGGGTATCACCTCTGCATTGATTGGCTCGGCCTGCACCATCTGCCCGGGCGCAAAACTCACCACCGTGCCCTCATCATAGTCGTAGTGGCGGCGGCCATATTTCAGGGTGCATCCCACACCATTTTTGAGCCATAGGGCATATATGCCATAATTCAGGCGCGAACGCCCAAAATCGTTCGTGCTTTGGCTCATATCCACAATGCTCACCAGGGGGTGTAATGTTTCAAAACCGCACTGGCGATTGAACTTCTCAACGCTGTCGAGTATGACAATTTCGTTTCCCATATTGCAAATGTAGGGCAATAATTCGGGAAATTACCTACCATTTTTGCTGAATTTGAAAACAGGACAGCTCCACAAAGGCACAAAACGCTTGTGGCAGTGTTGTTATAAAGTGTTCGTAAGCCTTATATACCCAACATCTGCAAAGCCCCGCTCACGAGGCTGTTCGCAGCTATAAGCAGAATGTCTCGCCGTATCGTTTATCCCACAATCTTCAGCCCCACAATGGAGAGTATCAGCGTACTGAGGAAAAATACGCGCCAAAACGTTGCAGGCTCGTGAAACACAAAAATGCCCAGCAGCACCGCTCCCACGGCACCTATGCCCGTCCAAACGGGGTAGGCCACGCCTATGGGGATGGACTGCGCGGCCTTGGCCAGCAGCACGGCGCTCAGCACATAGAGCACCGCAAAACCCGTAATCCAAAGCCACCATTCAGCGCCAACGGCCAACTTGGTTTTGCCGAGGCAAAAAGTGAAGCCTGTTTCGCATAGGCCAGCTACGATTAGGATAATCCAGTTCATTTGTCGCGCTGCGTTTTGTTCACCAGTTCAATTGCCTGCTTGCCAGTCAGGTGTTCAATGTCAAAGCGGAGTATTAGCACGTGGTTCAGGCTCTTCGCCGCCTCGTCGTGCGCATCGGCGCTATGGCCTGGGCGGTAGCGCTCGCCGAGCAGTTGCAGCGCCGCCATCTTCTCGTCGTCGCCCTCTATAATTGACACGCGTCCAAAGGCAATCGCGCTGCGGAAATAGGTGGTGTATTCCGCTGGCCGAATCTCATCGCGCTCCACCACGCTGAACGATGCCTTGGCGTTGCTTCGCAGCGCATCCACCTTGTGTCCCTCTGTGGCCGAGTGGAAGTAGAGGCTGCCGTCGGCAAACGCGTAGCTCATCGGCACGGCGTAGGGGTAGCCATTGTCGCCCGAAACTGCCAGCACGCCGTGAGTGCAGCTGGCCAGTATTTCCTTTGCTTCCTCGTTGTCCAAAAGTTGCCTGATGCGGCGCATAGGTCTGAAATTGGTCATGTATGTAATTGTTGATTTGGTGGGTTTGTACGGTTTATTGAGAGGGTGATGTGATTGGTTGCAAAAATCTACGACATCTGTTCGTTTTTATTCAACATCTCCTTTGCCATAGCATTCACGGCATCAACGTCAAGAGGCTCCAGAACAATTTCTTCTGGTTTCAAATCCAAAAGGAACTGCATATAATTGGGGAGTGTCAGCAGGGGACCTTCACGCCCTATGTTGAAATCTCCAAACTTAATTGCATGATGCACACGATACTTGTCGGGATGCTTCAACGCTGTGGAAAGGCTCTTCGCTTTGGCTGTTTTGGCTTTGACCTCAACGGGAACACATTCGCCTTTGTAGTTCACCAAAAAGTCCAGTTCCATGCCCGATTCCTTGCGATAGTAATACAATCGTTGCTCTTTCTTAAGCGTATCGGCCATCAGGTTCTCGTAGATAGTACCTTTGAAGCCGCCCAAATTTCCTTGCATGATGTCGTTTCGGGTGGAGCCACCCAGCATGGTAACAAGCAGACCGATGTCGGTGATATATACTTTGAAGGTCGATTCGATGGCGTTGCCTTCCATAGGCAAGCCTGTAGCGTCTGTGTTATAGCATCGATGGATCATCCCAGCGTCTTCCAGCCACTGAAGCGACCCTGCATCCCAAAGCGGTGTAACGCCTATGATTGGTGAATTGTTCATGGCTATTCCTCCTTTCACCCAATCTGCCAACGGAGGCCAGCACGGAGGAAAAAGCCGTTTCCGAGATTAGCGTTGCCCGCCACCCAGCCATTGCTCTTCCAACCCAGTTCAAGGTAAGGGTCTACAAAACGGCTGTGGTAGCTCATTCTGGTTTTGGCCAAACCGCCGAAACTACCCGTTGGGGTCTTAAACAGCATGTCTTTGGGTTGTATCCAGCCCATCAGCGTGCCACCCACAAGCAATCGGTTGTCAAACAATGGAAAGTCAACCAGTCCGACTTCTAAGCCGCCAAAGTGGTGGTCGAAGTTGTTGTAGTTGTGGAGCGTAGTGTATAGGTTTGCCCAAGGTGCCTGAAGATAGAGGTCTAAGGAGATGTCATCGCCGAAGGAGGTCAGGTAGTGGCGGAAGGCGAAGTTGCCATAGTAAGGGCCGCTCTCGGTATTGGCCAAGCGGAAACGGTGGAATCCGATGAGCATTGGGGAGAGGAAGTTGAACAAGTCGAGTCCTGCTTGCTTGCGGAGGTATTGGACACATTCTTCGGGAAGGTCTTTAGTCATAATGTAGCGGTTGATGCCATTGCCGCTCGGATGGGTGCCGCGGTCGGCGTAAGGCTTCTCGGGATACCAAAGTGCGTCAACCCAGGCGTTCATGTCCATGCCGGTGAAGTCGCGGTCTTCGATGTTAAACTCCACGGCATTACGTTCATGCATCATCTCGTCGCCATCGCCGTTGACGCATGTCGCGATATACATGAAATTCTGGACAGCGGTCATCCAGTACATTACAGAGTTGAATAAATCTTGGTGGTAGAAAAACTGGTTGCTCTGCAAGTTGCGGTTGAGGTCGACTTGGGCCTCGTGGCCAGCACCCATCAGGCGTACGAAGTCGGGATGATAACTGTCGCACAGCATGGCCATTTCCTCGTCAGTCTCGTGGCTGACGGCGATGCTGCTTGACCCCAGCCGAAACAGCAACACCTCATTGAAACTGTTGACACCGTATTGCGTCATAACCCCACGGTGGTATTCTTCATGGAGCCATGAATAAGCCAAAGGCAACTCCATGGTAAACACGTCAAAAAGCGCAACAGCCATGCGTTGTGAGAAGGAGGTCCAAAAAGGACTCTTGAAGTTGAAGGCTTTCTTCAAACCGTAGTGTGCTGCGGTATAGAAGTCGGTGGTGTAGGCCAGACTGTTCTCCATGCCAGGGTTCATGTACGATGGGAAGAATCCGCCCGTGGTGTTGTATGTCTGGATTTGCGCAGGCAACGTCACCAAAGGCATGTCAATATAAATCTGTCCGAGGCTGTTGGATGATTGATCGACCAACGTGCTTTCGACGGACTCCTGACTAAAGGCCACCATACTTAGCGACATCGTCGCAAGAAAAAAAATGAACTTAATATTTGACTTCATGACATTTGGGTTTTGCGGCAAAAATACGCTTTTTTTCTTGTGCTTTATAATCGAATACGTTCGGTCGGCTTTAGCTTCTTGCGCTCTGTACAACTGAACTGGTTTGTACTATTCTGCTAAATCCTTATTTTTCGTGGATCTATGCCTACTTAGGCTCCTTGCGGTGAAATTTTTCGTATATTTGTATGGTTGTTTAGATAAATTCTTCTACTTTTGCGGCGTTCCTTTTGTGCAACTGTATAGTTTATTAAAGTTGTTGTAATCAGCTGTTTAGCATTTGGTTGCTTTATGTATATAATGCGATTTATGTAATTTTGTTGCTATGTTCAATCCTGCGCTTCAATATATCCGTAGGTGTTTCGTTCTGCTTGCCTTACTGCTGTTTATTCCGCTCTCGTTGCTTGCTCAGCGCTACACCGTGAGCGGCACGGTGCTGGAGCGGGGCAGCCGCGAATCGCTCATCGGAGCTACGGTGGCAGTGGTGGGGCAATCGGTGGGCACAGCCACCAACGCCTACGGATTCTACGCCATCACGCTGCCCGCCGCCGACAGCGTGGTGCTGGAGTTCTCCTACGTGGGTTACGCCACGCAGCGGCACACTGTGGAGCTACGGCGCAGCCAAACGCTCAATGTGGAGCTCGACCCCGTGCCGCACGACATCGACGAGGTTGTGGTGGTGAAGGCCGAGGGGCGCACTAGCAGCCGCAGCACCCAAACCAGCGTGGTGGAGTTGCCCATGCAGCAGCTCAGGGCCATACCAGCCATCAGGGGCGAGAAAGACGTGCTCAAGGCCATGCAGCTCATGCCCGGTGTGCAGTCGGGCGGCGAGGGTACGAGCGGTATCTACGTGCGAGGCGGAAGCCCCGACCAAAACCTAATAATCCTCGACGATGCCACGGTTTACAACGCCTCGCATCAGTTTGGGCAGTTCTCGCTCTTCAACGGCGATGCCATCAAGAGTGTGGAGTTGCTCAAGGGCGGCTTCCCAGCCCGCTATGGCGGGCGGATTGCCTCGGTGATGGACATTTCCATGAAGGATGGCAGCAAGCAGAGCTACCAGGGCGAGGCGGGCATCGGGCTGCTGTCGTCGAGGCTGGTGTTCGAGGGGCCAATAGTGAGGGATAAAGCCTCGTTCATCGTGTCGGGGCGGCGCACCTACTCCGACCTGCTTATGCGGGCTGTGCTGGCCGCCTCGGGCGGGATGCAGGCGGGTATGTACTTCTACGACCTTACGGCTAAGGCCAATTGGGAGGTGAACGCCCGCAACAAGCTCTACCTGAGCGGCTATTTTGGCCGCGATAAGTTTTTTGTGCGCGATAAATCTGATGGGCATTCGGCCGACATTGGTATGTTCTGGGGCAATGCCACTGGCACTTTGCGCTGGAATCATATATTTTCTGAACGACTGTTCGCAAACCTGTCGGCCATATTCAGCAACTATCGGTTCAATGTCTATGCCAACGAGCGCGGAGGGAGTGCCGAGGGTAGTTTCGATATGAACTACCTTTCGGGCATACGCGACTATGGCTTAAAGCTCGATTTTACTTGGTATCCAGCACCAGCACACACCCTGCGCTTTGGTGCGGCCGCCACCTTGCATCAGTTTAGCCCTGTGGCCATGGCCATGCGAGCCGATGCGGTGGGCGTGAATTACGATAATAAGGTGAAATACAGCAATTTGGAGATGGCTGCGTATTTAGAGGACGAGATGCGCCTGGGGCAGTGGGGATTGCTCAACCTGGGGGCACGACTGGCAGCACATCATCTCAATCTTAGCACCCTTAGGGCGCACATTGAGCCACGAGCCGCCCTCACGGTTTACATCACCGACCAGATGTCGCTCAAATCGTCGTATGCCGTTATGAACCAATACATGCACCTGCTCTCCAACACGGGCGTGGGGCAGCCCACCGACCTTTGGGTGCCGGCCACCGAGCGTGTGCCTTCGCAGCGTAGCTGGCAAACGGCGTTCGGCTGTAGCTACGACCTGCCTCAATGGCGCACCACCCTGAGCCTGGAGGGCTACTACAAGCGTTCCAACGGCGTTCTGAGCTATAGACCCGGTGCCAATTTCATGTCGTTCAACATCAGCGATGGTTCAACCAGCGGCGGCGTGATTGACTGGGAGCAGAACGTAACCAGCGGACGCGGTCGCGCCTATGGCGTTGAACTGCTTGCGCACCGCAAGAGCGGCAGGCTGCAGGGATGGGTGGGCTACACCCTGTCGTGGATTAGGCATCAGTTTGCAGAGTTCTACAATGGCCGCGAGTTCTACCCCAACCGCGACCGCCGCCACGACATCTCGGTGGTGGCCATGTTCGACCTAACCAAACGCATCAAGCTATCGGCCACGTGGGTTTACAGCTCGGGCGACTACGTAACCATCCCCCTGGCCACCTACACCGCCGTGCGCCACGATGGTCACAGTACTTGGAATCGGTTTTACGACTACGGTGAGCTGAACACCATGCGCATGGCGGCCTACCATCGCCTCGATGTTGGGGCGCAGTTCACCCGCCAAAAGCGCAAAACCATCCGCACGTGGGATGTGGGGCTCTATAACGCCTACTGCCGCGCAAATCCATACTACTACTACGTTGGAACCGATGGCAACGACAACCTCACGCTGCGGCAGGTTAGCATCTTCCCAATAATGCCCTCTGTGTCGTGGAGCATAAAATTCTGATGAGCTATGAAAAGATTTTCTCTTCGTATATTTTTGATTATAAGCCTACTGACAGTTTTGTCATGCGACGACTGGCTCGACCGTCCGGTGTCCATTTCTGATTTGCCACAATATAGCCCTAAACTATTGGTATATAGCTTTATATCGCCCGACGAACCCATTCAGGTGCATGTGGAAAGGGTGGAGCCGCTGCTGTATAACAGCGCAAAGCCAGCCAACGCCGACTCGGTGCAGCTGTTGTCCGATGCGCATGTGCTGCTCACCGACGAGTACACGGGGCACTCCATCGCGCTACAGCCCGACGCATTGGGGCTGTATGTTGTCCCCGAAGGGAAGCAATTCGAGGTCCTGCCTGGGCATGGCTACGCGCTACAGGTGAGCCACGCCGAATTGCCCACCGCAACGGCCCGCACGGTGGTGCCGCTGGGCAGTTTCGCGCTGGCCGAGGTGGTGCTAATGGGCGTGGCCAACCAACAATGGTCGTGTAATGTGGCCGTGGACAATGGCAGTAGTTCCCAATCCACATTCTACGCTTTTCTGGGCGAGAGCTATCTGCTCAACCCAGGCGACTCGGTGTGGGATGCAAAGTTGCGCACCTATCATCATGTCGATACCGCTTACAGACGGTTGCATTGGCGCGATTTTGAAGGGCAGTACATCACCATTCCGGCCAGTCAGCGCATGATGCTGCGCCTATCGCTGCCCGCACGGGCATCGGTCGATGCCCACGACACGCTGCTGGTGTGCGTCAGGGAGGTGGATCGGGTTTACGAGCGCTATCACACCTCGCTCGATCAGGGCGGTGGACAGTCGGTGAGCGCCGAGCCGCAGCGTGTCTATAGCAACGTGGAGCAGGGTTTGGGCGTGTTCTGTTCCTACGTGTCGCGGCCGCGCCGTTTTTCAATGCCCGCCATGGGGGGTAATCCTGCGTAGAGATCGGTGTAAATTACGGGTAGCGCTGTAGCGTTGCGGCAGTTGCTGCGTGGGTACGCGGTTCTTGCGCATGGGCTGCGCCATAGGTTGATACAGTTGGATGTCAATGCGCTGTTTAATAGGTAGATGTTGGCCGTAAGTCGAATTTCTCTGCTTATCGTATGGCCGTTTAAAAAATATCCACTACCTTTGCGGCGCAAAACTAGCGATGCAACCAATGCACATCTCATCCCGCATAGC
>JAFTDN010000003.1 GCA_017454165.1 Bacteroidales bacterium | reverse complement strand
TCTGGGCCTCTGGGCCTCTGGGCCTCTGGGCCCGAAGGGTATACCTATATATGTATACCGCCTAACTTCGCTAAAACATCTGATTTACAGCATGAACCGTATAAAGCCCGCCACCGCCATTGTAGCCTGCGCGGGCATCCACCGCATGGAGTTCGGGCAGCCCCCGGCGTTAGGGATGCGGACGTGCGGGGGCAAAGGGGCAGGGCAGTGGCTGTTTGCCATGGGCTGTGCCAACAAGGAGCATCCGAGCCGCAAAGCCCCATGCGCGGCGGGCGGTGCGCTACAAGGTGCAGCTGCCCAAAGGGACATGGTGTCCACAGCCAGCTATATTAATAGTGGAATGATGTTAACTGGAGCCTCGATTAAAACGGATGAAAGCCGAGGTTTCCACAGCTTACAAATTTGACAAGATGAAAAGGACATTTCTTTTTGCAATACTTACGCTGATGGCCTGCACGGTCGTGATTTCGTGCAAGGACAAGGAACTTGCGCCCAACGCTCAGGAGGAGCAGCAGATAGGGAACGTGGTCAATATGGAAAATCCGTTCAATTTCTGCGGAACAGAACACAACCGACTGCTCGATGTTGTGCGCGGCAGTGCAAATGGAGCCAAAGGGGCTCTCGATGCAACTGCGGTGTACAATATAATCGCAGACGACGTGAAAATGAACCGCAACATGGATGTCCGTGCGCTTATTGCAACCGATAGGGCAGTGAAAATGTTGGCCGATTATGGCAACATGGGCTACGCCTCGCTGGATAAACTACAATCCGATGGACTGCTCACACGTTACCAGCGCGAGGCGATAGGCAGAATGGTGCAGATGCTTTTTGTACCTGGAATTTCCGACGAAGTTAGGCACGAACATATTGTTCAGATGGAAAGGGAGTTGCTGCAAATTACGACAGACATTGCCACTGCAGAGCGAGATGTTTTGCTATGTTTCACAGCTGTGGCCAAAAGCAGCTTGCAATATTGGTCGCAGGCCAAGGATTTTTCAGCTAAAGGACCAAGAGAGGTGATAGCCGTAGTTGTAGCCGATGCTATAGGTGCTGTTGTTGGCGGTGCTGCCGGAGGTGTTGGAGGCGCAATTGCACTTGGAGCTGCTGCATCTGCTGAGGCTGCACATGAGTTTTTATAGATAACCATAAACACAAAACGATAAATTTATGAGACCAAAACCCGTTCTACTTACGCTGTTTTTGTTCGCAGTGCTGAACCGAGCATCGGCGCAGGATGCCGCGTGGTATGCTTCTATTGGAATTTCGAACTACGCAGAAACCAATACCGTGTTTGCTCCAACTAGGCATACTAACTTCTTCAATGCCGATATGCGCACCAACATGGACATCGGCCTTGGCCGACTGTACCAATTTGGTAGAAAGAAAGATATGGAGCTACAAATTGGCCTAGGCTTCTATAAGCGCAGTGCCAGCTTTGATGCAGAGGGAGTTTGGAGCAAGGCCAGCGAGTCGTATGTGGCAGCTAACCTAATGTTCAACCTGCTGTTGCAAAGCCAGCAGAAGGCTGGGCTATGCGGTGTGCTGGGCATGGGCCTGCACGTGGCAACTAATACACGACAAGTACTTGCATTTGCCGATGGACGCCCCAGCGAGAAGATGAGCAGCAGTCAGGGCATCTACACCAAATTCGCCCCCAAGGTGCAAGGTGGGCTGCGCTATGCCATATCGCCCGCGTTTAGCGTTTACGGGATGATAGGAGCCACGGTTGAAACCAAGGCCCTAAGCATCACTAATCAGGGACAGCATAATTTCTTTTACTACCCCGTGAGCGTCGAGCTCGGCATGACATTCTCTTTGTCGCGTAAGAACAAGACAACAGCGGAGTAGAACGTGGTTTTTAAACCAAAAATGGCGGCTTGTATGGCCGCCATTTTTCATACATATCAGCACAAGCAGCTACGCCTATCAGCGGGCATAATGAGCCCATTCATGCACTACAAAGATGTGCGCCGCGAAAGCCTCTCGAAAGTAGCCCCCTACGTGCGCTACGCCTACAATCAGATGTATAACAACCTAGCATTTGTGCAGCTAAACTACACCTTTGGCTGGGGTACCGAGCACGACAGCGGCCGCAACAAGCTGCATCTCGACGAGGGCGAGAGCGCCGTGGTCAGGAGCGAGCGCTAGTGGGGTAGCTCCGTTTTAGCATCGCGCCCATCTATGCCCCCATGGGCGGGCGCGGCGCTTGACCTTCACAGTGAGTGGGCGCAGATTCAATGCGATGGAGCTCCTGCCGCCCGCATCCGCTATGCGCTGTAAAAGAGGGGGACAACTTTTTTGAAAAATTTGCCCCAATACTTTGTGGTCTCGTAAAAAAGTTGTACCTTTGCCTCCAGAAAGAACGCAATGAAGCATCTGCTGCACCGCATAGCGAACTGGCTGGGCCT
>JAFTDN010000048.1 GCA_017454165.1 Bacteroidales bacterium | reverse complement strand
GCAGGTAAGCAAATGGCAATTAAAAGAAGAGGAGGTATGACAATGGTACGCAAAATATTGAATGAACTGACCGCCCGCGGAGTGCGGCATCTGATAATCTCCGTACTGTTTTTCGTGATTTATGCCCTTTGCGGCACGGCGATCATGCTCACCGTCCTGTTCCTTATCGACCGTCATATACAGGGAGAAAGCATCTCTTTAATTTCGGCAGCGTGGATACTCGGCGGTCTGCTGGTCTTGAAAACCATATCCAATGCCGTAGCCGATATGAGCAAGCACTTTGCCGGCTTCGACCTCGTGGAACGCATTCGTGAGAAAATCATCTTGAAGCTGAAAATGTTCTCGCTCAGCTTCTACACCAATGAGCGTCTGGGCGAGATAAGCACCGTCATTCACAAAGACGTGGATAATATGGAAATGGTTGTGGGGCATCTTTGGACGCGAATGTCCGCCGATTTCATCGTGGCGCTGATACTCGGCATCGGGCTGTTCTATGTGGACTGGCACATGGGGTTGGCGATGATTGCCATCCTTCCTATTGCCCTCTTCTCCTTGTATCGGGGCATCCGTTCGGGAACGAAAGCGCAACAGGAGGCACAAGACGGTCTGGCGGATATGGTCAGTCTCTTCGTGGAATACGTCAAGGGCATACCTGTACTGAAGGTCTTCGGAGGAAAAGGAATGTTCCGTGACAGGCTCGACCGTTCTGTCAGCGAGTTCGGAGAAAGCAGCAAGAAGACCTCACGGCAGGCGGCCGTAAGCGTGGGCAGATATACCTTTCTTATAGAATTGGCTTTCGCTCTGATGGCTACAATCGGTCTTTGGTGGACTTGGCGTGGAGAACTTTCTCTTTTCGCTTACCTGATGTTCGTCATCGTCTCGAAAGAATTCTACAAACCTTTTGTCAATATGGAGAGTCATTGGCTGAACTATATCAAGGTAAAGGACAGTTACGAACGCATTTCCCGTCTGTTGGATGCTCCCGTGATCGTCGATCCCGACCAACCGAAAACGGCGGAACATTTCGACCTCTCGTTTGAAAACATAGGGTTCCATTACGAAAAAGAGGGCTTCGAGATGAAAGACCTTACGTTCAACGTACCCGAATGGACAGTAACGGCTCTTGTCGGCTCGTCTGGTTCGGGCAAGACCACCATCACCAATCTACTGCTTCGTTTCTGGGAACCACAGGCGGGCTGTATCCGTATCGGTGGAGTGGACATACGGGAAATGGACTACGATTATCTGCTCGGTAAAATCAGTGTGGTAATGCAGAACGTCATCCTCTTTTCCGACACCATTGCCAACAATATCAAGGTGGGCAACCGCAATGCCACACAGGGGGAAATCGAGGAAGCCGCACGTCGGGCGATGATACACGACTTCATCGTCAGTCTGCCCGATGGTTACGAAACGAAAATTGGAGAGAACGGTTTGGGACTCTCGGGTGGACAGAAACAACGCCTCTCCATCGCTCGCGCCTTCCTCAAGGATACTCCCATCCTCCTGTTGGACGAAATAACAAGCAATGTCGATCCCGTCAATGAGTACAGGATACAGCAGGCGATGTCCGCCCTTATCCGAAACCGTACGGTCTTGGTCATTGCCCACCATCTGCAAACTATACGTAATGCCCACCAGATTATCGTGATGGACAAAGGGCGGCTTATGGAGAAGGGTACTCACGATGAACTTGAAAAGAAAGGGGAAATGTACAGCAAGCTTTTGGAGATGCGATAAGTTCGCGTCGTTTTCGTATCTTTGCCGTAGAATTCCATCGACATGAACGCCAACCTCAGCCCACGCCCCTACCGCCGCCTGCTCCGCTGCTCCGATGACCGCATCATCGGCGGCGTTTGCTCGGGGCTTGCCCTCTACTTTAGCATCGATGTCATCATCATCCGCGCCATATTCCTAGCCGTGCTGCTGGGAATGGGCGTGGGCCTGCTCGTCTACATCGTGCTGTGGGTGGCCACGCCCGCCGCTACCACCGCCGAAATTAGGAGCAACAACGGATAGCCCGCGCTACCATGGGCAAACAGCACATAGCCAGCATTCTGCGCATAGCGGCGGGCTGCGCCATGAGCACGGCGGGCATCACGCTGGCGGTTTGCTCTGCGGCCATCGCGCTGCCCATGGCCCACCCCGTGGCCCTACGCCTATCGCCGCTGCTGGGACATGGAGCACCGCACCGCCCGCTCTCCACCACTATGCTGCTGGCGCTATCGGCCATGCTGCTGCTCACTGGGCTACGCATTGCCGCAGGGTGGCCCCGCAGCCACACCCCTAGGCGCTGGGCCACGGCGATATGGGCCGTGAGCGCGCTCGGTATGCTGGCCGTGGGCGCGTTGAGCATTCGAGGCATCACCATAGAGCGGAGCGTCGCCACGCGGGCCACCCTCGATGGGCTGGACAGCCTGAGGCGGCACGTGTTCCTTACCGCCAGCCCCAGCACCCCAGCACATGGGTATGCGCTAAGCCCCCATCTGCGCATTGGCCGCTGCGAGGGCTCACGCCCCGAGCTCGAGGTGGTAAAATCGGCCCACGGCAGCACCCGGCTAGGGGCACGAGTCCATGCCGCCCGCATCCCCTTCGGGTACCACGTATTCGACACCACCCTGCGCATCGACCTGATGCTAGCCCCACCCAGCGATGCGCCATGGCACCAGTACGATGTGGCCCTGCTGCTGCTGCTGCCCGCAGACCACTCCCTGCGCATCGACCCCGTGCTGGAGCCAACGTTGGAGCCGCTACAGCCGCTATGCCCCAAGCGGTGGCCCAGCGAGATGGTGGGGCGACAGCTGCTAATGACGCACAACGAACTAATTGATAATCAGCATACAAAAAAATAGCACAAAAAAACATGCCCGCGCTCTTGCATTGTTCGCGGCCTTGTGCTAATTTTGCGCCCGATTTCCATCGAGGTCTGACCTATGGTGTAATGGTAGCACAGCAGATTTTGGTTCTGTTAGTCTAGGTTCGAGTCCTGGTAGGTCAACCACGCCCCCGCCGCTATGCGGCGGGGGCTTTTTCATCCGAGCCTACACAAAAAGCCAGCCAGCTATCGTGCTGGCGGGCATATGGGCGCGATCGGTATCGTTAGCAACCGCATGCTCAGGGACTAAAACATTGTGCCACGCGTGGTTACGTGCCAAGCGGTGTCAGACTGCTCCATGTTTACCCACATCTGCTTGGAGGAGCCATCCTTGTAGGTGAAGCTCACATCGATGCGCACGGTATTGGCCACAAACTCCTCTGGAACCTCGTTCAGCTCTATCTTCGACACCGTACCGCCGTTGGTCACCTTCCCGCTCATAAGCTCCTGGAACTCCTCTATCGTAATCTCGCCATTGGCCACGGGGTTTACATTCATCTGCCTGACGGCCTCATCGTATCGGCCCGTGTTCAGGTTGTCGATGAACGTGGCCAGCTCCCACTGGGCGCTGCCTTTGGGGTAGTCGGCATTGAGCGATGTGCTACATGCGGCGAGCAGCGCTAGGGCCACTGTCGCCGCAACAGTTCGAATTCTATTCATTGCTGCATAATTTATTGACTCCATGCGACAAAATTAGCATTTTTACCGATGCGCAAACACGTGGCCACACCGTTTTTTTCGACACCCGGGGTGCTAGTCCCATTTTTTTTGATACACTTGCACTGCAATTAAACGAATCCGCACCATGTCTTCAACCGCCATAGCCATCACCATTGCGCTGTATTTCGCAGCGCTGTTCGTCATCTCGCACATCACCTCGCGCAATGCCACCAACCGCTCATTCTTCATCGGCAACCGTGAGTCGCCGTGGTACTTGGTGGCCATAGCCATGGTGGGCACGTCCATCTCGGGCGTAACGTTCATATCGGTACCCGGGTGGGTGGGCAGCAGCCAATTCACCTACCTGCAGATGGTGCTGGGCTTTCTGCTGGGCTACGTGGCGGTGGCCAACGTGCTGCTGCCGCTCTACTACAGGCTCAACCTCACCTCCATCTACACCTACCTTGAGGGGCGCTTCGGGCGCGTATCCTACAAAACGGGCGCGGTGTTCTTCCTGCTATCGCGGGCCATTGGCACCTCTTTCAGGCTATTCATCGTGGCCAGCGTACTACAGCTCACGGTGTTCGATGGATGGGGCATCCCTTTCTGGCTGACCGTTAGCGGCACAGTGGCCCTGATATGGCTCTACACCCGCAAGGGCGGCGTGAAGACGGTGCTCTGGACCGACACCTTCCAGACCATCGCCATGCTGTCGGCGGTGGTGCTGTGCGTGTATTTCATCGCGCAGCGGCTGGATCTGAGCTTTGCAGGTGTGGTGCGGGCTGTGGCCGACAGCGAGCTGGCGCGTATCTGGGTGTTCGATGACCTCGGCAGCCGCCACCACTTCCTAAAGCAGTTCCTCAGCGGGGCGTTCATCACCATCGTGATGACTGGCCTCGACCAGGACATGATGCAGAAAAACCTGAGCTGCCGCAGCCTGCCCGAAGCCCAGAAAAACATGTACTGGTATGGCTTCGCCTTTCTGCCCGTGAACCTGCTGTTCCTGTCGCTGGGGGTGCTGCTCTACATATTCGCCGAGCGGTACGGCATCGCCCTCCCCGCCCACTCCGACGACCTGTTCCCGCTCATAGCCACGGGGGGGCTGCTACCTCCCATCGTGGGCGTGCTGTTCGTGCTGGGCCTCTCGGCGGCGGCCTACTCCAGCGCCGACTCGGCCCTCACGGCCCTCACCACCTCGGCCACCATCGACCTGCTCAGCACCAAGCACATGGACGAGCAAACGCTCAGCCGCACCCGCCAGCGCACCCACCTCGCGGTGGCGGCGGTGGTGGTGGCCATCATACTGTTATTCCGATCACTCAACGACCGCAGCGTGATTGATGCCATATACACCGTGGCGGGCTACACCTACGGGCCGCTGCTGGGGCTATACGCCTTCGGCCTGTTCACCCGCAGGGCCGTGCGCGACAGGCTGGTGCCCATGGTGACCGTGGCCTCGCCCATCGTCTGCTACGCATTCAGCCAGCTGATGCTCAACCGCTGGGGCTACGCCATGGGCTACGAACTGCTGATGCTCAACGGCGCGCTTACATTCGCTGGGCTATGGCTCATCGGGCTGGGGATGAGCCGCACCGCAGCGTAAAATCAGGCTATCGCGGCCCCACCAGCTTCACCCCCGCGCTACACCACGTGCGATTCGCGCCCGTGCTGTCGGCGTACACCAGTATGGCATCCACATCGGCATGGGCCTCCACGTAGGCCCGGCTCCACGCCAGCCCCCGCACCATGAAGGCCGTGCCCAATGCATCGGCCCACGAGGCCGATTGGGCTATCACCGTGGCGCTGAGCAACGAGTTGAGCGTGGGCAGGCCCGTCAGCGGGTCGATGGTGTGCGAGTAGCGCTGCCCGTC
>JAFTDN010000047.1 GCA_017454165.1 Bacteroidales bacterium | reverse complement strand
CAGGCTTAAACAGACCAAGGCCGAGACCTATACCGTCGAGAGCTACAACTGCAGGATAAGGCATTACTTGGCAAGGTTCAAGCGGAAGGGGCTTTGCTATTCGAAGTCCGAGAGCATGATTGTGAACTCCCTGAACCTGCTGTTCCTTAAACTCAACAACCAATTATCTATACTAATTTAACAATACCCATATTTTAATTGCAACGTGGCTTTTTTATTTGGCGGGGTGAACGTGGGTACAACCCACGGTGTGTTTCCATCGCATTCTGCCCGCTGCGCGTTATGAACAAAAGCCCGTCTTGCAGGGCGGGCTTTGAGCGTGTATGAGTGTGGGTGTTACTTCTTGTTGTGCTTTGGGTGTAGCAGCGACAGCGTGTCGATGCGCGAGTTCTGCGGCGAGATAGGGTGTATGTAAAGCTTTTGGTGGAATGTGTAGTCCACCGTTTTGTTTTGGGGCACCCTGTACTCCATCACGAAAGTGGTGTCGGCGGTGATGGGGATGCCGTTGCCGTCCTGCCCTTCGTAGTATAGCCGCGCCGAGGCCCCGTAGTGGAATATGGTATCACCGTAGGAAGAGTGCATAAAGTGCAGGTTTGTCCACAAGTTGGAGTGCTCCACTGAGCACCGCAGGTGGAGCCTGATGGCGGCGCTCTTTCGGAGCGTGTCGAGGAGCAGGGTGTCGGGGATCGGGGTCTTGATGGCCAGGGGGATGAACTCCGTGCTTTTGATTTCCTGCTTACCGTTGAGGTCGCAGCTACCAATAGCGATAATGGCTAGCAGCGCGATGAGCCCTGCGGCTATGTATTTTCGCATGGCGGGTGTACATTGGGGGTTTGTGCGGTAAAGGTATCAATTTTTGTGCAAATGGCGTGTTGCTGTGTCGATAAGATTGCTGCGCTACACCTTGTTCCTAGCAAAGCGGCTGGTTATGAAACGCCCGCCAATGCTGAGTATGAGCACTATTACGGTGAGCACCACTGCGGCTGCGTAGGCGCGGTTCTGTACCTCTATTTGGGGGGCGCTCAGCTGGAAGAACACGCTCAGCGGCAGCGTGGCCGTTTGCTGCGATAGGCTAGTGGGGATGCTGTCCGAAAAGCCCGCTGTGAACATTACGCCCGCCGCATCGCCTATGGCGCGGCCTATGGAGAGCAGCGTGGCTGTGGCTATGGCGGGGGCTATCTGCCGCATCACCACGCCTATGGTCTCTATGCGCGTAGCCCCAAGGCTGTAGGTGGCCTCCAGGATGTCCTTGGGGAAGGTCTTGGCCACCTCGTCCATAGAGCGTATCAGTATGGGTATGATGAGCAGCGCCACCACTATGATACCGCCCAGCAGCGAGGCCCGTAGGCCGAAGAAAATCATCACGGTGAACCCGAATGCACCGTAAACAATTGAGGGTATGCCAAATAGCACATCGAACGCGAGCCTAGCGATGTAGCCCAGCTTGGAATCCTGCCCCAGGTACACGTTGAGGTAGAACACCACTGGTATGCTGAACACCAGCCCCAGCAGGGTGCTGGCGCCCACTATGTAGAGCGATCCCACGATGGCGTTCAGAAAGCCGCCCTCCTTACCTATGTAGAAGCCGCCGCCCGGCAGCGAGGTGATCATCTCCCAGGTGAGCACGGGAATGCCTCGTTTGAACACGCTCACCACTACGTTGAGCACGAAGAATAGCACTATGGCTACCGATAGGTACATCAGCACGCGGAAGATGTGCTCTTCTATGAATTTACGTTTCATGCGGGGGATTGTGTAGTTGCTATGCGGTTTTCGACATGCGGCGTAGCATCATGCGTGAGCCTAGGTTGAACACCAGCACCACGAAGAACAGGATGAATGCGGCGAACATCAGCGCCGCCTCGTAGAGCGGCTGCGAGAGCATCTCGCCGTAATTGTTGGCGATGAGGGCTGGGATGGGGTAGCAGGCGTCGAGCAGCGAGCGGGGGGCTTGCGGCAGGTTGCCGCACACCATCAGCACGGCCACCGTTTCGCCCAGCGCACGGCTGATGGCCAGCACCACCGAGGCCACTATGCCCGCGATGGTCTTGCGTAGCACCACGAACTTGGTGGTCTGCCATGGGGTGGCGCCCAGCGCCATCGACGACTCGCGCAGCTCGTCCGACACGTTGGCGAACAGCTCTATGAACAGGCTCACCAGCAGCGGCAGAATCATCACGCTGAGCACCACGCCGCTGGCCAGCACCGTGTAGCCGCTCGATGGCCCGTGGGCGAACCGTGGCGCGATGTGGGTGGCTATGAATGGCACGATTACCAGCGTACCCCATACGCCGTAGATTACCGAGGGTATGCCCGCTAGGATGTCGAGCAGGGGGTAAACGTAGCGGCGCACCCGGCTGTGGGCGTACTCCATGAGGTAGATGGCCATCAGCAGCGACACGGGGAGCGCTATGAGCACGGCGATGCCCGTTACCCATAACGTCCCCATGATGAAGGGGAAGAAGCCGAACTGGTTCTTGAGCGGTTTCCAGCTCGATGCCGAGAGCAGCTCCCCCAGCGAATGCTCGTGCAGTATGGGGGCCGATTTTATGTACAGCCCTACGCACATGCCCACCACCAGCAGCAGCGATAGCATGGTGAACACGAGCATCAGCCGACCCGTAAGGCGATCCTTGAGAAGCCGGAATCTCAGCGTTTGCATCGGGGCTTACTTCTGCTGCTTGAGCAGCTCTAGGCTGCGGTTCACCTTCTCTTGGCTCATGCCGATGTAGCCCTGCGGCACGTTCTCCTTCTGGCCATCGGTGAGTACGTAGCGCAAGAAGTCGATCACCACGGGGTTGGTGGGGATGCCCTTCGACACTAGGTACAGGTCGCGGGCTGGGGGCGATGGGTAGCGGTCGTTGGCAATGGCCTCCACTATCAGGTCTTTGTTGTCGTAGAAGCTCTCCTCGGGGTCAATTTGGCCGTTGCCGTTCACATCGATGGGCAGCACCAGCAGCCCATCATGGGTTTTCTTGGTGTTGGGGTCGTAGGCGTAGCCTATGTTGTTGAAACCTATGCCGTTGGGGTCTTTCTGCACGGCGGCGGCCAGCCCAGGATCGCCGAATACGGCCACGCCGTTCAGATCCTCCTGGTGCTGGTCGAACCACAGCGCCCACGTTTCGGCTGCGCCGCAGGCATCGGAGCGGTTGTAGACGGCGATGGGCGTGGCATCGCTGGTGCCGGCCAGCTGCCCCCATGTGGTGATGTTCTGGTCAATCCATAGCCCATGGGCGGCCTCACGGGTGAGGCCCTTTTTCAGCAGGTCGGCCAGGGCGGGGTTATTGGCGTTGATGGTGGGCACCACGGCGTCCTTGGCCACGGCGAAGGGCACCGCGCCCTTGTCGAGCTCCACCTGGGCAATCTCACGCGACACCATGCCGAAGTCCACCACGCCGGCCAGCGCATCGGTGATGCCCTTGCCAGCGCCGCCCGCCGAGATGTCGATTTTCACCTCTGGGTGCAGCTTTTGGTACTCTGCGGCCCATTTCACGGCCAGCGGGTACAGCGCAAATGCGCCCGATAGCGATATTTCGTTGCTGGCGCTATCGTTGGAGCTGCTTTTCTTCCTGCCGCCGCAGGCGGTGGCCCCGGCGATTAGCATGGCGGCCATGCTGATGGCGGCGATGCTTGTGATGGTCTTTCTCATTGTTAGTTGGTTGATTGTGTGTTGCTATTTGGATGAGCGGTGCAGTCCGCATTCGCGGTGCTCGGGCGACTCCCACCACCAGCGCCCTGAGCGGATGTCGTCGCCGGGCTTCACGGGGCGGGTGCATGGCTGGCAGCCTATGCTGGGGTAGCCCTGGTCGTGCAGCCTGTTGTAGGGCACGTGGTGCTCGCGGATGTAGGTCCAAACCTCCTCCTCGCTCCAGCCGATCAGCGGGTTTACCTTTATGATGCCATGTTGGGCGTCCCACTCCACTGTATGCATGTGCTGGCGCGTAACCGACTGCTGGCGGCGTAGCCCGCATATCCACGCATCAAGGCCGCTGAAGGCGCGGGCCAGTGGCTCCAGCTTGCGCACTTGGCAGCATCGGTGCCGGCTCTCTATGCTGTTGTAGAACAGGTTGATGCCCTCGTCGTGCACCATGCGCTCCACGTCCTCGTGGCGGGGGAAGTAGGTATCTATGCTGATGCCGTAGTGCATGGCCGTTTTGTCAATCAGCTGGTAGGTCTCGGGGAACAGCCGCCCTGTGTCGAGGGTGAACACGCGCACCTTGGGGTCAATCTTCACGGCCATGTCGGTAAGCACTTGATCCTCAAGGCTCAGGCTCGATGATATGGCCACGCGCTTGCCGAACGTGCGCAGGACGTGTTCCATCACCTCGTGGGCGCTGCGCCCTTGCAGCTGTATGTTTAGCGTGGCGGCGGTTTCAGGGCTTATGTTCATGGGTGCGATAAATGTTACAATTACAGCTGAATCATGCCTGCGGCCACGGTTTCGTTGGTGTCGGGGTCAATCAGGATGAGGCTGCCCGTGGTGCGGTTGTCGGCGTAGCGGTCGAACACCAGCGGGCTGGCGGTGCGCAGGCCGATTTCGGCGATGTCGTTCATGCGCAGCTCGGCCACATCGGTCTCCTGCTCCAGGGTGTTGATGTTGCGGCGGTGGTTGATGGCGCTCACCATGCCCATCGTCTCGGCGGTGGGCTGGCGCACTATGTACTTGCTGCGGGGCAGCAGCGGGCGCTCGTTGAACCAGCATATATCGACCCTGATGTCGCGCTCCACCAGCGGCTGCGGCTCATCGGAGCGCACCAGCGTGTCGCCCCGGCTGATATCGATGTCATCGGCCAGTTCAATCGTTACGCTCAGCGGGGCGTGGGCTTGTAACATCTCATTGCCATACAGGCTGATGCGTGCAACCGTGCTCTCCAGCCCCGAGGGCAGCACCCTTACGCGGTCGCCCGTCTGCAAGGTGCCGCCGGCTACGCGCCCGGCGTATCCGCGAAAGTCGGCGAATTGGTCGCTTATGGGCCTTATGACGTATTGCACGGGCAACCTGAAGTGCGCACCGCCCAGCTTGTTGCCCAGCGGTACGGTCTCCAGGAAGCTCAGCAGCGGCTGGCCTTTGTACCACGGCATGTGCTCCGAGGCGTTCACCACGTTGTCGCCCTTTTTGGCGCTGATGGGGATGAACTCCACGTTGGGGATGTGCAGCGTTTCCGACATCTGCCTGTAGGCGGCTACGATGCCGTTGTACACCTGCTCCGAGTAGTCCACTAGGTCCATCTTGTTGATGGCCACCACAATGGTGGGGATGCCCAGCAGCCACGATATGTAGCTGTGGCGCACTGTTTGCTCGAGCACGCCGTGGCGGGCATCCACCAGTATGATGGACAGGTCGGAGGTCGATGCCCCCGTTACCATGTTGCGCGTGTACTGTATGTGCCCTGGCGTATCGGCTATGATGAACTTGCGGCGGGGCGTGGCGAAGTAGCGGTAGGCCACATCGATGGTGATGCCCTGCTCGCGCTCGGCGCGGAGGCCATCGGTGAGCAGGGCCAGGTTCACGTCCTCGTTGCCGCGCGAGCGTGAGGCGGCCTCCACCGCCTCCAGCTGGTCTTCGAATATCGATTTGCTATCGTAGAGCAAGCGCCCTATGAGCGTGCTCTTGCCATCGTCAACGCTGCCAGCGGTCGAGAAGCGCAGCAGCTCCATGTCGAGGTATCCTCGTGTGCTGTCTAACATGCTTGGTGGAGTTGTTGGGGGTTAGAAGTAGCCAGCCTTTTTGCGGTCCTCCATGGCTGTCTCGGAGCGCTTGTCATCGGCGCGGCTGCCGCGCTCGGTCACCCGCGAGGCGGCGATCTCCTCGATGATGTCCTCCAGCGAGTGGGCGGTGGACAGGGTGAGGCCCGTGCAGGTGATGTCGCCTATGGTGCGGCAGCGCACCTGCTTGCTCACTACCTGCTCGGTGGGCTTGCGGGGGATGCATGGCTCGGCTGCCAGCCACTGCCCATCGCGCTCGAACACCTCGCGCTGGTGGGTGAAGTAGAGGCTGGGCATGGGTATCTGCTCTAGGTAGATGTACTGCCACACGTCCATCTCGGTCCAGTTCGATATGGGGAATACCCGGAAGTGCTCGCCCATGGCCTTTTTTCCGTTGTATATGCTCCACAGCTCGGGCCGCTGGTTCTTGGGGTTCCACTGCCCAAACTCATCGCGGTGGCTGAAGAAGCGCTCCTTGGCTCGGGCCTTTTCCTCATCGCGGCGGGCCCCGCCTATGGCGGCATCAAAGTGGTGCTGCTCTATGGTGTCGAGCAGGGTAACGGTTTGCAGCTTGTTGCGGCTGGCGTAGTAGCCCGTTTCCTCCTTCACGCGCCCCTTGTCGATGCTCTCCTGCACCGAGCCCACAATCAGCTGGGCTCCTAGCCGCTCCACCAGCGCATCGCGGTAGTCGAGAGTCTCCTGAAAGTTGTGCCCCGTGTCGATGTGCAGCAGCGGGAAGGGTAGGCGGGCGGGGTAGAACGCTTTGTGGGCTAGGTGGGTTACCACAATGGAATCCTTACCGCCCGAGAATAGAATTACAGGGCGTTCGAACTGCGCTGCGGCCTCGCGCAGCACGTATATCGACTCGGCCTCGAGCTCCTTTAAATGGGTGATTTTATGATTGTTCATATATAGAAAGCATACCCCATCGCCCCTTGGCCTACGGATACCCGGGTGTGGCCGGTGGGGTGGGGCGGAAACAGGGGGCGAATTTAGCAATTTTTGCGGGTTTGGAGGCAGGGCCTACCATGGTAAATTGCATACCAAACCTATGGTATTTTTCTGGGCTAGCGGTAGATGGATATATCCAAAATGCCCGTTTTTATTGCCTGCACCGTGGCATCGTGGGCCGTGCGTACACTCAGCTTGCGGAATATGTTTTTGCGGTGGGTGTTCACCGTATGGCGGCTCAGGAACCGCTCGTTGGCGATCTGCCGCGTGGTTTTGCCCTGCGCTATGCAGCGCAGGATGTCCACCTCGGTTGCGGTTAGGTCATCGGTGGCCCCCTGCTCCAGCTCGCGCCGCTGCAAGTCGAGCAGCAGCTCGGTAACTTGGTGGCACAGGTAGCGCTCCTGCTTGAGAGCGTATTGTAGCCCAGCCCGAAGGGCTTGCAGCGAGGCATCCTTGAACACCACGCCCATGCTCTGGGTTTCGTAGGCTATACGTCGCAGGAACTTAATCGATAGCCTATCGCTCAGCAGCACCCACCGGCTCTGGGGGAACTGGCGGCCCGTGTCCATCAGGTCGTCCTCGTTGGCAAAGTCGAACAGCTTGTAGTCGAGCACCACCACGGACTGTGGGTGGTGCTGCAACTGCTCCAGCAGCTCGGCCCGGGTGTGGGCGTAGCGCACAACGGCCCCTACCTGCTCTGCCAGCAGCCGCTCTACCCCGAATCGGGTGAGCTCCTGATTGTCGGCTACGATGAAGTGAGGCATCTCGGTGCGCTGGTTATTCGCAGCTAAGGTAGCCATTTTTTTTGAACGTGTTTCACAAAATACCAAACGTTTGGTATGGCGATTTGACCCACAGGGGTAGTCGGATGTAGGCAAAAACTGCCTACCTTTGCACCCCTAAACGTCCATTACACCTCTTGCTATACATGAGCAACCCTATAAAAAATTTGATTGCACGCTACAGGCGCTCCAAGGGGGCGGCAGCTAGCCAGTCGCGCCAATCGTTCGTGGTCGATAGCAAATTCCCCAGGCTCGACAACGCCCAGCTCTCGACCAAAAACCTCAACGTGTACATCAACAACGCCCATATACTCAAGGACGTAACGCTTACCATCCCCCGCAACAAGATTACCTGCATCATAGGCCCATCGGGCTGCGGCAAGACCACCCTGCTGCGCTCGTTCAACCGCCTCACCGATGCCACCGAGGGGGTGCGCGTTACTGGCGATGTGCTGCTGGGCGACCGCAGCATTGCCCACGCCAGCGCCTCGGAGATTACCGAGCTGCGGCGCAACATCGGGCTGGTGCCCCAGCGCCCCAGCCCGTTGCCCATGAACATCTATGCCAACGTGGCCTATGGGTGCCGCATCCACGGCATACATGGCCGCGTTAGGCTCAACGCCGTGGTGCGCCACTACCTGCGCGCCGTGGGCCTGTGGGACGAGGTGAAGGACCGCTTGCGCTCACCCGCCGCCCGCCTCTCCATAGGGCAACAGCAGCGCCTATGCCTGGCCCGCTCGCTGGCCGTGGAGCCAAGCTACCTGCTGGCCGATGAGTCCACCTCGGCGCTCGACCCCATTTCGAGCCGTACCATAGAGGAGCTATTCGTGCGCCTAAAGCAGGACTACTCCATAGTGATGGTCACCCACACCCTGCGGCAGGCCATGCGCATAGCCGACTACGTGGTGTTCATGTACATGGGCGAGGTGATAGAGGAGGGCGATGCCCAGCAGGTGTTCCGCAACCCGCAGCAGGAGCTCACCCAGCGCTACCTGAGGGGAGCGTTCAGCTAGGCGCACCATAATCTTGCACCCATGGGTATGGTGCCAATTGGGCTGCCCGTTTATAGCAGTGCCATCAGTCGCTGAAGCCCGATTTCGGGCATGGGGGGCGTGAGCTGCTCCAGCAGGCGGAGCTTGTCCGATAGCTCCTCGGCTAGGGCATCGGTACCAATGGTGAGGTTGTTGGTTTCAGCGCGTTCGCTGTCGGGGTAGAGGTTGTCCATAGGCTTTTGTTTGTGCAGAGTGTTGCATTATAAACGCATAGCCCCGCAGCTTATTGCCTGCGGGGCTATAAAAATATGGGGGCGACCGTGGGGCAGGGCTACATGCTCAGCTGCATGTTCATCTGCTTGCTCTCCATGGTCTTGCGCATGTTGATGAGCGCGTAGCGCATACGACCCAGCGCGGTGTTGATGCTCACATCGGTGAGGTCGGCTATCTCCTTGAAGCTCAGCTCGCCGTAGTAGCGCAGCAGCACCACCTCGCGCTGCTCCATGGGCAGCGTCTCCACTAGGGCGCGCACATCGGCCAGCACCTGGGCGTACACCATGCGTTGCTCGGCGTTGGCCTCCGACAGGCGCTGGCTGGCGAATAGGTCGTAGTCATAGTTGCCGCTGAGCAGCTCCTGGCGCTGCTTGTTGCGGCGGAAGTGGTCGATGGCGATGTTGTGGGCTATGCGTATAATCCACGAGCCGAACTTGTTGTCCTCGGCGTACTGTCCGCGTTTGAGCGATTGTATGGCCTTCACGAAGGTGTCCTGCGTGAGATCCTCGGCCAGCTGGGGCTGGTGCACCATCATCAGTATATATACATAAACCTTGCGCTCATAGCGCTTTATGAGCTGCTCAAGGGCCTGCTTGTCCCCTTGGCTGAAAGCCGACAGAAGCTCGATGTCGGTACGTTTTTGGGCGTTCACGGTAACCTCCTTATACTTTGGTTGATCGTGTAGAGCTTCTCTCGATAGGCGTTGAGTGTTAGGGGTTTAACTTGCTTGAGAACCTATGTTCGTGGTTGATTGTACGCAGCCCACGGCGGCAAGGTTATAGGTGAGCATCAATTTTTGTGCCAGAGTTGTGCGTGGAGGAGGGGGCGGGTAAAAAAGCCGCCCCACAGGGGGGCGGCTTTGATGTTGGCGGTTGTTGTGTTAGCGGGGGTAGGCATTATAGCCCGAATATGGTCTTTATGTGGGCGTAGAGCTGGGGGCAGTCGGCGGTGGCTTGGCCAGTGTTGCCGCCATCTTTGTAGGTGATGATGCCGCTCACTGCATCGAGGTTGCCAATCAGGCGCTCCTCGCTCTCTATGTTGTAGATTTCTATCTGGGTATCCTTGGTCACCTTGGTGGTAGCATCGATGTACACCTTGATGTTGCCCCAGCGGAGCTCCTGCTTGTCCTTGCCCAGCAGGCCAAGGGCGGCCTGTCCATGGACATCCTTTAGGCTGTACACGGTCTCGGAAACGTTACGCTGGATGAAGAGCCAGCGCACGTAGCTACCCGCACCTGCCGTAACATTGCCTACGGTTATGCCACTAGATGTGCTGGAGTTGTAGCTGATGGTGAAGTGCTTGCCGCCGCTGGCCGTGCTGTTGAAGGTGAAGTTCATGTCGCCGTTGTCGTTGTCGGCGGGGTCGAGGGTGCAGGTCACCGTTGAGAGAACCGTGGTGGTGGCGTTGGGGTAGAAAATGGAGGCGTTGGTGGTGAGCATGGGGTCTTTGGCGATACCCGTGTACTGCACTATGGCCGTGTCCTTATCTACCAAGGGGAAGCTGATGGTGTTGAGGTCGGTGCCCGATTCGGTGAGATCCCATGCTTTGGTGAGCGCACCATTGGCCTCCATGTTGTAGCCATAGCCGCCCTCTAGTTGTTGGTCGTTCCAGAAGGTGAAGAACTTTTGGTAGTACTTCAGGGCGATGTGGGGCTGCTTGCCCTCGAGCTTGTAGCTTGCCCCCTTGGTGAGCAGCTTGTCGATGGCTTTGATGGCGGGCTCGGCGGCGATGTCCTTTTCGAGGGCGGCCATGGCCTCATCGGCAGCTAGGAATGCGGCCTTGGCATCGGCTACGGAGAGGTAGTTGTTCTTGTCTTTTTTCTTGCAGGACGTCATCATCAGCCCTGCGGCTGCTACGAACGCGAGTCCGAGCATCAGCTTTGTTGCTTTCATCTCTGTGGTGAGTTTAATGGTGAGACAGAATTACGGTGCCATAAACGCAAAAAGTGGGCCATAACGTTGCAACAAGGGGTAAAAATTTTTTGTACGCACTATGTAAAGTGCTGTAATACAATTATTTGTTGTGTATTGGTATTAATCGACAGCTACGCCCCGTGTGTCCAAGGGGCAGCATGAGGTGGCTCAGCGCTGTAGCTGGGGGCTGATGCCATAAACTCGTGGCCGCGATGTGGTTTCGACAGGCTCAAAGCGGCGCGGTGGTTTCGACAGGCTCAACCACCTAATTCGGTGGGCCCAATTGCCATGCGGTGTAGTTTTGTATCGCGTGTAATAACAATAAAATCAGCAACTTATGAAAATGTGTATTTTATCGCGTTTTTTTGTGGTGTTATGTAATTATAAAACAGTAATTTATATTGCTAATGGCAACAGTGCGACGCGACCAACTTTTTACGCTACCTTTGCGGCGGAACAATAGAGCAGTAACATGGACATCGCAAGCACCATAGCGGCCATAAGCACCCCCGCAGGCATGGGGGCCTTGGCGGTGATACGCATGAGCGGGCCGCAGTCCATAGATATAGGTGGGCGGGTGTTCAGGGCCAAGTCTGGGCAAGCGCTATTGCAGCAGCCCCATGGCACCGTGCGCTACGGCAGCATTGTTGATGGAGAGCGCGAGGTGGACGAGGTGATGGTGAGCGTGTTTCGCGCACCGCGCTCATTCACTGGGCAAGATATGGTGGAGATTGCCTGCCACGGCTCGCCCGTGATACAGCGGCAGATTGTGCAGCTGCTGCTACAGCATGGGGCAAAGCCCGCCGCCCCGGGGGAGTTCACGCTGCGGGCGTTCCTACAGGGGCGGCTCGACCTGGCGCAGGCCGAAGCGGTGGCCGACCTGATAGCGTCGAGCAGCGAGGCCGCACGGCGCATGGCCATGCAGCAGCTGCGGGGCGGTGTGTCGTCGCTGCTGAAGGGGCTGCGCCAGCGGTTGGTGCACCTGATGGCCATGCTGGAGC
Source organism: Bacteroidales bacterium (assembly GCA_017454165.1). Classification (GTDB taxonomy): domain Bacteria; phylum Bacteroidota; class Bacteroidia; order Bacteroidales; family Tenuifilaceae; genus RGIG6076. The sequence continues at coordinate 4,213 of JAFTDN010000047.1, read as the reverse complement.
TGGAGCTCGACTTCTCGGAGGAGGAGGACGTGGAGTTCGCCAGCCGCGAGGAGCTGCGGGAGTTGCTGCTCGATGTGCGCGCCGAGGCCGAACGGCTGGCCGGCACGTTCGCGGCGGGCAATGCCCTGAAGGAGGGCATACCGGTGGCCATAGCGGGCCGTCCGAATGCGGGCAAATCGACGCTGCTCAACCGCCTGCTGCGCGAGGAGCGGGCGCTGGTGTCGGACATCCCCGGCACCACCCGCGATAGCATAGAAGAGCAGATTAGCCTAGGCGGTATGGCCTTTAGGCTGATAGACACGGCTGGGCTACGCAGCACCACCGATGTGGTGGAGCAGATGGGCATAGCGCGGGCGCGGGCGCGCATAGGTCAGGCATCGGTGGTGCTCTACCTGGTGGATGCTGCCACCGCCCCCGCCGAATGCTTAGTCGAGGTGGAGGCGGTGGCGCAAGGGATGGAGGCGGGGCAGCGGATGCTGGTGCTGGTGGCGAAGGCCGACAGCGCCCCACAGAATGCCGCTGAGCTGGTTAAATATCTGCACAACAGCAATATAAGGCAGAAAGTGCTGATGCTATCGGCGCGGAGCGGCGAGGGCTGCGATGCGCTCGAAGATGCGCTGATGGAGGTTGGCCGCTCATTGCTGCCCGAAGAGGGCAGCGTGGTGCTCACCAATGCCCGCCACGAACATGCGTTACGCGCTGCCATTGAGGGCATTGACGGTGCGCTGGGTGGCATTGGGCGCGGGCTTACTGCCGATTTGCTGGCCGTGGAGCTGCGTTACGCGCTGGAGCATATTGGCAGCATCACGGGCGAAATCACCACCGAAGAGGTACTGGGCGATATTTTCGCGAATTTCTGCATAGGGAAGTAGGGCGGAAGTGCTGCATTTAGCCGCTTGCGCTCACTCCTTCCTTAGCGCGGCGGTGGGGTTGGTGTGGGCGGCGCGTAGGGTTTGCCAAAGCACGCTGGCGAACGCTATGGCCAGGGTGATGGCCACCGCTACAGCAAATATCCAGCTGTAGTTATCTATGCGGTAGGCAAATCGTGTGAGGTAGAGCTGTGCGCCCCAAATTGCCAGCGGGATGCCAATTGCGCAGGCAATGCCCGTGAGCACCATGTAGCCGCGCACGTTGCGCCAGGTTTCGCCGCGTACATCGGCCCCGAACACCTTGCGGACGGCAATCTGCTTGGTGTGCTCGCCAGCAAAATAGGTGCTCATGGCCAGTAGGCCCAGCATGGCTATGATTACGGCCAGCACCGTGAACAGCTCGAGCAGGCGCAGCGTTCGGCGCAGGGGGCGTAGCTTCTTTTCGTGCAGATTGCGTAGGAATCCGAATTCCTCCCAATTCACTTCGTCCAAGCCGAGGTTCTCTTTCATGTATTCGCGGTAAGCCTGCTGAATTTGTTCGTCGTAGGCAGCACTCTCGCCCGTTGTTTTGATTAGCATGCATAATGCCCAGGCCGCTGGAATTTTGTTGGCGGGCACCACCATCACCGCGCAGTGCGGCTTGATTTCGCTAATGGAGGCCGCTGCTGTTGGAAAATCGGTAACAACGCCGCCTAAATATTCGAGGGGCATGCGCGAGGAACGGCTTAGGCTGCGTGGGAATGTTGTTAGGGAGTCGAGCTCATTGAAGAGTGAGCGGCTCACCCAAACGGAATGCTGCAGCGGGTGGCCGAAGTTCTCCTCCACCTCAAGCCCCATCAGGCTGAAGTAGGTGGAGTCGCCGGCTATCATATTCAGGGTAATTATTCTTTCATAGTCATTGTCGTCGGGGTGCAAAGCGGCGTTGAGATCGATGGAGCCTGGCACACCCATTCCTATGCCCACCTGGGTAACGAATGGTAGGTTGCGCACCTTGTGCACAAGGCGCATGGTCATGTCGTGGCTTTCGCTCTGAGAATAGCCGATGTAGTACAGATTGTCGGTGGCCGAATGCATGGGGCGATTGAGCATGTGGCGCATCTGTAGCTCCATCACCAGCGACAGGGCGATGAGCGTAACGGCCAGCACGTTTTGCACCGCAATGAATATGCGGCTTACCACCATTTTGTTGCGTAGACGGAGCGTACCCCTAACCGCATCGATGGGCTTGAGGCGCAGGATGGCCAGGGCGGGGAGAACACCGCAGATGGTGCCCAGCAGCACTATTCCTGCGGCGTAGGCTGCCATGTGGCCTATGGAGGTTGTTAGCGAGAGGGCTACGCCTATTTCGCCATCGACTGTAAGCAGCTCCCGCACCATGGGCACCAGCAGGTGGGCAAGCACGAGCGCAGCCGCAAAGCATACGGCGGTGAAGGCCACCGACTCGCCGATGTATTTCCATAGAATGCTTGTTGGGCTGGCTCCCAGCAGCCGTCGCGTTGCCATCTCCTTTGAGCGTTTGCTGGTGAGGGCAAGACCCAAGTTTATGTAGTTGAATATGGCCGAGAGCAGCAGGAGCAGCACCACTGCCGTTAGCATTTTCACCATCAGCTTGTCGCCCACACGCGTGAGGTAGGTGTGATGGCTGTGGTAGAATGCTTCGTCCATCCGCCATGGTCGCCATGTTTCCACGTTTTGCTCGCCCCAGCCTTTGCCGTAGTTTTTGAGGAGCAGGGCTTTCACCTTGGCCTCAATATCGGCCAAATTGGCATCGTCGCGCACACGGTACCAAGTGCAGTGCGTTCGCCGATTGTACCGTTTGGGCTGGCTGGCTATTGGCGTGCTGGAGCTATGCGCGATGACCTCGAACGGCATGAGGAATGATGTCGAGCCAAAATCGGCGTAGATGGCCTTGATGGTTCGTGCCGTTCCGTTCAGTTTTAGCGTGCTGCCCAATAGGTTTTCGCCGTTGTGGGCAATGCGTTGAGCCAGCGATTGGCTGATTATCACATCGGTTGGCGCTACGAAATCGCTCGCGCTGCCCTCCACAATTCGATATTGCGGAAAGACTTCGAATAGATTGGCATCGCCCTCAATTCCCTCAACGTTGAACTTCGTGTTGCCCACCTCTACCACCGGTCTCCATAGGTTAGCCATGTGGGTGGCACTAATCACCTCTGGGATGTTCGTTGCCAGGTCGTCTTTTTCCCAGTAGGATACTCCAAGATAGTCGTCGCTGCCCAGCACAAAGGTGCGCTCCCAGTGGGGCGATTTGTGCGCCACGCGGTGCTGCTGCAGCACGTAGTTTCCGATTAGGATTACGAAAGCGAGGCCAACGGCCAATCCCACGGCCTCGACGGCGGTGTAGAGCTTGTTGCGCGACAGAAACTTTATGTAGCTTTTCATGGCATAATTACTTTTGGCGTTGAGCGATGTGAACTGAACAGATTGCCGCCCAGTTTTTGCTTTGCAATGAGCAATTTACGAACTTGAGGTAACAATTTGTAACTTCAAGATCACAATTGGTGAACTTGAAAGAGACAGGTTGCAAGTAGTATGCTACTGTGTTGTACATATTGTTGGGTTAAATGGATGTGGTTTACGCATAATCAAAACAATTTTTTGCTCCGTAACCTCGCAGGGCGTGGGGGAGAAGCCCCCAGTTAGCGCCGCTGCGAGGAACGAAACAAAACAAACTAAAACCAATAACTCCTATAGTTCCTACTTTTATAGGGTATTAATTGAATAATGTAACAAATATTACAATTCTTTCTTAACGTCCGATACAATCTGACCATCGAACAGATTGATGATGCGCTGGGCCATGGCGGCATCCTTCTGCGAGTGGGTAACCATCACAATGGTGGTACCCTCGGCGTTGAGCTCGCGCAGCAGGTTCATCACCTCCTTGCCGTTCTTTGAGTCGAGGTTACCCGTTGGCTCGTCGGCTAGGATTAGCTTGGGATTGGCCACCACGGCGCGGGCAATGGCCACGCGCTGCTGCTGTCCGCCCGAGAGTTGCGCCGGGAAGTGCTGTGCACGGTGGCTGATGGCCATGCGTTTCATGATGTTGGTTACGCGCTCCTTGCGCTCCTTGGCACCCATGTTCAGATAGCGCAGCGGTAGCTCGATGTTCTCGTATACGTTGAGCTCATCAATCAGGTTGAAGCTCTGGAACACGAAGCCGATGTTGCCCTTGCGGAACTTGGTGCGCTCCTTTTCCTTGAGGTTGGCCACTTCGGTATCAAGAAGCTTGTATGTACCGCTGGTGGGATTGTCCAGGAGGCCGAGGATGTTCAGCAGCGTGGACTTGCCACAGCCCGAAGGCCCCATGATGGCGACGAACT
>JAFTDN010000046.1 GCA_017454165.1 Bacteroidales bacterium | reverse complement strand
GCCATGGAGTCGATGACCTTCCCCGAGCCCGTGATCGGCCTCGCCGTAGAACCCAAAACCCAAAAAGACCTCGATAAGCTGGGCATCGCCCTGGGCAAGCTGGCCGAGGAGGATCCCACCTTCCAGGTGAACACCGACCCCGATAGCGGACAAACCGTAATCCGCGGCATGGGTGAGCTCCACCTCGACATCATCGTCGATCGTCTGCGTCGCGAGTTTGGTGTTGACATCAACCAGGGCGCCCCCCAGGTGGCCTACAAGGAGAGCATCACCAAGAGTGTGCAGCACCGCGAGGTGTTCAAGAAGCAGAGCGGTGGCCGCGGTAAGTTTGCCGACATCATCTTCGAGCTCGGCCCCGCCGATGAGGGCGTAACCGGCCTACAGTTCATCGATGAGGTCAAGGGTGGCAACATCCCCAAGGAGTACATCCCCGCCGTGCAGAAGGGCTTCGAGATGGCCATGGCCAACGGTGTGCTGGCGGGCTTCCAGATTCCCAGCATGAAGGTAACCCTCAAGGACGGCTCGTTCCACCCTGTGGACTCCGACTCGCTATCATTCGAGCTGGCCGCCCGCTACGGCTTCCGCGCCGCCGCCCCCAAGGCCGCCCCAGTGCTCATGGAGCCCATCATGTCGGTGGAGGTGGTTACCCCCGAGGAGTACATGGGCGATGTGATTGGCGACCTGAACAAGCGCCGCGGCCAAATTGCTGGTATGGAGTCGAGGGGCGTGGCCCGCGTGGTGAAAGCCAAGGTGCCCCTGGCCGAGCAATTCGGCTATGTAACCGTGCTCCGTACCCTGACCTCGGGCCGCGCCACATCATCGATGGAATTCCACAGCTACGCCGAGGTTCCCGCCAATATCTCAAAAGAGGTGGTGGAGAAATCACGCGGCAAGGAAATCAGCATAGAGTAGTATCGACTTTTTACATAAAGCGCAATGAGCCAGAAGATTAGAATTAAACTCAAATCGTATGACCATAACCTGGTAGACAAGTCCGCCGAGAAAATCGTGAAGACGGTCAAGGTTACAGGCGCTGTGGTCAGCGGCCCGATTCCGTTACCTACGCATAGGCGTATCTTTACGGTGAATCGATCAACATTTGTGAACAAGAAATCGCGGGAGCAATTTGAGCTCAGCTCCTACAAGCGATTGCTCGACATCTACAGCTCCACGCCCAAGACCATCGATGCATTGATGAAGCTTGAGCTACCCAGCGGAGTCGAAGTAGAGATTAAAGTATGAGTGTGAACGTTGTAAATTGAAAAGCAATGCCACAAGGACTAATTGGACGAAAGATTGGAATGACCTCCGTTTTCGGCGAGGACGGCAAGAACATCCCCTGCACTGTGATAGAGGCGGGCCCCTGCGTCATCACGCAGGTCAAGACCAAGGAGGTCGATGGCTACGAGGCCATACAGATAGCCTTCGATGACAAGAAGGAGAAGCATACCAGCCGCCCCATGATGGGACATTTCCAAAAGGCTAACACCACCCCCAAGCGCAAGCTTGTTGAATTCCGCGACTGGGGTGCCGATGGCAACCTCGGCGATGTGCTGACGGTGGACATCTTCAATGAGGATCGCTGGGTGGACATCACTGGCATCACCAAGGGTAAAGGCTTTCAGGGCGTTGTGAAGCGCCACGGTTTCGGCGGCGTGGGCGGTCAGACCCACGGCCAGCACAACCGCCAGCGCCACCCCGGCTCAATGGGCGCCTCATCGTACCCCTCGCGGGTGTTCCCCGGCAAGCGGCTGGCTGGACGCACGGGCGGCGACAGGGTGAAAATCCTCAACCTGCGCATCCTGAAGGTCATCCCCGAGAGCAACCTGCTGCTAGTGAAGGGCTCCATCCCTGGAGCCAAAGGTTCATACTTAATCATCGAGAAATAATGGAAGCAAAGGTTCTCAGCATATCAGGACAGGACACAGGCCGCGTGGTAACCCTCCAGGACGGCATATTCGGCATAGAGCCCAACAGCCATGCCATCTACCTCGACGTGAAGCAGATCCTAGCAGGACGCCGGCAGGGCACCCACAAGGCCAAGCAGAAGAGCGAGGTGTCGGGCAGTACTCGTAAGCTCAAACGTCAAAAGGGCACTGGCGGTGCCCGTGCAGGCAGCATCAAGTCGCCCCTATTCCGCGGCGGTGCTCGCGTATTCGGCCCCGTGCCCCGCGACTACAGCTTCAAGCTCAACAAAAAGGTGAAGCAGCTAGCCCGCAGGAGTGCCCTAGCGCAGAAGGCCCTCGACAACGCCATAGTGGTGATAGAGGACTTCTCGTTCGACACCCCCAAGACCAAGCAGTTCACAGCCATCTGCTCGAATCTGAATATTTTGGACAAAAAATCGCTCTTCATGCTGAACGAGCCCGATAATTTTATATATTTGTCGTCCAGAAATTTACCCAAGCATATGGTTGTAAATGCCTCATCGATTAACACTTACGATATAATGAATGCCCACACCGTGGTGATATCGGAGAGCTCGGTAGAGGTTCTGAACAAGATGTTTAAAGTATCATAGCCCCAATCGAGATGGACATTCTGATAAGACCTATCGTGACCGAGAAGATGACCCGCCTGGGCGAGAAGCTGCAGCAGTATGGCTTCATTGTGGATCAGCGGGCTCATAAGCTGCAGATAAAGAAGGCGATAGAGGAGCTGTATGGCGTAAAGGTGGACACCATCAACACCATGCGCCATAGCGGCAAGCTCAAAAGCCGCCCCACCAAGCGCCGCTACTTCGTGGGCCGCACCAGCGCCTACAAGAAGGCGATAGTGACGCTGAAAGACGGACAACAAATTGATTTTTACAGCAACATCTAGCAAGAAGCAATGGCCGTTAGAAAACTGAAGCCCGTCACACCAGGACAGAGGCATAAAATTATAGGTACGTTCGAGGAAATCACTAGCTCGACACCTGAGAAATCGCTGCTACGTCCCCTGAAAAAAACTGGTGGCCGCAACAACCAGGGGAAGATGACCATGCGCTATAGGGGCGGTGGACACAAGCGTCGCTACCGCTTGATAGACTTCCTGCGCGACCGTGAGGGTGCCGCCGTGGTCAAGACCATAGAGTACGACCCTAACCGCACAGCCCGCATCGCCCTGATAGAGTATGGCGATGGTGAGAAGCGCTACATAGTAGCCCCCATGGGACTAAAGGTGGGACAGACCATCGAATCGGGCCGCGGTGTCGCCCCCGAGCTTGGCAACACTCTATACCTCGGTGAGATACCCCTGGGCACTTTGGTGCACAACATCGAGCTCTACCCTGGGCGTGGGGCATGCATGGCCCGCAGCGCGGGTTCGTATGCCCAGGTGCTAGCCCGTGAAGGGAAGTACGTCATCATCAAGCTGCCCAGCGGAGAAACCCGCATGGTGCTCACCGAGTGCAAGGCCACGGTGGGCACGGTGTCGAACTCCGACCACGCCCTAGAGAAGTCGGGCAAGGCAGGACGCTCTCGCTGGCTTGGACGTCGCCCCCGCAATAGGGGTGTGGTGATGAACCCCGTAGACCACCCCATGGGTGGTGGCGAGGGCCGCGCCTCAGGTGGTCATCCCCGCTCGCGTAAGGGCATCCCCGCCAAGGGCTACAAGACCCGCAAACCCAACAAGGTAAGCGACAAGTTCATCATAGAGCGCAGAAAGAAGTAATTCCACAGTAAAGCAGAACAGAGATTATGAGCAGGTCAATAAAGAAAGGCCCATTCATCGAATACAAGCTGGAGAAGCGGATTCTAGAGATGAACGAGAGCAACAAGAAGACCGTGGTGAAGACCTGGTCGAGGAGCTCGATGATTTCCCCCGACTTTGTGGGGCACACCATTGCCGTTCACAACGGGAATAAGTTTATTCCTGTGTACATCACCGAGAATATGGTGGGGCATAAGCTGGGAGAGTTCGCCCCCACACGCATATTCCGCGGGCACTCAGGGAATAAGAAGTAGATTGTGAAACGTTAAAAATTGAGAACAAGCAATGGGTAAGAGAAAACGAGATATGGCCACTCGGCTTAAAGAGGAGCGGAAGAACAAGGCGTTTGCCATTCTGCGCGACTGCCCCAGCTCGCCCCGCAAGATGCGGCTGGTGGTGGACTTAGTGCGCGGCAAGGACGTGAACGCAGCCCTCAACATCCTGAGGTACACGCCCAAGCACGCTGCCGAGGACGTGCGTAAGCTGCTCCTTTCCGCTGTAGCCAATTGGAAAGCCAAGAACGAAGAGGTGAGGATTGAGGATGCCAACCTGATTGTGAAAGAGATCTACGTGTGCCAGGGCAAGACCCTCAAGCGCATACAGCCTGCGCCGCAGGGCCGTGCACATCGCATCAGAAAGCGCTCGAATCACGTAACCGTTGTGGTGGGCAGCGCAGCCCCCGCAGCAACCGCAAACCTCGCAAACAACAATTAACATGGGACAGAAAGTTAATCCGATAGGGAATAGGCTGGGCATCATCAGGGGGTGGGATTCCAACTGGTACGGAGGCAACAAATACGCCCAAAAGCTGGTTGAGGACAACCAGATTCGCAAGTACCTGAACGAGCGCCTCGCCAAGGCCAGCCTTTCGAAAATAGTGATAGAGCGTACTCTGAAGCTAATCACGGTAACCATCTACACCGCTCGGCCAGGCATCATCATCGGCAAGGCAGGACAGGAGGTGGACAAGCTCAAGGAGGAGCTCCGCAAGTTCACCAACAAGGCGGTGCAGATTAACATCGTGGAGGTGAAGCGCCCCGAAATCGATGCCATGATAGTGGCCTACAACACGGCTCGCCAGATTGAGGGCCGCATATCGTACAAGCGTGCCATCAAGATGGCCATAGCCTCCACCATGCGCATGGGGGCAGAAGGCATCAAGGTGCAGATAGCCGGACGGCTGGGCGGTGCCGAGATGGCCCGCTGCGAGACCTATAAAGAGGGCCGCATCCCTCTGCACACCTTCCGGGCCGACATCGACTACGCCCTAGTTGAGGCCCACACCAAGGTGGGCGTAATCGGCATCAAGGTGTGGATTTGCAACGGGCTGGTATACGGCAAGCGCGATTTATCTCCCAATGTGGGGGTGAATAGCACCCGCCCTGGCGGAGCCCCCGCCGCACCTGGCCGCCGTGCGCCCCGAGGTCCCAAAAGAGGTGAACCCCGCCGAGGTGGCTATAGGGATAGGGGCTAAGAGTTTGAACCATTAAAGACATTTGGAAATGCTACAGCCAAAGAAAACGAAATACAGGAGGCAACAAAAGGGGCGTATGAAGGGGAATGCCCAGCGCGGCAATCAGCTCGCCTTTGGCTCCTTTGGAATAAAGGCGCTGGAGTCGACTTGGATTACCAGCCGCCAGATAGAGGCTGCGCGTCAGGCCGTGACCCGCTACATGAAACGTGAGGGCCAAATCTGGATACGCATCTTCCCCGACAAGCCCATTACCAAAAAGCCCGCCGAGGTGCGTATGGGTAAAGGAAAGGGTGCCCCCGAAGGATTCGTGGCCCCCGTTACCCCAGGACGTGTGCTGTTCGAGTGCGAGGGCGTGTCCTACGAGGTGGCCAAGGAGGCCCTGCGCCTGGCGGCCCAAAAGCTTCCCATCACCACGAAGTTCATCGTGCGCCACGATTTTGATTTCACCACCATCTAGAGAGAAAGACGACCATGAAGACCTCGGAGATTAACGAGCTTACCGACAAGGAGATCGCAGAGCGCATAGAGGCCGAGCGGATGCAGCTGCTCAAGCTACGTATGAATCATAGCATATCGCCGCTGGAGAATCCCATGAAGCTCAAGGAGACCCGCAAGAACATCGCCAGGCTGCTCACCGTGCAGCGCCAGCGGGAGCTAAAACAGAACAAGTAATTGCCACTGCAATGGAAGAACAGAAGAGAAATCTACGCAAGGAGAGGATAGGTATTGTTGTTAGCGACAAAATGGACAAGTCCATCGTGGTTGCCGTTAAGCGTAAAGTGAAACACCCTATCTATGGCAAGTTTATCAATAAGACCACTAAGTTCTACGCTCACGATGAGAAGAACGAATGCGGTATTGGCGATACAGTTAGGATAATGGAGACCCGCCCGCTGAGCAAGCTCAAACGGTGGCGTTTGATTGAAATACTAGAAAAAGCGAAGTAAGGTCATGATACAGCAAGAATCACGTTTACAGGTTGCCGACAATAGCGGGGCTAAAGAGGTGCTTTGCATTCGAGTATTGGGCGGCACGGGCAAACGCTATGCCCGTATTGGTGACAAGATAGTGGTTACCGTAAAGAGCGCCATCCCCGGCGGTGACATCAAGAAAGGAACGGTGTCGAAAGCAGTGGTGGTTCGCACCACCAAGGAGATGCGGCGCTCCGATGGTTCATACATTCGCTTTGATGAGAACGCCTGCGTGCTCCTGAACAATCAGGGAGAAATACGCGGGACGCGTATATTCGGCCCCGTGGCCCGCGAGCTGCGCGACAACTACATGAAGATAGTATCGTTGGCTCCCGAGGTGTTATAACCGCAGAAAAAACATAACAATGTCAAGCAAGCTACATATTAAGAAAGGGGACACGGTATATGTGAACTCCGGCGCGAACAAGGGTCAGCAGGGCAAGGTGCTCCGCGTGCTGGTGAGCGAGAATCGTGCCATAGTGGAGGGTGTGAACATGGTCTCGAAGAACATGAAGCCCAGTGCCAAGTATCCCCAGGGCGGCATCATCAAGATGGAAGCCCCCATCCATATCTCGAACCTAATGCTAATCGACCCGGCATCTGGCAAGCCCACCCGAATCGGTCGCCGTCTGAACGACAAGGGCAAGCTGGTTAGGTACGCCAAAAAATCAGGAGAGGAGATCAAGCAATGAGCTACGTACCAACGTTGAAGACAAAGTATAAAGAGGAGATTATGCCCGCTCTGATGAAGGAGTTCGGGTACAAGAGCGTGATGCAGATTCCCCGGCTGGAGAAGATTGTCATCAATCAGGGCATAGGGGCGGCAGTGGCCGACAAGAAGATAATAGAGAACGCCCAAGCAGAGCTCTCGCAGATAGCGGGGCAGAAGGTGGTGCAGACCCAATCGCGCAAGGACATCTCGAACTTCAAGCTCCGCAAGGGTATGCCCATTGGGCTGAAGGTGACCCTGCGCCGCGACAGGATGTATGAGTTCATGGAGCGCTTAATCAACGTTTCGCTCCCCCGTATCCGCGATTTCAAGGGCATAGCCGACAAGCTTGATGGACGTGGTAACTACACGCTCGGAATACAGGAGCACATCATCTTCCCCGAGATTGACATCGACAAGATCAGCAGAATCAACGGGATGGAGATTACCTTTGTAACCTCCGCCGATAAGGACGAGGAGGCCTACGCCTTGCTCCGGGAGTTCGGGCTGCCGTTTAAGAACGCAAAAAAGAACTAGTGCCATGGCAAAAGAATCGATGAAGGCCCGCGAGGTGAGAAGGGCCAAGCTGATTGAGCGGTACGCTGAGAAACGCGCCCAGCTCAAGAAGGATGGGGACTCAGAGGGGTTGCAGAAGCTGCCCCGTAACTCAAACCCCATCCGCCTGCGCAACCGTTGTATGATCACTGGCCGCCCTAGGGGCTACATGCGCCAGTTCGGTATCAGCCGAATCACCTTCAGGGAGATGGCCTCGCAGGGCCTGATTCCAGGCGTGAAGAAGGCCAGCTGGTAAGATGAAACAGTAAACCACAGAAGAAGAGATGAATACAGATCCAATTTCGGACTACCTGACCCGCATACGCAACGCCGTAATGGCCAACCATAGGGTGGTAGAGATACCCGCCTCTAGGATGAAGATGGACATCACCCGCATCCTGTTCGACAAGGGGTACATCTTAAACTACAAGATGGAGGAGGATGGCAAGCAGGGCGTGATTAAGATTGCCCTGAAGTACCATCCCGAAACCAAGAAGAACGCCATAAAGCATTTAGAGCGCGTGAGCCGTCCAGGCTTGCGTCGCTACAGCAGCTCGTCCGAGCTGCCCCGTGTGCTCAATGGCCTTGGAATCGCCATCATAAGCACCTCGCAGGGGGTGCTTACCGACAAGGAGGCCCGCGCCAAGAATATCGGCGGCGAGGTGATATGCTACGTGTACTAAGCAAATAGTTTCACACAATACACACCGAATTCCAATGTCTAGGATAGGAAAGAAACCTGTAAACTTGCCACAGGGTGTAAGCGTGAATATCAGCGCCGATAATGTGGTAAGCGTGAAAGGCCCTCTGGGAGAGCTTTCGCAGAAAGTGGATCCCGACATCACGGTCAAGGTGGAGGGAACTGAGGTTGTCCTCACCAGGCCAACCGACCAAAAACGGCATCGCTCCATGCACGGGCTGTACCGTGCGCTCATCAACAACATGGTGGTAGGAGTGTCTACAGGCTGGGAGATCAAGCAAGAACTGGTGGGCGTGGGCTACAAAGCCGAGGCCAAGGGCCAAGTGCTGGAGCTGAGCTTGGGATATTCGCACGATATTCACTTTGTGCTGCCCCAAGAGGTAAAGGTTGAGGCACAAACGGAGCGTAAGGGTAATCCCATAGTTACCCTCAAGAGCTCCGACAAGCAGCTGCTAGGCCAGGTAGCCGCCAAGCTACGCTCGCTCAGGAAGCCAGAGCCCTATAAGGGCAAGGGCATCAAGTTTGTTGGCGAGGTGCTACGTAAGAAAGCAGGGAAGACAGCCAACGCATAACCCCTAAAATTGTAGAGAAATGGCTTTGAGTAAACTAGAGAGGAAGCTCCGCATCAGGAGACGTATCCGTAAGAAAATTTTTGGGGTGGCCGAAAGACCTCGACTGGCTGTGTTCAGGAGCAACACCAATATTTATGCGCAGCTGATCGATGATTCAAAGGGAGTAACCCTAGCCTCCGCCTCATCGCTCGCGAAGGAGATTGCGGAGAACAAAGTGAACAAAACAGAGCAAGCTCGCTTGGTGGGCCAGCTAATCGCCAAGAATGCCAGCACAAAGGGCATCACCGAGGTGGTGTTCGACCGTGGCGGCAACCTGTACCATGGCAGGGTGAAGGCTTTGGCCGATGCAGCACGCGAGGGTGGTCTTAAATTTTAAGCGCAATGTCAGCAACCAATATCAACATACGTAGAGTAAAAGCTAGCGATATAGAGCTGAAGGATAGGCTAGTGGCCCTAGAACGAGTGACCAAGGTTACCAAGGGCGGTAGGACATTCAGCTTCTCGGCCATCGTGGTGGTGGGCGATGAGAATGGCGTAGTGGGCTATGGCCTAGGCAAAGCCAGCGAGGTGACTGCGGCCATTTCCAAGGGCGTTGAGGATGCCAAGAAGAATTTGGTAAAGGTACCCGTGCTCAAGGGCACCATCCCCCATGAGCAGGAGGCCAAGTTTGGTGGGGCCCAAGTGCTCATCCGTCCCGCATCGAGCGGTACGGGCGTGAAAGCGGGCGGAGCTATGCGCGCTGTGCTCGAGAGCGTGGGCATCACCGATGTGCTGGCCAAGTCGAAGGGTTCATCGAACCCCCACAATCTGGTGAAGGCCACGGTGGCGGCCCTGCTTGAGCTCAGGGATGCCCGTTCGGTAGCCGCCCAGCGTGGCGTGAACCTCGACAAAGTGTTTAACGGCTAAAATTTCCACCACTATGGCAAAAGTGAAGATTACCCAAGTAAGAAGCGTGATAGGGCATCCCGAGAACCAGCGGGCATCCCTGCGCACACTGGGCATAAGGCGGATTAACCATTCCGTGGAACGGGAGCTGACCCCTCAGACCGAGGGGCTGATTAAAAAGGTGAAGCATCTCGTCCGTATAGAGAACATTTAGCAGGTAACCCCCAATTTTGTAGGAGAAGCTATGAACTTAAGCAATCTAAAACCCGCCAAGGGTTCAACGCACAGGGAAAAACGGATAGGCCGAGGCCCCGGTTCGGGCCGTGGGGGCACCTCCACACGCGGCCACAAGGGCGCGAAGTCCCGATCGGGCTACTCGCACAAAATCGGATTTGAGGGAGGCCAGATGCCCATACAGCGCAGGCTCCCAAAATTCGGATTCAAGAACCAGTTCAGAGTGGAGTATAGGCCCATCAACCTAGAGGTGCTACAGGCATTGGCCGAGCAGGCCAACGTGAGCTCCATCGATGTGGAGACCCTGAGCGCAGCGGGCTTCGTCTCGTCCCACGACAAGGTGAAAATACTGGGCAAGGGTAGCATCACGCTGAAACTAGAGGTGAAAGCCCATGCCTTCTCGAAAAAAGCCGAGGAGGCCATCGTAGCAGCTGGCGGAACTGTAGTAAAGCTCTAGTCCGATGAAATCGTTCATTGAAACCATCAAGAACATCTTCAAGATAGAGGACCTGCGCAAGCGGATTCTCTACACCCTTGGGATTCTGCTCGTCTACCGTCTTGGCAGCTTTGTGGTAATCCCTGGCATCGACCCCCACAGGTTGGGGGGGCTAGCCGAGCAGACCACGAAGAACGACATCATGGGGCTGCTGGACATGTTCTCGGGGGGGGCGTTCTCCAACGCCTCTATATTCGCGCTGGGCATCATGCCCTACATCTCAGCCTCCATCGTGGTGCAGCTGCTGGGGATGGCCATACCCTATTTCCAGCGCCTGCAGAAAGAGGGCGAGAGCGGACGGAACAAGCTCAACCAGATTACCCGACTGCTCACCATCGCCGTCTTGGCCTTGCAGGGGCCAGCCTACATCGCCAACCTGCATGCTCAGGTTCCCAATGCATTTGCGGCCAGTGGGTTCGGGTTCACCGTTACCACCTCCCTCATCCTGATGGCGGGTTCGATGTTCGTAATGTGGCTCGGCGAGCGCATCACGGAGAAGGGCATAGGCAACGGCATATCGCTCATCATCATGATAGGCATCATAGCCCGCCTGCCCTATGCGCTCTCAGTGGAGTTTGTCTCACGTGTGAGCGAGGTGACGGGTAGCATGGTGATGTTCATCGTAGAGCTGGTGGTGCTGTTCGTGGTGTTCATGTTTTCGATCCTGCTGGTGCAGGGTACGCGCCGGATTCCAGTGCAGTACGCCAAGCGCATTGTGGGCAACAAGCAATATGGCGGGGCTCGCCAGTACATACCCCTCAAGGTGAACGCTGCTGGGGTGATGCCCATCATCTTCGCCCAGGCGCTGATGTTCATCCCGATGCTCTTCTCCCGGTTCGATGAGACGGCCAAGTTCGCCACCATCTTCAACTACACGGGCCTCTGGTACAACCTTACTTTCGCGCTGCTTATCATCGTGTTCACCTACTTCTACACGGCTATCATATTGAACCCCACCCAGATGGCCGAGGATATGAAGAAGAACGGGGGATTTATCCCGGGGGTCAAGCCGGGGCGCAAGACGGTGGAGTTCCTCGATACCATCATGTCGCGGATAACGCTACCAGGCTCCATTTTCTTAGCCCTCATATCTATTCTGCCCACATTCGCCATAAAACTGGGCATCAACAACCAGTTCGCGCAGTTCTTTGGTGGCACCTCGCTGCTCATCTTGGTGGGCGTGGTGCTCGATACCCTGCAGCAGATAGAGAGCCATCTGTTGATGCGGCACTACGATGGGCTGATGAAAGACGGTGCCAAGATAAAAGGCCGTTAGGGCAAGCGGAAAGTTCTTTCTGGATATGATAAACATCCGAACCGAGGAGGAGATTGAGCTGCTGCGGCAGAACAATGAGCTGGTGTCTCAGACGTTGGCTGAGGTGGCGAAGATTATCCGTCCGGGCATAGCTACCCGTGTGCTGGATCGAAGGGCCGAGGAGTTCATTCGGGATCATGGCGCGAAGCCTGGATTTTTGGGCTACAATGGGTTTCCAGCCTCGCTATGCGTATCGGTGAACGACACGGTGGTACATGGTATCCCGTCGGGCTACGAGCTGCGTGATGGGGACATCGTATCGGTTGATTGCGGAACCTACATGCACGGCTATTACGGCGACTCTGCCTTCACCTTCGGGGTGGGAGAGGTGCCCCCAGCGGTGCAGCGGCTGCTAGAGGTTACCCGCGAGAGCCTAGAGCTGGGCATAGAGGCGGCGGTAGAGGATGCGCGGGTGGGCCATATCGGCCATGCCGTGCAGGCGTATGCCGAGCGCAATGGCTACACCGTGGTGCGTGAGCTGGTAGGGCATGGCTTGGGGCGCAATATGCACGAGGATCCCGAGGTTCCAAACTACGGGTTGCGAGGGGTAGGGCCCAAGCTCAGGGCTGGCATGGTGATTTGTATAGAACCCATGGTGAACATGGGCTCCAAAAACGTCTATCAGGATAGCGATGGCTGGGCTATCCGCACTAGGGACGGGAAACCGTCGGCCCACTTCGAGAAGGCCGTGGTCATACGAAGTGGTAAAGCCCAACAGCTCACCACTTTCGCATACATCGATGAGGTTTTACAGCGGTTAAACAACTAGAAGGCGCACATGTCGAAACAGCTAGCAATAGAGAAAGACGGTACCATTACCGAGGCCCTCTCGAACGCCATGTTCAGAGTGGAGCTAGACAACGGGCACATGATCATAGCCCACATATCGGGGAAGATGCGGCAGCACTACATCAAGATACTGCCGGGGGATAAGGTGAAGGTGGAAATGTCGCCCTATGATTTGACCAAAGGACGCATCGTGTTCAGGTACAAATAGTTGAACTTTTTTAAGCAGATACAAAGATGAAAGTCAGGACTTCGATTAAGAAGCGCGACGATGACTGCAAAATCGTCCGTCGGAAAGGCCGCTTGTACGTGATTAACAAGAAAAATCCGAAGTACAAGCAGAGGCAAGGATAAATTGTTTAATTTTGCACCCTAATTTTTGAGAAGCAGATATGGCACGTATTGTTAGTGTAGATTTGCCAAGGAACAAGCGAGGTGAGGTCGCGCTAACCTACATCTACGGCATTGGCAGAAGCACAGCGCGTAGGATTCTTGAGAAAGCAGGAATTAGCTACGACACCAAGGTATCGGAGTGGACGGATGACAATGTGACCGCCATCCGATCCATCCTAAACGAAGGCTACAAGGTCGAGGGCGAGCTGCGCTCGTTGGTACAGATGAACATCAAGCGCCTGATGGACATCGGGTGCTACCGTGGGGTTCGCCACCGCATCGGTTTACCCGTGAGGGGCCAATCGACGAAAAACAATGCCCGTACCCGCAAGGGCAAGAAAAAAACCGTAGCTAATAAGAAGAAGGCCACTAAATAGTTGAGGCAATGGCAAAAAAGACCGCAAGCACGAAGAAGAAAGTGGTGAAGGTGGATCCCGTAGGCGAGGTTCACATCCACTCCTCGTTCAACAACATCATTGTAACCCTTACCAACAGCATGGGCCAGGTAATATCGTGGTCATCGGCGGGCAAGATGAATTTTAAGGGCTCCAAAAAGAACACCCCCTACGCAGGACAAACGGCTGCGACCGACTGCGCCAAGGTGGCATACGACCTGGGGTTGCGCAAGGTGAAGGCCTTTGTAAAGGGGCCTGGAGCGGGCCGTGAGTCGGCCATCAGGGCCATACATGGCGCAGGGATAGAGGTAACCGAGATTGTCGATGTTACCCCGCTGCCGCACAATGGCTGCCGTCCGCCCAAGCGCCGTAGGGTATAACGCGCATTACAATTTGTTGTAACCTAAAACAAAAGCAGAACAATGGCAAGATATACTGGACCAACCACCAAGGTAGCCCGCAAGTTCGGGGAGCCCATATTCGGCCCCGACAAATACTTTGAGAAGAAGAACTACCCCCCTGGAATGCATGGTGCCCTGAAGCGCCGCAAGAAGATGTCGGAGTACGGCGTTCAGCTCAAGGAGAAGCAGAAGGCCAAGTTTATCTATGGCGTATTGGAGCGGCAGTTCGCCAAGACGTTCAGCCGTGCAGAACGCACCAAGGGCATCACGGGCGTGATACTGCTCCAGCTGCTGGAGTCGCGCCTAGACAACGTGGTGTACCGCATGGGCATAGCCCCCAGCCGCGCTGCGGCTAGGCAGCTGGTGTCGCACCGTCACATCACGCTCAACGGCAGGGTGGTGAACATCCCCTCCATGGCACTGCGCCCTGGTGATGTGGTGGGTGTGCGCGAGCGCTCCAAGTCGCTGGAGGTCATCAACGATTCGCTCGCGTCCAATCGTCACGGCAAGTACTCGTGGTTGGAGTGGAATTCAGACAGCTTCACTGGTAAGTTCGTGAGCGTACCCGAGCGGGAGGACATCCCCGAGAACATCAAGTAGCAGCTGATCGTCGAACTATACTCTAAATAACGAAAAACCCATAGCAATGGCAATCCTGGCATTCCAAAAACCCGACAAGGTTATCATGCTCGAGTCCTCCGACAAGGTGGGCAAATTTGAGTTCAGGCCGCTTGAGCCTGGCTATGGAATCACCGTGGGCAACGCCCTGCGCCGTATCCTGCTCTCATCACTCGAGGGCTTCGCAATCTCATGGATCAAAATATCTGGCGTGGATCATGAGTTTTCGACCATTCCAGGTGTAATCGAGGACGTGACCGAGATTATATTGAACCTGAAGCAGATACGGTTCAAGCAGCTGGTGGAAAGCGTGGATGAGGAGAAGGTGAGGGTTACCATATCGAATCAGGAGGAGTTCAAGGCGGGCTTTCTGTCGAACTTTTTATCCAGCTTCAAGGTGCTGAACCCCGATTTGCGCATCTGCCGAATGGCCCCCGAGGTGAAGTTGGAGCTGGTGCTCCATGTCAACAAGGGGAGGGGATACGTACCCGCTGAGGAGAACCGCCCAGAGGATGCTGAGTTTGGGGTCATCGCCATCGACTCCATCCACACCCCAATCAGGAATGTGCAGTACAGGGTGGAGAACTATCGGGTGGAGCAGCGCACCGACTACGACAAGCTGCTCTTCGAGATAGAGACCGATGGATCAATCCATCCCAAGGAGGCACTCAAAGAGGCCGCTAAGATTCTCATCCACCACTTCATGCTCTTCTCCGATGAGAAGATCACCATTGAGGCGGAGGATAAGTACGACTCGGAGGAGTTCGACGAGGAGGTGCTGCATATGCGCCAGCAGCTCAAGACCAAGCTGGCCGACATGGATCTCTCGGTACGTGCGCTCAACTGCCTAAAAGCCGCCGATGTGGAGACGCTTGGCGATTTGGTGCGCTATAATAAAAACGACCTGCTGAAGTTTCGCAACTTTGGCAAGAAGTCGCTCACCGAGCTGGAGGATCTGCTGAACAACCTTGGGCTGCAGTTCGGCATGGACATCGCAAAGTATAAACTGGACAAGGATTAACAAGCAATGAGACACAATAAAAAGTTCAACCACCTAGGCCGCACGAGCTCGCACCGTAAGGCGTTGCTCTCCAACATGGCCACCTCGCTGATCATGCACAAGCGGATTAGCACCACTGTGGCCAAGGCCAAGGCCCTCCGCATCTACGTGGAGCCGCTCATCACCAAGAGCAAAAATGACACCACGCACTCGCGTCGCACAGTGTTCAGCTACCTCAAGAACAAGTACGCCGTTACCGAGCTCTTCAGGGAGGTGGCGCCCCGCATCATGGAGCGTCCTGGGGGATACACCCGTATCCTGAAGACGGGCACCCGTTTGGGCGACAATGCCGATATGTGCATCATTGAGCTGGTAGACTTCAACACCACCTACGTAAAGGAGGAGAAGAAGCCCGCCGCCAAGAAGACCAGACGTTCGGGCGGTGCGGCCAAGGCTAAGAAGGAGGAAGCCCCTGTGGCCGAGGCTTCAGCAACCGATGCTGCCCCCGAGCAGGAGCAGGCCTAAATTTACGCATCGAGCGACAACGTAACGAAGTCAGATAGGGGGGGGGGCGGGTTATTCCTGTGGCCCCCCTTTCTGCTACAAATAAAAATCTATAGCAATGGGACAGATAATAGGCGTGCATGCACGCGAAATCCTCGATTCTAGAGGAAATCCCACCGTGGAGGTGGATGTAATCACAGAGTCGGGCTACGTGGGCCGCGCCGCCGTGCCCAGCGGGGCCTCTACTGGCATCCACGAGGCCGTAGAGCTGCGCGATGGCGACAAGGGCCGCTACCTGGGCAAGGGAGTGCAGAAGGCGGTTAACAACGTGAACACCGTGATTGCCGAGGAGATTGCCGGCATGAACGTGCTTGATCAGCAGCAGATCGATGAGGCCATGATTCGTCTCGACGGCACCGAGAACAAGGGCAACCTGGGCGCAAACGCCATTTTGGGGGTGTCGCTGGCCGTGGCCAAGGCCGCCGCGCAGCTCACCAGCCAGCCTCTCTACCGCTATGTGGGGGGGGTGAACGCTCGCACGCTCCCCATTCCCCTGATGAACATCCTGAACGGCGGATCGCACGCCGACAACAGCATCGACTTCCAGGAGTTCATGATCATGCCCGTGGGGGCTGACACCTTCGCTGAGGCCATCAGGATGGGTGCCGAGGTGTTCCACCAGCTGCGCCAGGTGCTCAAAAAGGCTGGCTACTCCACCAACGTGGGCGATGAGGGCGGGTTTGCCCCCAACCTGAAGTCGAACGAGGAAGCCCTACAGGTAATCATGGAGGCCATAGCCAACGCTGGCTATACCGCTGGACGCGACATATTCATAGCCCTAGACCCCGCCTCCTCGGAGTACTACCTGCCCGAGGAGAAGGTGTACCACCTGCACAAATCGACAGGGGAGAAGCTCACTTCGGCCCAGATGGTGGACTTCTGGAAGCAGTGGACCGACAAGTACCCCATCATCTCGATTGAGGACGGCATGGCGGAGGACGACTGGGAGGGCTGGCAGCTGCTCACCAAGACCATAGGCGACCGCGTGCAGCTGGTGGGCGATGACCTATTTGTGACCAACGCCAAACGCCTACAGATGGGCATCGATAGGCAGGCTGCTAACAGCATCTTGGTGAAAGTGAACCAGATAGGTTCGCTCTCCGAGACCATCAACGCCGTGCGCCTAGCCGACATCCACTCCATGACTTCCATCATGAGCCACCGCTCGGGCGAGACCGAGGATGTAACCATAGCCCACCTGGCCGTGGCGCTGAACACGGGCCTGATTAAGACGGGCTCGGCCTCGCGCACCGATCGCATCGCCAAGTACAACGAGCTGATGCGCATTGAGGAGCAGCTGGGCAACTCGGCCATCTATTTGGGCAGGAGCTTTAAGTACGTGAAGGACAGGCTGAAGTAGCCAGTTCATTGATTAAGCAAAAGTCAGGGGGGCCTCCACATTCAGGGAGCCCCTCTACTTTTTTCGGTATTGTTAAATTAGTATAGATAATTGGTTGTTGAGTTTCAGGAACAGCAGGTTCAGGGAGTTCACAATCATGCTCTCGGACTTCGAATAGCAAAGCCCCTTCCGCTTGAACCTTGCCAAGTAATGCCTT
>JAFTDN010000045.1 GCA_017454165.1 Bacteroidales bacterium | reverse complement strand
TGGCAGAACTTTTTGCCACCTCTAAGCAAACCATCAGTTATCATATATCTAATATACTGAAAGAAAAAGAATTAGAACAAAATTCAGTTGTCAAAGATTTTTTGACAACTGCCAATGATGGCAAACAATACCATGTGGTTTTTTATTCGTTGGAAATGATTCTTGCTGTTGGTTATCGAGTGAAAGGAGTTCGCGGAACGCAATTCCGCCAGTGGGCAACTCGACATTTGGCGGAATATTTGGTGAAGGGGTTCACTATGGACGATGAGCGGCTGAAGAATCCTAACGGGCAACCCGACTATTTTGACGAGTTGCTTGAGCGGATACGCGACATTCGAGCCTCAGAAAAGCGGTTCTACCAGAAATTACGTGATTTGTTCGCCCTTAGCAGCGACTACGAAGTCCGCGAAAAGGCCACGCAGATGTTCTTTGCCGAAACGCAGAACAAGTTGCTCTACGCCGTTACACATCAGACTGCAGCCGAACTTATCACCGCCCGCGCCGATGCTAACAAACCCAACATGGGGCTGACATCGTGGAAAGGTGCTATTGTTAGAAAGCAGGATATAGTGATTGCAAAAAACTACCTTTCGGAAGATGAGATTGACACACTTAACCGATTGACTGTTATGTTTTTGGATACGGCTGAACTCCGAGTAAAGGAACGTAAAGACCTTACGTTGGACTATTGGCGTAGTACAGCCGATGGTGTGCTGGTATTTCACGATAAGGCGGTGTTGCAGGGCAAAGGGAGTGTATCGAATGCGGAGATGGAAAGTCAGGTGAATGCTGTTTACGAGGAGTTCAATGCCCGTCGCAAAGCTCAAGAAGCACTGGAGGCCGACCAAGAAGATTTGAAAATGCTTGAGGAAATAATGTCAAAAACTAACAGTAAATGAGCAACATCAAACTATTCCAAGACAAGAAAATCCGTTCTGTTTGGAACGACGAGGAGGAGCAATGGTACTTCTCCGTTGTGGATGTGGTGGGCGTTTTGACGGATAGCGTCAATCCTACTGACTATTTGAAGAAGATTCGGAAACGCGATGAAGTTTTGGGAGTTTACCTAGGGACAAATTGTCCCCAGGTAGAAATGCTTACCGAAACTGGGAAAAAGCGAAAAACCTTGGCCGCCAACATTAAAGGCCTATTCCGCATCATCCAATCCATTCCGTCGCCCAAGGCCGAGCCTTTCAAGTTGTGGCTGTCGCAGGTGGGCTATGAGCGTCTGCTTGAAATTGAGAATCCCGAGCTGGCACAGAAGCGGATGAAGGAACTTTACGAGAAAAAAGGCTACCCCAAGGATTGGATCGACAAGCGGCTGCGCGGCATCGCCATCCGCCAAAACCTCACCGACGAGTGGAAACGGCGCGGCATCACCGAGGAACGAGACTATGCTATCCTCACCGCCGAAATCAGCAAGGCCACTTTCGGCATGACACCCTCGGAATACAAGGACTACAAGGGCTTGACCAAGAAGAACCAGAACCTGCGCGACCACATGGACGACCTCGAGCTGATTTTCACCATGCTCGGCGAGCGCGTAACCACCGAGATTTCGCAGAAAGAGGACCCCGAAACCTTTGAGCAGAGCCGACAGATAGCGAAACGTGGCGGCAAGGTGGCCGGCGTGGCCCGTAAGGAAACCGCGAGGGAGCTGGGGCGCAGCGTCTCCACGCCCGCAAACTACCTACAGCAGTCCAACGCCCAGCAGCTGGAATAGCCCCGCAGGGCAACCATGGCCAATGCGCTTGCGTACAGGCATATACGCACAAAAAAAAAACGTAAATCCATGATTAAGCGCACACTATGCTTCAGCAATCCCGCCTACCTCTCGATGCGCAACAAGCAGCTGGTAATCAAGCTACCAGAGGTGGAGCGCAACGACACGCTGCCCGAAACGTTCAAGGTCGGTGCCGAGCGCACCGTTCCCATTGAGGACATCGGCGTGGTGGTGCTCGACCACAAGCAGATCACCATCACCCAGGGCCTCATGGAGGCCCTGCTCGACAATAACTGCGCCCTGATCACCTGCGATAGCCGCCATTTGCCCGTGGGGCTCATGCTCCCACTATGTGGCAATACCACGCAGAGCGAGCGTTTCCGCTGTCAGCTCGACGCGTCGGTGCCGCTCAAAAAGCAGCTCTGGCAGCAAACGGTGCAGTGCAAGATACGCAATCAGGCCGCTGTACTGCGCCAGTGTCGCGACGCCGAAGTGCGCAACATGCTGGCCTGGGCAGGCGATGTGCGCAGTGGCGATACTGACAACATGGAGGCGCGGGCCGCCGCCTACTACTGGCCCAACCTGTTCCCCGGCGACGAACGTTTTGTGCGTGAGCGCGAGGGCGATGCGCCCAATAACATGCTCAACTATGGCTACGCCATCCTTCGCGCCGTGGTGGCGCGGTCGTTGGTGAGCAGCGGACTGCTGCCCACGCTGGGCATACACCATCACAACCGCTACAACGCCTACTGCCTGGCCGACGACATCATGGAGCCCTATCGACCCTACGTCGACGAGCTGGTGGTGCGCCTCTGCGATGCGGCCCCCGCTGGTGGTCTGCCCGACGACCTAACGCCCGACCTCAAGCGCGAGCTGCTGGGCATCCCCGTGCTCGATGTGGTCATAGACGGCCAGCGCCGTCCGCTGATGGTAGCCGCCCAGCAGACCACCGCCTCGCTCTACCGCTGCTTCAGCGGCGAGCAGCGCAAAATAGCCTACCCCGAACATTCGTAGGCCAACCTGCGTACAACGCAGTAAGGTTCAGCCCAATACATCGGCCCCCCCACCCTCAGCCATCGGTCATTAGGGAAATTGGCATTATCTCCCTGTGCTTTAGTCATTTACCGTCTCCATGGGCTAGGCCAATGCGAGTTGGGCTATCCGGCAGCAATGGAACGCCTTAGCGAATATCGGATTATGTGGGTACTAGTGCTATTCGACCTGCCAACGGAGACCAAGCGCGACCGCAAGAACCACGCGCTGTTCCGCAAGCGGCTGATGGCCGATGGCTTCACCATGTTTCAGTTCTCCATCTACATACGGCATTGCCCCAGCCGCGAGAATGCCGATGTGCACATTCGCCGCGTGAAGTCGATTCTGCCCGAGCGCGGACAGGTGGGCATCCTGTGCATCACAGACAAGCAGTTCGGGGCCATGGAGCTCTACATAGGCCGCAAGAGCAGCGGGCTGCCCACGCAGGGCCAGCAGCTAGAGCTGTTCTAGCCCCCTCCCCCAGCACGATGGACAAAACGGCCCTCTGCGCAGCAAAAATCCCGCCCCTCAGGGCGGGATTTTTCATCCTGAACCAGCACATAATCACCTATAAATCAGCCTTATGATGACAGTCAGTTGGTTCAGACTGCAAAGGTACAAAATTTGAGAGCAATTCACAAC
>JAFTDN010000044.1 GCA_017454165.1 Bacteroidales bacterium | reverse complement strand
GGGTGGAGGGCTTGCCGCCCCGTGCCCTCAGCAATCTGATGACGGCAGCTGGTGCCAGGGGCCACAATCAGCACATCGGCGGGTGTTTGGCGCACCTCGGGGAACAGCACCAGCTCGCCCACGGCCTGCGACAGAACGTAGTGCTCGCGCTCGTAGCCGAAGGCCCCCGCCATGCCGCAGCAGCCGCTGGCTATCTCGCTCACCGTGTGGCCTTTGGGGAACGATAGCATGGCCTTGGTGCTGGCCGTGCTGGCCACCGATTTCTGCTGGCAGTGGCCGTGCAGCTTGAGCTGTAGCGGCTTGTCGTGGAATTGCTCTACGCCGATATGCCCCCGTTCCACCTCACGCATGAAAAACTCCTCGAATAGCATGGTGTTGGGGATCAATGCTTTTGCTGCGTCAATAAATTCGGGGCTAACCAAGTCGGGGTACTCATCGCGGAAGCTGAGTATGGCCGATGGCTCGATGCCTATTAGCGGTGTTTCGTCGGTAATCATGTCTTTGAGCCGCTCCACGTTGCGATTGGCTATGCGCTGAGCTGTACGCAGCAAACCCTTTGATATATAGGTGCGTCCGCTCTCAAATACATCTACAAGCATCACCCTGTATCCCAGCGCGTTGAGCAGCTCCACGGCCTGCTGGCCTATGTGGGCATCGTTGTAGTTAGTGAACTCATCGGGAAGCAGGTAAACCGTACCGTTATGGTAGTCAGCGTTTTGTTCGTATTTGTTGAACCAACGCTTTAGGGTGGTGGGGCTGAGCAGCGGCATGGTGCGCTTGGGTTCAAACCCCAGCAAGCGCATCATGACGCCCGCGAGCAGCTTGTTGCGCAGCACAAAGTTGGTAATGGGGGTGATGTAGCTCCCCAAGCGGTAGATATGCGTGATGTAGGCAATGGCGCGTGAGCGCAAAGGTATGCCGTGGGCATCGTTCCAACGCTGTAGAAACTCGGCCTTGAGCTTGGCCATGTCGACGCTCGACGGGCACTCGCTCTTGCAGGCCTTGCACGATAGGCAGGTGTCCATGGCTTGGTAGAGCTCTTCGTGGTCGAATGGGTTGCTCTTTTCGCTATTTGTAAGGCATTCGCGCATCACGTTGGCGCGGGCACGGGTGCTGTTGGCCTCATCGAGCGTGGCCATGAAGCTGGGGCAGAGCGTACCGCCCGACTTTGCCGTCTTGCGGCAGTCGCCCGAACCGTTGCACTTCTCCACGGCGCGCATCAGCCCCAATGTGCGGTCGAACCGCATCACGGTGTCCACATGGCGCGTGGGGCGACCAGGTGTGTAGCGCAATGCGGTATTCATGGGCGGCGTATCTACTATCTTGTTGGGGTTGAATATGTTGTGCGGATCGAAGGCGCGTTTCAGTCCGCGCATCATCTCGTAAACCGCATCGCCCACCATTATTGGCAGGAACTCGCCGCGCAGTCGGCCATCGCCGTGCTCGCCGCTGAGCGAACCGCGATGCTTTTTCACCAAATGCGCCACCTCCGTGGCCACCATGCGGAACAGCTCCATGTCGGCGGCATCTTTTAGGTTTAGCACTGGGCGCAGGTGCAGCTCGCCCGTACCGATATGGGCGTGATACACGCAGTCGAGGCCATGGTTGGCCATTAGCCGTCCAAACTCGGCCATATACTGCGGCAGCACCTCGGGCGCCACCGCCGTATCCTCAACCAGCGACACGGGCTTGGCATCACCCTCAATGTTCGACAGCACTCCCAGTCCGGCCTTTCGCAGCACCCATACGCGGGCGGTGTCGGCACCCCAAACGATAGGGAAGTGGTAGCCCATTCCTGCGGCCTCAAGGTCGCTCTGTAGCGCAGCCGCTTCCTGCGCAATCTCTTCGTCGGTGTGGCGGTAGAACTCCACAATCAGTATGGCTCCCGGATCGCCCTGCACAAAGGTGCGATTGCGCTGCTGGGCTATGTTCTGCTTGGTGCAGCTCAGAATCACATGGTCCATCATCTCCACCGCCGATGGGCTGTGGCGCAGGGCAATCAGGTTGGCCTCGAAGGCTTGGTCGCGCTCGCGCAGATGCACGGCCATAACGGCCTTGCGCGATGGCGGCAGCGGCACCAAACCCACAGTGATTTGGGTGATTATGCCCAGCGTTCCCTCGCTGCCCGCAATGATATTGCACAGGTTGATGCTGTCGGTTTGGCCGCCATAGAACGATGTGCGTATTAGCTCGTCGAGCGCATAGCCATTGTTGCGCCGCCTAACGCTGGGGTGGGGCGATTGCGCCATTATTTCAGCACGGCGATGCTCGTCGGATAGCAGGTCGCGCACATAGCGATAGACATCGCCCTCGCGGGTGTTCTGGGCGCATTTGGCCTCAAACTGCTCGCGGCTCAATGCGCCGAAGTCGTATTCGTGGCCATCGTCGAGCAGCATTCGCACCGATAGCAGGTGGTCGCGGGTACTACCATAGATTAGCGAGTGCGAACCGCAGCTGTTGTTGCCCACCATGCCGGCCAACGTACAACGACTGGCAGTAGATGTTTCGGGGCCAAAAAGCAGTCCGTGAGGCTTTGCGGCCATGTTCAGCTCGTCCAGAATTGCGCCTGGCTCCACCGTGGCCTGCTGCGCCTGCGCATCGATATGCACAATGCGTCTGAAATGGCGCGACACGTCCACCACAATGCCATTGCCCACCACCTGCCCAGCCAGCGAAGTGCCTGCAGCGCGGGGAATGAGCCCAATGCCCTCGGCGCGTGCAAAGCCAATCAAGGCCACCAAATCGGCCTTTGAACGCGGCACGGCCACAGCGGTGGGCAACTCGCGGTAGGCCGATGCATCGGTGGCATATTGCATCAGCGTGGACTTATCCCATTTCAGGCTGCCTTCAATCCGTTGTGATAGCTGCTCTAACGCTTTGGTATCCATGCGATTGATGATGATAGGAGGGGGGCAAAAAAATCCATGCGGGGCCGCATGGATTTTGATCCGCTGCGCACAGCGGTGAGCTCACAATCGACCGCTAGTAGTAGTCGCCCGATGCAGTATCGGCCTGCGAATCATCGTACTCACGGGCCACTACCTCCTGCTTCGACTTGACGAAGTCGATGACCTCCGACACGCCGTCCAGGAATTTATCGAAATCCTCCTTGTAGAGAAAAATCTTGTGCTTCTCGTATGACATGCTGCCATCGCGCTCCATGCGCTTTTTGCTCTCGGTGATGGTCAGGTAGTACTCATCGCTACGGGTGGCCTTCACATCGATGAAATAGGTGCGCTTGCCCGCCTTAACGGCCTTGGTGTAAATCTCATCGCGATCCGATGCCCGCTCGTAGTGGTCGTCATTGTACTCGTTTCTCATAGTCAGAAGTGATGCGTAAATGGGGTGTTTGTTTATGCGCCCAAAATTATGAAATTATGCCGTTGTTTGGCGCGGCCCTGCACGATATTTTGTCGGACAAATAGCTTAATATTCTAATTTTTACGCACTTATGGTGTGCCTATGCTCACAGGCAGCACCTTGCCATTGAAGAAGCGGGGGCCGCCAATGGCGAAGTCGGCTATGAACTGGGCCATGTCGGCGGAAGGATGCTGGGGCTCCATGCCCGGGAATGCCCGCCGGAACATCTCGGTATCGACCGAGCCCAGCGCCAGGCAGTTGAAGGCGATGCCCTGGCCCTTGTACTCCTCGGCCAAGCACTCGGTGAGGGCCACCAAGGCGGCCTTGGCCGCCGAGTACATGGCCAACCCGCCGAACTTCTGGCTGCCCTGAAATCCGCCCATGCTGCTCACGTTCAGCACATGGCCCCCGCGCTGCCGCATCAGGGGCAGCACAGCGCGAGTGAGCCGGGCCGCCGCCAGAAAGTTCACCTGCATCATCTCGACCATCTCGGTCTCGGCCAGCTCCTCAAAGGGGCGGTGCACCAGGTAGCCCGCGTTGTTGATTACGATGTCGATATTCTCCACATGGCCAGCTATCAACGGCAGCAGCACCTGCTCGTAGGGCTCTGGGCTGCTCAGGTCGAACGGTACGGGGTATAGGTGGGCCTGCACGTTTTCCTTTATGGCGGCGTTCTTCAGCTGGCGCAGGCCATCCACGGTGCGGGCCACGGCCACAATGTTGTGGTTGCCCAGCGCCGCAAAGCGGCGGGCCACCTCGAAGCCAATGCCCCGTGAGGCACCCGTGATGAGCACGTTGAGGTTGGGGGCTGCTGCATGTTGCATGGTGCGAAGGTATTGGGACGCGGCATGGGCGCTAGCACCCACACGCTGGTTTTATCCGACAAAAGTATTATGTTAGTGGCAATTTTGTTTCGCCCAAGGGCCTAATTTTTGCCCATCAAACAGGCATCATGCTGATAGATAATTCGATATGAAACGCATCTTGACAACCATCCTCATTGTCCTGCTGATGGGGGCAGGCGTATCCCTGCAGGGACAAGCACTGGGCTCGTTCGCCGACAGGCTCTACGTCGGGGGCTCCATGGGGCTTTCCTTCGGCGGGCGCGTTACGCAGATAGACCTGCTCCCGATAGCGGGGGTGTGGCTGTTTCGCCAGTGGACGCTGGGCGTGGGCGGGCGCTACTCGTTCCGCAACGAGCGCTTCAACCTGCAAACGGGCACGCTCGACAGCCAGACAGGCCATACCTGGGGGGCCTCGGCGTTCACCCAGGTGCTGCCCATCCCCAGCCTGCACGATGCCTTCGGCATCGGCATAGATGGGGGGCCGCTGCTCCATGCCGAGTACGAACGGCTATGGGTGGCCACCCACGGTGCCCGGCGCACCACAGGGCTGGTGCTGCTGGGCGTGGGATGGCGGCAGCGAGCTGGCAGCCGCGCCGCCGTGTGCATGATGGCCCTGTGGAACCTCACCCGCACCGCCTACTCTCCCTACCCCGATAACCCCGTGCTACGGTTCTGCATCACATTTTGAGGGACGGGCTGCCACAAAAATGGGAGACGCATTGCGCCTCCCATCTCTAGGTTTTAGGTATCGTTCCCGTGCTTACTTGCCAATCACCACCACGTTGGTAGCCTGAGGTCCACGTTTTCCCTCGGTGATCTCAAACTCAACCTCCTGGTTCTCGTCAAGGCGCTTAAAGCCCTCCTTCACGATGCCGGTGTAATGCACAAACACGTCTTTGCCTTCCTCGGTTTGGATGAAGCCAAAACCTTTGGCCGCATCGAACCATTTCACTTTACCTGTCATAACTGGGTCTCTGAATGAAAAATGAGTAAATCGAAAAAATTGACGGCACAAAGATGGCGTTATTTCCCGAAACCCGAACATTTTTACGCAGAAATATTATAGTACATATAGATAACACACTGTAAATAATATAATTAAAAATAAAAATCCACAACATCCGCCACCCGTATCGGTCCCACCGCCCCCATGTTTCCATATTCCACAAAATAAGCGTACCTTTGCGCCCAAAGCTGCAAACCCATAAATACTTATATCTCCATGAATATTGACAAAGATTGCGTGGTGGCCCTAAGCTACGAGCTCAAAGTCGATGGGCAGGTGGCCGACTCGGCCACAGCCGACAAACCCCTACAGTTCCTCTACGGGCACGGCCAGCTGCTACCCCTATTCGAGCAGAATATCCTGGGGCTGAGCCCCGGACAGAGCTTCAGCTTCTCCATCCCCTGCAAGGAGGGCTACGGCGAGCACGACCCCAGCGCCGTGATGCATCTGCCCAAGGACATCTTCATAATAGATGGCGTGATGCAGGACGACCTGCTACAGGTGGGCAAGCGCCTGCCCATGCGCGCCAACAACGATGAGATGCTCTTCGGCACCATCGTGGCCATTGAGGAGCACGAGGTGCAGATGGACTTCAACCACCCCATGGCAGGAAAGGATCTGCACTTCACCGGACGGGTGGAGGCCGTTCGGCAGGCATCAGCCGATGAGCTCACCGGCTGCGGAGGCTGCTGCTGCGGGGGCCACCATGGCCACTGCGATGACCACGGCCACGACCACTGCGGGGGGCACGGATGCGGCGAGGGATGCTGCCACTGAGCCATCGGTGTAACCATCCGCCCCCATTCCCGTAAAACCTGCCAAAAAGTTTTGCCATGAAAAGAACAGCCACTGTGGCCCTGATGGCCTTAATGCTTGGCACCGCCGCGCTGTCATCGTGCAAAGGGCCTGAATCCGAGGTAGATGTGAACATCATCAACTACAATAACACCTCGTTCCAAATCGCCAAGGGCTATAAGCACAGGGTGGAGGAGCTCAAGAAGAAGGGGCTCTTTAAGTACAACGTCTATGTGATGAGCGATGGCGTGAACCTCGATGCCGACTATAAGCCCACGGGTAGCGGGTCGCTCATCAGCTTCACAGTGTACTCCAAGAGCGGATTCGACATCTCGCAGGGCGAATACCCCCTCGATGGCTGGCTTGCGCAGGATTCCATCACAGCTGAGAACTGCAACGTATGGGTGAACTACGACTTTGCAGCCGACCACGGCGAGATGCATAAGCGTATCAAATGGGGCTCGTTCAAGTTCTCCAATCTGGGCAGCACCATCAAGATTAAGTTCAACCTACAGGATAAGCCCACATTCGTTGAGCCCATGGACACCGTCTGCACTTTCAGGGGCAACTTCTACGGTGTGCTGGGCGACTTGAATAAGTAGCAACATGTGAGCGCTAATAGGCTCACGCTTAGGTATCAAAAGCAGAGAGGGGCAAAATTTTGCCCCTCTCTGCTTTTGCCCTTCCAAAGAACGTTAGCCCAGCTGGGCCACTGTCCACTCCAGCGCCTGGGCTAGCAAATTGGCGGGAGGGGCCTCTATGAACCCCCCATCGCACAGAGCCTGGGCCATGCTGCGTGAATGCTCAATATCGGCCTGGGCCATGCGGTGCACATCGTCCCACGACAGCACAGTGCGGGCCACTCCGTCCTTTATGGCCTGCATGGCCACATCGGCAGCCTCCACGGCGAACACATCGGCCTCATCCATGGTGGGCACGATGCTCTCGGGCGATATGCCCCTGCGCTCTGCGTAGCCAGCCAGCGAGTGGGCGGCGGCTATGGCCATGGCATCGGTAATCTTGGAGGCCCTCACCAGCAGCGCCCCCTTCAGGATGCCCGGAAAGCCGATGGAGTTGTTCACTTGGTTGGGGAAATCGCCCCGCCCAGTGGCCACTATGTAGGCCCCGGCGGCCTTGGCAGCGTAGGGGTAGATCTCGGGCACGGGGTTGGCGCAGGCGAACACGATGGGCCTGTCGGCCATGGCGGCAATCCACTCGGGCTTCACGGTGTCGGGGCCAGGGGTGGAGAGAGAGATCAGCACATCGGCCCCCCTGATGGCCTCCTCCATGGAGCCGATGCAGCTGGGATTGGTCTGCTGGCAGATCTCCCACTTGCGGTAGAAGCGCTTGTCGGCCTCAATATCGGCACGATTGCGATGCAGGGCACCCTTCGAGTCGAACATCACCATCTTCTTGGGGTCGCCGCCATCGGCGATGATCAGGCGCACGATGGTGGTGTTCGAGGCGCCCGCCCCTAGGTACACTATGCGAGCCTCGGACAGGGGCTTGCCCACCAGCTTAAGGGCGTTGATGAGGCCAGCGAGCGTTACGCAGGCCGTGCCCTGGGCATCGTCGTGCCACACGGGGATGGTGCACTGCTCGCGCAGCGCGTCGAGCACCCGGTAGCAGTTGGGCTGCGAGATATCCTCGAGGTTCACCGCGCCGAAGCTGTGCTGGCACATCTTCACGAAGTCGATGAGCTTCTCGGGGTCGTTCTGCCCCTTGGCATCGCGGCTGTCCACGCACAAGGCCACGGCATCCACGCCGCCGAGGTACTTCATCAGGTAGGCCTTGCCCTCCATCACGCCGAGCCCCCCTGGGGGGGTGCAGTCGCCATCGCCCAGCACACGGGTGCTATCGCTCACCACGGCCACCAGGTTGCCCCTGTTGCTGAGCTCGAACGAGGTGTCGTTGTCATCGCGGATGGCGGTTGATACGGACGATACGCCTGGGGTGTACCACACGTTGAACCAGTTGAAGCCCGGCACCGGGGCCTTGGGGGCAATCTGAACCTTTCCTCCGTAGTGGCGGTGGGCCAGCTGGCTCAGGCGCTTCAAGAACAGCGTTTTGCCCTTGGCCCGCTGGGCCTCATCCCACTCCTTGGGGAATATGTCGGCGAGGTTTTCTAGTTTGATGCCTATGTCGCTCATTGTAAGTAGTTGTTTAACACTTATTTAAATGGTGTCAGCTGCGATACAGCTTTCATCGTCAGGGGTGCTGGCGGCGCCATCAACGGTTGAAGGTTTCAACAATTTGAATGCCAGCGTGTTTTTACTTTTGCTGTACCCCACGGATATGCGGATGGCAGCAGTAGCGGGGCACTGTAGAAGCAGCTCGGCGAGCGGATCCTCAAGGTGCTTCTGTATGGCGCGTTTTAGCGGGCGCGCACCGAACTGCCTGTCGTAGCCTTGCTCGGCTATGAATGCCCTGGCCGCCGGCGATATGCGCAGCTCAATGCCCTCCCGGTCCAGCCGCTCGTATAGCCCCCTAAGCTCGATGTCGATAATCGCGTCCATGTGGGCGCGGCTCAGGGTGTTGAACATGATGATGTCATCGATGCGGTTGAGGAACTCTGGCGAAAACACACGTCTTAGCTCCTTGTCGATTATGCCATTGCTCAGGTTGCTTAAAGTATCGGCCCTGGCCTTGGTGGCGAAGCCCACGCCGGTGCCGAACTCCATCAGGCGGCGCGAGCCGATGTTGGAGGTCATAATGAT
>JAFTDN010000043.1 GCA_017454165.1 Bacteroidales bacterium | reverse complement strand
CCTGGCCGGCGCGCAGCTGGCGTGGGGGCAGGCGGTGAGGATCTCCGGCGTCGTGACGGGCGCCGAGGACGGGATGCCCATGCCGGGCGTCTCGGTAGTTGTGAAGGGCACCACCACGGGTACGGCCACCGACATGGACGGCCGCTACACGCTGAGCGTGCCCGCCGATGCGCAGACGCTGGTGTTCAGCTACATCGGCTACGCCACGCAAGAGGTGGCCATCGCCGGGCGCACCACCATCGACGTGGTGATGGAGTCGGGGGCCGAGGACATCGAGGAGATTGTGGTAACCGCCTACGGCACGGCCAAGAAGAGCTCGCTGGTGGGTGCGGCCACGTCCATCAAGGCCGAGAAGCTCGAGAGCCGTCCCGTTACCAACGTGAGCAACGCCCTGGCGGCCACCACCCCCGGCGTGCAGGTTACCACCAGCACGGGCCAGCCCGGCGCCTCGGCCAGCATCCGCATACGCGGTTTCGGCTCGGTGAACGCCAGCAACGCCCCGATCTACGTGGTGGATGGAGCTATTTATGATGGTAGCATCGCCGATATATCGGCATCGGACATTCAGAGCGTTACGCTGCTCAAGGATGCCGCCGCCACGGCCCTATACGGCTCGAGCGCGGGCAACGGCGTTATTCTGATTACCACCAAGAGCGGCGACAACAAGGAGAAGGGCAAGCCCTGGTTCACCTTCAGTATGCAGGAGGGCATGAGCCGTAGGGGTCAGAAAATGTACGAGATTGCTGGTCCCGAGGAGCACTACCGCCTGCGCTGGCAGCAGTGGTACAACCAGTACTTCTATAATCAGGGAAAAACGGCAGAGGAGGCAGGTGCTCGGGCTGCTGTTGATGTTGTGGATGACTTAGGCTCCGCCTACATGCCATTTGCAGGAATCGTAAGCGGTTATGACGCTAGCTACCAGCTGACGACCGACCCCGCCAAGATTGTAACACCAGCAGTGATATTGCCCAACGGTACGCTCAACCCAGAAATAACGGGTCTTAAGTGGGGCGATGATTTGGATTGGGAAAAGGCCCTTTATCGCACTGGCCATAGAAGGGAGTACTCTATTAGCGGCGGCTACAATACCGATAAGCTCACCAGCTTTATGTCGGCGGGCTACATGAAGGAGAATGGCTACACCGTGGGAACCTCGTTTGAGCGATTCACCTCGCGTGCCAACGTGAGCTATAAGGTGAACAAGTGGATACGCACTGGTGTGAACCTGAGCATGTCGAGGGCGCATAACGAGGCCCCCAAGACGGCTTCGGGCAACTACACGAGCAACCCATTTAGCTTCATACAGAGGATGGCTCCCATATACCCCATCCACCTGCACGATGCCGATGGAAACTATGTGCTCGATGCCTCTGGCCAAAAGCAGTATGACTATACATCGAGCCGCAAATATAACGGACGTTTCAATCCTATATATCAGGCCGAGATAGACAAGAGCTACTTCGACCGCGACATGCTGTCGGATCGCGTGTTCCTAGAAATTACGCCCATTGAGGGGCTTAAGCTTACTGCCAATGCTTCGTATGACGTGATAAATTCTGGTGAGAAGATGCGCTACAACAACGTCATGGGAGATCAGCCACAGGGCATGCTATATATTTGGAACGACCGCTACACTTCGGCCACGATTAACCAGCTGGCGCAGTACAACCGCACATTTGCCGATGTCCACAATTTCGAAGTGCTGGTTGGGCACGAGAGCTACCTGTACCGTGCACAGTCATCGATGTTGAACAAAGACCAAATGTCCATACTGGGTTACGATGAGATGGGCAACTTCTCGACCATGAAGGGCATGTCGTCATCGACTACCGACTACCGCAAAGAGGGCTATTTTGCTCGCGCTAGCTACGACTTCAACGCGCGTTACTACCTGTCGGCCTCGTTCCGGCGCGATGGTACCTCGAAGTTCTCACCAGAGAACCGCTGGGGTAACTTCTGGAGCGTGGGAGCATCATGGCGCATTGGCAACGAGGCGTTTATGCAAGAGCAATCATGGGTTGATGAGCTCAAACTCCGCGCCTCGATTGGCCAAACTGGCAACGACAACCTGCTAGATGGCGATGGCTATGTGATGTACTTCCCTTACATGACCACCTTTAGCCTAGGCAGCTATAATGGTCCATCGGGTGCAATATCGCTAAGCGCTATAGGCAATAAGGATTTGCGCTGGGAAAGCCAAACCAGCTACGATGTGGCCCTAGAGTTCAGCTTCCTGAATCGCGTGAGCGGTACGTTGGAATTCTTCAACAAGGAGAGTAAAGACCTGCTATTCCCGGTACCCGTGCCAATGTCATCTGGTATTTCTTCCATAAGCAAAAACATAGGCAAGGTACGCAACTACGGCCTTGAGGCTGAGGTAAATGTTGCCATACTGGAGACCGATGCTCTACGCTGGGACTTCAACGTGAATGCCACCATGCTCCGCAATAAAGTGGTAGCCCTGCCCGAAGAGTACCGCGAAACAGGTATCGTGAACTCCTACACCAAGTACGAGGAAGGTAAGAGCCTGTACGAATACTATCTGTACGAGTACAACGGTGTGGACTCCGAAGATGGACACGCTATGTATAGGGCCGACTTGGAAGAGTATCCTGGAGCCAGAACCAACTTCGCTACCTACGATATCTTAGTGGTGGGCAACGATACGCTCACCAAGGATTATCGGTTTGCGCGTAAGCACTATTGCGGCAGCTCTATCCCAAAAGTATATGGCGGTTTCGGCACGAGCCTGAGCTGGAAAGGTTTAGAGGCCAGCGTGCAATTTGCCTACCAGCTGGGCGGCAAA
Organism: Bacteroidales bacterium; assembly: GCA_017454165.1. Lineage (GTDB taxonomy): Bacteria > Bacteroidota > Bacteroidia > Bacteroidales > Tenuifilaceae > RGIG6076. The sequence continues at coordinate 5,221 of JAFTDN010000043.1, read as the reverse complement.
GCATACGATGGTGTGTATGCTGGCCTGATGGGGAGGAGCATGGGAGCAGGAGCAGCTATACATGTTGACATGGCCAATGCTTGGAAGAACCCTGGCGATGTTACCGATATTCCTCGCCTCGATGCTTCCACGGGCAATCGTTACACAGTACCCAGCCCGAGCGACCGTTGGCTGGTGTCGAGCAACGCGCTGATGCTCAAATCGGCCTCCATCATGTACACCCTGCCCAAGCAGTGGCTGCAGTCCGTAGGCGTGGCCAGCGTAAAGGTGGGCGTGAGCGGCGAGAACCTGTGGCTGCTATCTGCTCGCCAAGGGCTCAATCCCTTTGGTTCGTATAGCGGTGTAACTACCACAGCTTACTATGGATTTGCCCGTACATTCACGGGTGTTCTGAACATCACCTTTTAACGGCTAAATGCATTTTAGGAATCATGAAACGACTAATCTATATAGCATTCGTACTGCTGGTGGCGTTTGCTGGTTGCAAAGACGACTACCTTAGCACGTCGCCATCTACATCCGTAGGAGAGCCTGATCTTCTACAATCGCCCGGTGTATTCGATGCCTATGTGGGCGGAATGCATTCGTATATATATTCCGCCTATTACGACCACCAGTCTCGCGGGATAGCCTCCATGAACGGCTTTCTTGACTTGCTGGGCGACGATCTAGTAAATACCGTAAATGGTTATATGACATCGTATTACAGATGGCAAGATCATCGCTCTCCTACAGGTTTCTTGCCCGAAGTGCTGTGGGACTACTACTATACCATAATAGAAAGAGCCAACCGTGTAATTGAACTTGCAGGTACTGTAGATGGAGCCTCGGAGGTACAAATTAACACCTGGCTTGGCGAGGCTCACACCATCCGCGCATGGGCCTACCACCACTTGGTGCAGCTATTCGGCAAGCGCTTTGTGAAGGGCGAGGCCAACGCCAACCCTGGAGTGCTGCTCCGCTTGACGAACAATTTCGACCCTGCTCCTCGTTCTACCGTTGCAGAGGTATATGCTCAGATCAATGATGACATATCGAAAGGCATAGATTACATCAGCAATGGGCTCGACCTCAGAGTTAAGAACCGCATACGTCCTGCCATTGCTTGGGGAATCAGAGCTCGTATCGCCTTAACGCAAGATGAATGGGGTGCAGCTGCCCAATTTGCCGATTCGGCTATAGCCAAAAGCGATGCATCATTACAGTCAGGGAAACAGCTTCTCGATGGTTTCAATAGCATTTCAGCACCGGAATGGATGTGGGGCTATACGCAGAATGCTGGACAATCATTTGGCTACGCCTCATTCTGGGCGAATTATGCCTACAACTTCGATGGATACCCATACTTCAGCAATTTTGCCATCAATAGGACGCTCCTCGATAAGTGCGGCCCCAACGATGTGCGCTGGAAATGGTTCATCTGCGTGGACAAAGGTGATTGGTATCCCAGCGATGCTAAGGATTTGCATTTCGGAGGGAGAGGACTTCTTGACGGCCTCCCCGCATGGGAAATCACAGGATACCAGATTAAGTTCTACGTTGCAGATACCACCACGTCAATGGGCGACCAAGTGGCCATGCGCCTAGGTGAGATGTACTACATCAAGGCCGAGGCCTTGGCACGCAGCGGTAATGAAGCAGGTGCAAAAGAGGCTTTGGTAACCGTGATGGAAACCCGCGACCCCGATTACTCCGATGCAACTGTGGCTTCGCTTACTGGCGATGACCTAATCGAGGAAATCATGCGCAACCGTAGGGTTGACCTCTACAGAGAGGGCTTCCGCTTCTATGATCTCAAGCGGTTACGCATCCTACCCAAGCGTTTACCATCCAATGATCAAACCTATCTTGCTTGGGGACAAGCAGCTCTTGATGAGAATGTTGTCCTTGTCGACTCCATTAATGCTCGATTCGCCAAGATGACCAAGAAGGATAGCCTAGTGGCAAAGCAGTTCCAGGCCGATACTGCCAATAATGTTCTGCTCAATGCGAGATGCATAGCGCGTGCCAACCGCTTTGTCAATATACGAGAGGCCTCGTACAAGTTACCACAATCTCTCGACGATAATCTTTGGGAGTTCGTAATTCCGTTCACCGAAATACAGAACAACCCTCTATGCGAGCAGAACCCCATGTAATCAATCATGCACACACAGCACCTAGCTAGGTTCATCATACAGTAGGAGCTGTTGCGGGGGCTGGCATCTCTGCCAGCCCCCGCTCTTTTTTTCCTTATAGCGGTCGGGGGGGCTCGGAGGCTTCGACAGGCTCAGCCTTCAGGACACAGCGGCGGCTGAGCCTGCCGAAGCCACCGTTGCTGCGGCAGGCATCATGGGCGGGTATGCCCACTAGGGGGCAGCGCGGAGTGCTGCGACAGATATTGCCCAGGGCATCGTCATGGGCGGGTATGCCCGCCCAGCCCCCAAAGGGCGCAACAAAACAGCCGTGGGTGTAATCCACGGTGCGCTTGGGGCAATACGTTTGAAATTAATTGTGTAGATTTGCAGCTGCTATACCCACGTCAAACTCAGAGCTACCGCCCATGACCATCAACCCCAACCGCATCATAGCCATGCTCGTGCTGGCCACCCTCTCGGCCTGTGTGCCCGCCAAGGAGTTCCAGGCCCTACAGGATACCAATGCCCAATGCCAAGAGGAACGCGAGCGCCTGCGCACCGAAAATCAAGCGCTGGGAGTGCGTAACACCGAGCTGAGCAACCAGAACCAGCTGCTGCAGCGCGATGTGGGCCGCCTTACTGCCGATAGCATAGCCCGCGCCACCGACGTGGCCCGCGCCAAGATGGATCTGAGCAACCTGCGCGAGCGCTACAACGAGCTGCAGCGCCTGCAGAGCGATGTGCTGGGCGGATCCAAGGACGAAACCCGAAAGCTGCTCCGACAGATACAGTCCGACCAGCAGGAGCTGCAGGACAAAACCGATGCCCTGAAGGAGCTAGAACGCGCCCTATACCAGCGCAAGGTGGGCCTCGATGCCCTCGACGACAGCCTGAAGTCATCCATGGCCAGCCTGGCCGCCCTACGCCAGCAGCTCGAAGACAAAAATGCCCACCTGCTCGAACTACAGCGCAAGCTCAACGCCCAGGACTCGCTCATGCGGGCCATGAAGGACAAAGTGGCTAACGCTCTGTTCGGCTTCGAGGGCAAGGGTCTGAGCGTTACTATGAAGGACGGCAAGGTGTATGTGTCGCTCGATGAAAAGCTGATGTTCAAATCGGGGCGCTACGAGATCGACCAAAAGGGAGCCGCTGCCATAAAGCAGCTGGTTCCAGTGCTCGAGCAGCAGTCCGACATCAACATCACCGTGGAGGGGCATACCGATGATGTCCCCTACCGTGGCTCGGGCGACCTACTCGATAACTGGGATCTGAGCGTAAAACGCGCCAACACCATCGTGCGCCTGCTGCTCAATGGTACCCAAATCAACCCCGTGCGCGTAACAGCCGCCGGGCGCAGCCACTATCTGCCCATCGACAGGGCCAACACCGCCGAGGCCCGCCAAAAGAACCGCCGCACCGAGATCATCCTCACCCCCAATATGGACGACCTCATGCAGCTGCTCAAGTAAGTAGCCCATAGCCCACCAATCATGAAAAGCCTACGCAAACCCATGGCCGCAGCGGTGCTCGTGCTGGCCTCCATGGCCCTGCTGGGCTATAAGGTGGTAATCCCCTTCCTAGCCGACAGGCACTACAAGCGCGGATTAGAGCTGCAGCGCAGCGGAGCCACCACGCTGCTGGCGGTGGAGGAATTCACCAAGGCCATCGACCTGATGCCCTCGCGCCCTGAGTTCTACATCCAGCGCGGGCGGCTGATGCGTGGGCTGGATGGGATTCAGCAGGCCATCGCCGACTACAGCCAGGCCCTGAAGCTCGACCCCAGCAATGCAGAGCTGCTGCTGGACAGGGCAACCCTCCTGCGTCTCGATGGCCAGCTCGACCTAGCGATGGCCGACCTCAACGACCTCATCGCCCGCTGCGATACCTGCCCAACCAGCGCAACCGCCCTCTACCAACGCGGCCTCGTGATGGCCGCCATGGGGCGATACGCCGAGGCCATCGCCGACTACGATCGTAGCATCGAGCTCGATGCGGAGAACCCCGAAACCCGCTACAGCCGGGGGGAGCTGCGGGCCAGCATTGATGATTTCGTTGGAGCCATCGCCGACTACGACCAGCCCATCGCCGCTGGTGCTGCCTCGCCCGAACGGTACCGCCAGCGCGGCTGGTTCAAGCTCAGAATAAAAGACTACTCAGGTGCCGTCAACGACCTAGAGCGGGCCCGCAGGGGGCTCCCAAACGATAGCGAGCTGCTGCAGCTGCTGGGCAGCGCCTACGCCAACACCAACAGGCCCCAGCAGGCCCTTGAGGCCCTCGATGCGGCTATCGCCGCCAACCCCAGCTTGGCCCTGGCCCATGGCGAGCGGGGAGGGGTGATGCTGCGGTTGGGGCGCTATGCCGAGGCTAGAGCCTCCTTTGGGCGGGCCATCGAGCTGAACCCCAGCTCCGCCAGTGCTCACATGGGGAGGGGGTTGGCTAAGGCCATGGCGGGCGACCAGCGGGGGGCTGTGGCCGATTTCAGCCGCGCCATTGGCATCGACCCCGAGCTGGTGCAGGCCTACTTCAACCGTGGGGTGGCCTACGCCGCCCTTGAGGACTTCGACCGCGCCATTGCCGACTATAGCGCCGCGCTGCGCCGCTCGCCTGCCTACGCTGAGGCCCATTACGCCCGGGGGCTGGCCTACATCAACCTGCACCGCATGGCCGATGGTTGCGCCGACTTGACCCGCGCAAAGGCATTGGGCTACAAGCCCGCCGAGCAGATGCTCGCCATCTACTGCGGTGGCTAGCGCCCTGCATCCGCCCATGGCGATGGGTCAATGCCGCTATCGATTGTGCAGGTGCCGAAGCGCTCGGCCACCTGATCGAGCAGCCCCATCAGCTCGCCGCCATCGGCGCAGGTAACTAGGCGCAGCCGCATCTCCTTAAAGTTGGCTATTCCCTTGAAGTAGCACGACAGGTGCCGACGCATCTCCAGAATGCCCGTGCGTTCTCCCTTCAGCTCCAGCGACTTGGCTAGGTGCAGCTTGGCTAGCTCCACCTTCTGCACCACTCCCATGGGGGGCAGCTTCTGCCCGTGCTGCAGGTAGTGCTTAATCTCGGCGAATATGTAGGGCCGTCCGTAGCTGGCGCGGCCTATCATG
>JAFTDN010000042.1 GCA_017454165.1 Bacteroidales bacterium | reverse complement strand
GCTGACTTATGTCTTCGTAGGTTCGAATCCTGCTCTCCCCACAACTAGGCGTCCGCATCGCTGGAGCACGAGCAGAGGTGCGGGCAAAAGCGGGAATAGCTCAGTTGGTAGAGCATCAGCCTTCCAAGCTGAGGGTCGCGGGTTCGAGTCTCGTTTCCCGCTCCGCCTATACGCCGATGTAGCTCAGTGGTAGAGCACTTCCTTGGTAAGGAAGGGGTCGCGAGTTCAATTCTCGCCATCGGCTCAAGTTCTTTTGTGTTTGCAACCAATTGAATATCAACTAAATACTCGAGTTATGGCTAAAGAAAAATTTGATAGGTCGAAGCCGCATGTGAACATCGGCACCATTGGCCACGTTGATCATGGCAAGACGACCCTGACCGCAGCAATCACCAAGGTGCTTGCCGAAAAGGGACTGTCGGAGTTCCGCTCATTCGACTCTATCGACAACGCTCCCGAGGAGAAAGAGCGTGGTATCACCATCAATACCGCTCACGTAGAGTACCAAACGGCTAACCGCCACTATGCGCACGTTGACTGCCCTGGCCACGCCGACTATGTGAAGAACATGGTGACTGGTGCTGCCCAGATGGACGGTGCCATCCTCGTTTGCGCCGCCACCGATGGACCCATGCCGCAGACCCGCGAGCACATCCTGCTCGCCCGTCAGGTGAACGTACCCCGCATCGTGGTGTTCCTCAACAAGTGCGACATGGTGGAGGATGCCGAGATGCTCGACCTCGTGGAGATGGAAGTGCGCGAGCTGCTGAGCTTCTACAACTTCGATGGCGACAACGCCCCCATCATCCGCGGCTCGGCCCTTGGAGCCCTCAACGGCGAGGAGAAGTGGGTGGAGAAGATCATGGAACTCATGGGCATCGTTGATGAGTACATCCCCATCCCCCCCCGCGACAACGAGAAACCCTTCCTGATGCCCGTGGAGGATGTATTCTCGATTACTGGCCGTGGCACCGTGGCTACTGGTCGTATCGAGACTGGCGTGATACATACCAGTGATGAGGTGGAAATCGTGGGCCTCGATACCGAGAAGCGCAAATCGGTGGTAACCGGCGTGGAGATGTTCCGCAAGATACTCGATCAGGGCGAGGCTGGCGACAACGTAGGTCTGCTGCTCCGTGGCATCGACAAGAAGGAGATTAAGCGCGGCATGGTAATCGCCAAGCCTGGCTCCATCACCCCCCACACCAAGTTCAAGGCCGAGATCTACGTGCTGAAAAAAGAGGAAGGAGGCCGTCACACCCCATTCCACAACAAGTACCGCCCGCAGTTCTACCTGCGCACACTTGACGTGACTGGTGAGATAGAGCTGCCCGCAGGCGTGGAGATGGTGATGCCTGGCGACAACGTAACCATCACCGTTACGCTCATCTACCCCGTGGCCATCAACCAGGGTCTGCGCTTCGCCATCCGCGAGGGCGGCCGCACGGTGGGCGCCGGTCAGGTAATCGAGATAGTAGAGTAGTACCGATAGAAGGCAAATAGCGACAAGCCGGCTGGGATTAACAGCCCAGCTGGCTTTAGCATACGGGTGTAGCTCAGTTGGTAGAGCATCGGTCTCCAAAACCGAGTGTCGGGCGTTCGAGTCGCTCCTCCCGTGCAAATATTGTTGAGAGATGAAGATTGCCAATTATTTCCACGAGGTGTACAACGAAATGGTACACAAGGTGTCATGGCCAACAATGAAAGAACTTCAGTCCAGCGCATTAATTGTTATGATTGCTTCCCTTTTAATCGCGCTGGTCATCTTCGTGATGGATATAAGCTTTGAGAACTTGATGAAGCTCATCTACCAGATTTTGGGCTAACCCAGCACGGCAAACGCTACCACAATGGAGGACAAATCGAAAAAATGGTACGTGCTTAGGGCCATTGGCGGGAAGGAAAAGAAGGTGAAGGAGTACATAGAGGCAGAGGTGAACAATGCCCAGCTCCAGCACCTGATTTCCCAGGTTCAGGTTCCTGTTGAGAAGGTTTACCAGATGAGAAATGGTAAAAAGATCAGCAAGGACAGGATTTCCTACCCTGGCTATGTGCTAGTGGAGGCCAGCTTGGTGGGCGAGGTTCCGCATATTCTCAGAAACATCCCCAACGTCATGGGCTTCCTCAACGACCCCCAGACGGGTAACCCCACCCCGATGCGACAGTCGGAGGTGAACCGGATACTCGGGCGGGTCGATGAGCTGGCCGATAGCGAAGAGGAGCTCAACATCCCGTACTGCATAGGTGAGGCCGTGAAGGTGATTGACGGACCGTTCAATTCATTCACAGGCATCATCGAGGAGGTAAACGAAGAAAAGAAGAAGCTGAAGGTTATGGTGAAAATCTTCGGCCGTAAAACCCCGCTCGAGCTGGGCTTTACACAGGTAGAAAAGGAG
>JAFTDN010000041.1 GCA_017454165.1 Bacteroidales bacterium | reverse complement strand
GCTGGTGGTGGCGGTCTGGTCCTCCCGGTAGACGGTGGTGCCGCCGTCGGCCAGCGCCAGGCGCAGGCGCACCTCGCGGTTGGCCAGCGGATGGCCGTCGGGGCCGCGCAGGGCGGCCTGGTAGCTGATGCCCTGCTGGGCCCAGCCGCTTAGGGTGAGCAGCGCGAGCAGCGCGGTGAGCGCGGCGCGGCTGATGGTGGTGAACATGCTGCGCAACATGCCGTTGCCTCTGAGTTGGTGGTTGGTGGGTATCATGGTGATAGCGTATTGATTGTCAGTAATTGATGCTACTGAGTATGATACGGCAAAGGTACGGCGATGTTTTCGGCTGCGCAATACACAAAACTAGTGACATCGTATCACTAAAACTAGTGATATGGTGTGTATGTTGTTGATTTGGCTAATTTTATCAACGTTAGGCTAGAGCACCGTTAGTTCCATCGAGGCTTTGGTCTGATGGGGGTATTCTAGCGGTTCGTAGCGCTGGTTGCGCAGCTGCGGGCGGAAGCCCGCCTCTATGATGGTGCGCTGCATGGCCGCAGCGTCCATGCGGTGATGTGCCCCCGCCGCCGACACCACGTTCTCCTCTATCATGATGGAGCCGAGGTCATCGGCACCGGCGTGTAGGCATAGCTGGGCTGTTTGGCGGCCCACGGTGAGCCACGATGCTTGTATGTGGTTGATGTTGTGCAGCATGATGCGGCTGATGGCCACGGTGCGTATGTACTGCTCGGCAGTCATGGGCTGGCAGCCCACCTCGTTGGCTAGGGGTGTGCCCTGGCCTTGGAAAGTCCACACCGCGAAGTTCATAAAGCCAGGGGTGCCCTTTGGGCGTTGCGTTTGGATGTTGCGCAGCAGGGACAGATGCTCTAGGCGGTGGCGGGGGGTCTCCACGTGTCCCACCATCATGGTGGCCGAGGTGAGCAGGCCCAGGCTGTGGGCCTCGTGCATCACGCTGGCCCATTCGTCCACGCTGGGCTTGCGGGGTGATATGTGTTGGCGTACCTCATCGACTAGTATTTCGGCCCCCGCGCCGGGCAGGCTATCGAGCCCAGCTGCCATGAGCTCCTGTAGTACATTGCGGTAGCTCATACCTTCGAGCCTAGCTATGTGGGCCACCTCGGGTGGGCCTAAGGCGTGGAGCACGAGCTGGGGGCAGTATGCCTTGAGCTGGCGGAATAGGTCTTGGTAGAAGGTTAGGCCCAGCTTGGGGTGCAGCCCGCCCTGCAGCAGCAGCTGGTTGCCGCCGTGCTGTAGCAGCTCATCGATTTTAGGGCGGTACTGCTCCATGGTGGTGATGAACTCCCTGCCGGAGCGTGGCCCGCAGTGGAAGTTGCAGAACCTACAGCCCGATGTGCATACGTTGGTGATGTTCACGTTGCGGTCGATCTGCCACGTGACCACCTGGCTGCTGGTGCGGCGGCACCTGAGCTCATGCGCAATGTGTATGAGTCTGGGTAGGGGCGCATCAAGGTACAGCCTCAGCCCCTGCTCTATGCTGATGGGATGGCCTTCAGCGGCTATGCCGTATAGCGCATCAAGGTGCATGGGGCTATTTCACCAGCATGGCATCGCCATAGGTATCGAAGTTGTACTTCTCCTTGATGGCGACCTTGTAGGCATCCATGGTGGTTTGATAGCCCGCAAAGGCGCACACCATCATCAACAGGGTGGAGTATGGCAGGTGGAAGTTGGTGATGAGCATGTCGGGGATGCGGAACTCGTAAGGGGGGAATATGAACCTGTTGGTCCATCCATCGATGGGTTTAAGTAGCCCCTCGGTGGACACCGAGCTTTCGAGCGTGCGCAGCACTGTGGTACCCACGGCGCACACGCGGTGCTTGTTCTGCTTTGCGCGGTTTACAATTTGGGCGGCCGCCTCGGGTATGATGATCTGCTCGGAGTCCATCTTGTGTTTGGTGAGGTCCTCCACATCGACGTTGCGGAAGTTGCCCAAGCCCACGTGCAAGGTAATTTCGGCAAAATGGGCACCCTTTATCTCGAGGCGTTTGAGCAGCTGCTTGCTGAAGTGCATACCCGCCGTTGGGGCCGCCACGGCTCCCTCGTGCTTGGCGTAAACGGTTTGGTAGCGCTCGCGGTCATCATCGTTGACCGGGCGCAGTATGGTCTTGGGCAGGGGCGTTTGACCTAGGCGGTAGAGCGTTTCCTTGAAGCTGTCGTAGGTGCCGTCGAACAGGAACCGGAGCGTGCGCCCGCGGCTGGTGGTGTTGTCGATGACTTCGGCCACGAGCGCATCGTTCTCGCCGAAGTACAGCTTGTTGCCAATGCGTATTTTGCGGGCGGGATCCACCAGCACGTCCCAGAGGCGCTGGTCGCGGTTGAGCTCGCGTAGCAGGAACACCTCGATTTCGGCACCTGTCTTCTCCTTGTTGCCGTACAGCCTGGCCGGGAACACCTTGGTGTTGTTGAATACCAGCACGTCGTCCTCGTTGAAGTATTCGAGGATGTCTTTGAACATGCGGTGTTCTATCTTTTTGGTCTTGCGGTCGACTACCATCAGCCGTGCGTCCTCGCGGTTTTCGGGCGGGTATTGCGCTATGAGCTCCTGCGGCAGGTTGTACTTGAATTGCGATAGCTTCATCTGTTTGTGGCCTCTGATTGTTGCTTTGTGCTGTCTCTGGTGGCTTGTGCTACAGCGGATGACACTTATACGGGCGGTTGTGGCGATGGTTGCGCGGTGCGGATGATTTTTTCCAGCTCATCGATGGTCAGTGCCTGCTCGATGCTGAACTTTCCGCTGGCCGTGCGCCTGAGCTGAGTGAGGTGGGCGCCTGAGCCAAGTGCTAGGCCTAGGTCGCGGGCCAGGGCGCGGATGTAGGTGCCCTTGCTGCAGTGCACGCGCAGGCGTAGCATGGGGGGGGCAAATTCGAGCACCTCCATGTCGAATATTTCTATGTGGGCGGGGCGTAGCTCAACTTCAACGCCCTTGCGGGCGAGTTCGTAGGCGCGTTTGCCATCGATGAGCTTGGCCGAGAAGGAGGGGGGCACCTGCTGCTGCTGCCCCACGAAGCACTGCGCCGTGTGTCGCACCAGCTCGGGGGTGATGTGCTGGATGGGGAACTCGGCATCCACCTCCGTTTCGAGGTCGAACGAGGGCGTGGTTTGTCCCAGGCGGAGCGTGGCCTCGTACACCTTGTCGTGGGCGGTGAGGGCGGGCACCTGCTTGGTGGCCTTGCCCACGCACACCACCAGCAGGCCGGTGGCCAGGGGGTCGAGCGTACCGGCGTGTCCTACCTTGATGCGCTTGTTGCCCGTGTGCCGCTTGAGCAGCCAGCGCACCTTGCTCACCACGTTGAACGAGGTCCAAGTGTAGGGCTTGTCGATGAGCAGCACCGCGCCCTGCTCCAGATTGGTATAGGTGTTTATCTCCAAAACGGGCGCAAAGGTAGCCATTTTTTCTATATTTACGCCCATTGGCGATGATAGCGTAGGCATAAAGCAGCTATCTTTGTTTCTGTCAATTCGCAAGCCCATGGCTCCAACTAGGCCCCTGCTGGGGCACATAGCCTGTTTTTGTGCCTATTTCATATTTGGGCTCAACATCGTGTTCTGCAAGGACATAGCCAACTCGGGGGCGATGTCGCCCTTTGAGCTGTTCGGACTGCGCTCGCTCGTGGCGGCGGGGCTGTTCTGGGGAGCCTCGGCCCTAGGGCCACGTGAGCGGGTGCCGTGGCCCGACCTGCTGCGCATGGCTGCGGCCTCGGTGCTGGGCATCGTAGTGACGCAGCTGTCGTTCCTGAAGGCCATCACCATCACGCGCAGCATCGACCTGTCGATTGTGGGCTCGCTCACCCCGGTGATGACCATGTTCGTGGCCGCTGCCGTGCTCAAGGAGCCTCTGTCGCTCCGCAAGGTGGGCGGGGTGCTGCTGAGCTTTGCGGGTGTCATAGTGCTGATTTTCAACTCGGCCTCGGGCCATCGCGGGGGCGACAGCACCTCGCCGCTGGGCGTGGTGCTGGTGCTGATCAACTGCCTGTCGTTTGCGCTCTACCTGGGCATATTCCGCCCGCTCATATCGCGCTACGGGGTGGTTACGCTCATGAAGTGGATGTTCAGCACGGCGGCGCTGCTCTCGGTGCCGCTGTGTGGCCATCGGCTGGTGGCCATAGAATGGTCGGCCATCCCCTCGCGGGTGCTGTGGCAGATCGGTTTCCTGATAGCGTTCGCCACCTTTGTGGCCTATTTCCTCATCCCCATAGGGCAAAAGCATCTGCGGCCCACTGTGGTGAGCATGTACTCGTACATACAGCCCGTAATAGCCGTGCTAATTAGCATATTGGTGGGTATCGATAGCCTGACGTGGCCCAAGGTGCTGGCCGCCGTGTTGGTGTTTGCGGGTGTATGGGAGGTGAACCGCAGCCGGGCGGCGGGGGATGGGCGGGCATCAGCGTGAGCCCAATTTGGACTCTGCGGTCTGTATGGGAAGGATGTTTTCTTGGTGGAGGCCATTGTTTGTGAGGCATTTTCCACCTGGTGCTCGAGCTCTCGCGTGTGGGAGATAGCAAAAATAGCGGGGTTATTGTTCGGCGGGCAGCAGTCTGAACGTGAGCCTGTGGTGCTCTGTGGTGCCGTGTCGGGCTATGGCGGCGCGGTGGGGCTTGGTGGGGTAGCCCTTGTTCACGTCCCAGCCGTAGGCGGGGTGCTGCTGGTGTAGCTGCAGCATGTAGTCGTCGCGGTAAGTTTTGGCCAGTATGCTGGCTGCCGCTATGGGTAGGAAGAGCGCATCGCCTTTCACCACGGTGGTGTGCATAATCATGGGGTAGGGCTTAAAACGGTTGCCATCTATGAGCAGGTGGTCGGGGCGGACGCTCAGCCCATCGATGGCCCTGTGCATGGCCAGTATGGAGGCGTTCAGAATGTTGAACTTGTCAATCTCTTGGCTCGAAGCCATGGCCACGCTCCAGGCCACGGCAGCCCGCTCTATTATGGGCCTCAGCAGGTAGCGGGCGCGCTCGCTGAGCTGCTTGGAGTCGTTGATTAGCGGGTGCTCGAAGCTGGGCGGTAGTATCACCGCCGCCGCGAACACCGGCCCAGCCAGACAGCCGCGGCCAGCCTCATCGCAGCCGGCCTCAATCAGGTTGGGGGTGTGGAATGGTTTCATGCTGTACGGGTTATGCTTTTTGCGATGTGGCGGCTCGCTCTATTATGTTGTAGAGCTGCCGCGCCGAGAGGTCCCACTCGAACAGCCGGGCCCGCTCTAGGGCCCGTTCGGACAGCTCCTGGCGTAGCTGGGGCTGCGTGGCGAGCCGCGCCATGGCCTCAGCTATCTGTGGGGTTTGGTGCGGGTCGAAGTAGATGGCGGCCTGGCCGGCCACCTCGGGCATGGCCGAGGTGCTGCTCACCGCCAGTGGCACCCCGCAGCGCATGGCCTCGGCCAGTGGCACCCCGAAGCCCTCAAAAAACGAGGGGTACACCATGGCTTGGGCCGCACCCACCAGCGGGGCCAGCGCCGAGCGCTGCTGGCGGCCTATCATCACGATATGCTGTGCTACTGCGCTTTGACGCCGCGCCGCCCGTACCTCCTGGCCCTCGTGCAGGTCGCCCCCCACCACCACCAGCCTGTGCGGCAAGCCCGAGCGGCGTTTGAATAGCTCGAAGGCCGCAATCAGTCCGAGCACATTCTTGCGAGGGGTGAGCGCCCCCACGAACACGAAGTAGGGCTGCCCGCCGCTTACCTGCTGCCGCACACCCTCGGCCTCGGCGGGGGCGAGCGGGCGGAAGTGGGTATCTACACCGTTGTGCACCACCGCTACATGCTCGGGCGGGAGCCCGTAGGCCGCGCAGATGTCGGCCCGTGAGAATTCGCTCACCGTTACCACCGTGTGGGACTTGCGCACGTACTGCGGGGTGTAGCGGTTCAGAAAACGAGCGTGGGAGCGGCGCAGCCGTTCGGGGTTGTGGTAGAAGTTGATGTCGTGCAGGGTGAGCACCTGCGGGCAGCGGGCCCGCAGCGCGAGGTAGCCCTCGGGCGAGAACATCGCATCGATGGCGTTGCGCCCATCGTTCAGGTAGCGGGCCACGGCGTGTTCAAACCATAGGTACCACAGCAGCGGGTGGCGGGCCTGCGGGCGGAGCACTACGGCCTCGGCGTTGGGGCCATAGGCAAATTCGGGCGCGGGCCTGCGGTCGAACAGCAGCGTGAACCTATGCTCTGGATGCTCCCGCACCATGCGCCCCACGGTCTCGTGGGCAAACCAGCCTATGCCCTCCAAGCGGTTGGGCAGTAGCAGTCGGGCGTTTATGGCTATGCGCATGGCAGTCGGAGGGCAATAGTAGTGAACAAAGGTAGCAAATTTGCCGAAACCCACCGGTGCGATGTTGCCCGTTGTTTATTTTAAATTATTGATTAATAGATTGCTACGTATTTGTGTGCGGCTAAATTTGGGGCAATATGTCTGCTAAATTGCGCAAAGCGCTAATTTAGCAGCATGTAAATTCACTCACCGTCAGGATAGCATGTACCATAATGAGCACGGGCTCTACGTGGCCCATGGGCCACAGGGCCCCATCAGCATAGATGGCCGCATGGCCAACCGCCATGGATTAATCGCTGGGGCCACAGGCACGGGCAAGACCGTTACCCTGCAGGTGCTGGCCGAGAGCTTCTGCCAGGCCGGTGTGCCCTGTTTCATGGCCGACATGAAGGGCGACCTCTCGGGCATCAGCCAGATGGGCAAGATGTCGGGCTTTATCGAGAAACGCCTGCCCGAATTCGGCCTCGATGCGCCGCAGTTCCAGAGCTGCCCCGTGCGCCTGTTCGACGTGTTCGGCGAGCAGGGGCACCCCATGCGGACCACCGTCTCAGACATGGGGCCCCAGCTCCTCTCGCGTCTGCTCGAGCTCAACGAGACGCAGGCCGGTGTGCTCAACATCGTCTTCCGCATTGCCGATGATCGCGGCCTGCTGCTCATCGACATGAAGGACCTCCGCTCCATGCTCGACTTTGTGGCCTCCAACGCCGCGCAGTACAAATCCTCCTACGGCAACATCACCACCGCCAGCGTGGGGGCCATACAGCGCGCCCTGCTCGCGCTCGAGAGCCAGGGCGCCGAGCGCTTCTTCGGCGAGCCCAGCTTCGATGTGATGGATCTCCTGCAATGCGAGGGTGGCAGGGGCGTGATGAACGTGCTGGCAGCCGACCAGCTGATGCTCCGCCCCAAGCTCTACTCCACCTTCCTGCTGTGGCTGCTCTCCGACCTCTACGCCAAGCTGCCCGAGGTGGGCGACCTCGACCTTCCCAAGCTGGTGTTCTTCTTCGATGAGGCCCACATGCTCTTCGATGGCACCTCCAAGGCCCTAGTGGACAAGATAGAGCAGGTGGTACGCCTGATACGTAGCAAGGGCGTGGGCGTGTACTTTGTAACCCAAAGCCCCACCGACCTCCCCGAGTCCATTCTAGGCCAGCTGGGCAACCGTGTGCAGCACGCCCTGCGGGCCTACACGCCTAAGGATCAGCGGGCGGTAAAGGTCGCCGCCGATACCTTCCGCCCCAACCCCGCATTCAAAACCGATGAGGCCATAATGGCCTTGGAAACGGGAGAGGCCCTGGTGTCGTTCCTCGATGCTAAAGGGGCGCCCTCCATGGTGGAGCGGGCCAAGGTGCTGTTCCCCCTGAGCCAGATTGGCGCAATTACCGATGGCCAACGCGTCGACCTCATCAAAGGCTCTCCCCTGCGGGGCCGCTACGATAAGGCCATCGATCGCGAGAGTGCCTTTGAGGTGCTGCTGGCCGAGGCCCAGAAGGCCGAGAAGGAGGCCGAGAAGATCGCTAAAAAGGCTGAGAAAGAGAGGGCTGCCAAAGCTTCGGGCTCATCGGACAAAAAGAAGGGCATAGGCAGCAAGGTGATGGGGGCTATCATCACGGCCATCACGGCCAGCGTGGCTAGCGGCGTGGGTGCTGCCGTCAGCAACAAGCTGACGGGCAAGAAGGCCGGCACCTCCACCACCAACATGGCCGGCAGGGCTGTGAAGAATGCCACCTCGGCGGCCACGCGTACCCTCACCCGAAGCATCTTGGGGAATCTTATAAAGTAGTGCCACAGCGCGGTAGTCCAAAAATCTTGGGCATAGGGCAGCGGTTCACGTTCAACCTGCTGCTGCTGCTGCTGCTCAACGTGCTGGTGAAGCCCGTGTGGCTCTTCGGTATCGATAGGGGGGTGCAAAACGCCGTGGGGGCCGGTGCCTATGGTGTCTACTACGCCCTGTTCAGCCTGTCGCTCATGCTCAACATGCTGCTCGACATGGGGCTAACGGCCTACAACAACCGCGCTCTTAGCCGTAACCCCTCCCTGCTGCCCAAGTTCAGCAGCCGCGTGGTGGGCATCAAGCTCGTGCTGCTGGTTCTGTACGCTGTCGTGGTGCTGGCGGCCTTTGCCGCCTTGGGCTACAGCACTGAGCATCTGCCCTTGGTGGGGTTGCTCATTTTCAACCAGTTTTTAGCTTCGGTGTTGCTGTATTTGCGTTCCAACCTGAACGCTTTGCAACGCTTCGCCGCCGATAGCCTGCTGTCGGTGCTCGACAAGCTGCTCATGGTGCTGCTCTTTGGTTTGGTATTGTGGGGAGGCTGGGGCTGGGGAGTCTCCGTGCTGGGTTTCGTGCTGGCGCAGTCTGCGGCTTACCTGCTCACCCTGTTGCTGGCGGCGGTGCTAGTGGTGCGCATGGGGGGGCGGCTCCGCCCGCGTCTCCATGTGGCATCTGCCCGTATCATGTTGCGGCGCAGCTGGCCTTTTGCGCTGCTAGCGCTGCTCATGGCGGCCTACTACCGCATAGATGTGCTGATGGTGGAGCGCCTGCTCCCTCAGGGGGGGCGGCAGGCTGGAGTTTACGCTCAGGCCTACCGCCTGTTCGATGCCTACCTGATGTTCCCCTACCTAGTGTCTACGCTGCTGCTGCCCATATTCGGGCGTTTGCTCAAGCATGGTGCCGCTGTCGATGCATTTTTGGGTCTTGCATTCCGGGCCATGCTTGTGCCCGTGCTGGCGTTGGCTGTGCCCACGGGCTGCTTTGCCCAGCCTCTCATGGAGCTGCTCTACCACAGCCATGTAGATGAGGCGGCGCGGGTGCTCCCGTTGTTTATGGGCTCGTTTGTGTGCATATCGGTGAGCTACATCCTGGGTACTCTGCTCACCGCCCATGGGGCCATCCGTGGGCTGAATGTCCTA
Source organism: Bacteroidales bacterium (assembly GCA_017454165.1). GTDB lineage: Bacteria > Bacteroidota > Bacteroidia > Bacteroidales > Tenuifilaceae > RGIG6076. The sequence continues at coordinate 8,946 of JAFTDN010000041.1, read as the reverse complement.
TCGGCGGTGGCTTTGGCCCTGGGTGTGGCCCTGCAGCTGCTCTTGCTGCCAGCGTTGGGGTTGCGCGGTGCTGCGCTGGCGGGTCTATGTATGCATGTTGTTATTGCTGTTGCCCAGGTGGTTATGTGCTACTGTGTTTGGGGCATCGGCCCCAAGCTGGGCTCCATGCTGCGTTACGCCTTATTCGTGCTGCTGACCGTGTTCATAAGTGTGGTTGCGGTGCGCTATTGGCCCACGGTGTGGGGCTTTGCGTTTTGCGTGGGGGGGGGGATGCTGCTGTCCGTTGTCATGGGGCTCATAAGGTTGTCGGAGCTGCGCGGATTGCTGCGTGGTGCCCCTACCATTGCCGAGTAGCCGTGATGCGCTCGTGTATTTGGGCTTGGGTGGCACGCAACATGCTGGTTTTCATTTGTTTATATGTGTCTGTGCGCCCATGGCATGCGCCTCTTGTCGTCCATCTTTAGAGACGACTGGCAGCATATGTGTATTAATATGTTTATATACAGGTGTTTGCTGTAAAATTGTACCCTGCGTATCGTTGAAAATCGCCGCAAAGTGTTCGCGATATTACTATATTTACCCCTATCGGCGAGTTGCTGCCGCTCCAAATCCTTCCAAGGCTTGCGGAGTCGGAAGCAATTTGAATGAATCAGGGTGGGATTATCTCCTGTTTGCACATGCGTTCGAGTGGATGCGTTGGGGGAGCCCTATTTGCAAGGCTGTGGTATTATGTGTACCTTTGCAGTGCAATATAAAAACAGCTCGCGCACATGGCACATCGAAGCGAACAGGTCCGGGGCTCCAATGCCATCAAGCGGTTTGTAGTGCAGTGGCAGGGGCGTGGCGATGAGAGGCAGCACACGCAGTCATTTTGGATGGCGTTGCTGCGCGATGTGTGCGGTGCGGTCGCCCCTGAGAAAATCATCGACTTTGAAAAACGCGTCAAGATTGGCGGCACGAAGTTCATCGATGGCTACATCGAGGAGACGCGCACGATTGTCGAGCAGAAAGGGGCGAAAATCGACCTCGACAAGGCGGAGCGGCAGTCCGATGGAGAGGAGCTCACCCCGTTTGGGCAGGCGAAACGCTACAACGACAACCTGCCGCTCTCACAAAAGGCGCGGTGGATTGTGGTCTGCAATTTCACCGAGTTCCGCGTTCACGACATGGAAAAGAGCGAGCCTGAGAAAGACTTTGAGACCGTTCGGCTCGCCGATCTGCCGAGCGAATACTACCGCCTGCAATTTTTGGTTGACGAAAAGAACGAGAATATCCGCCGCGAGGAGGCGATTTCCTTAAAAGCGGGCATCTTGGTCGGCAGGTTGTACGATGCGCTTCTTCCACAATATAAAAATCAGGACGAAAAATCGCTCCGCTCGCTCAACATTCTCTGCGTGCGCATCGTGTTCTGTCTGTACGCCGAGGACGCGGGGCTGTTCGCGACGCGCACGGCGTTCGAGGACTACATCAAGGGCTTCAATCTGCCCAATGTCCGTAAGGGCCTGATTGAGCTATTCCACGCGCTCGACACGCCGCTTCCCGATCGCGATGAGTACGATGAGAGCCTCAATCCCTTTCCCTATGTGAACGGAGGGCTTTTCAAGGAAGAGAAGATAGAGATTCCCAACTTCACGCAGGAGATCGTCGATGTCATTACGAAAGACTGCGCCGTATTTGACTGGCACGAGATCTCGCCCACGATTTTTGGCGCGGTGTTTGAAAGCACATTGAACCCCGAAACGCGGCGCAAGGGCGGAATGCACTACACGAGCATCGCGAACATTCACAAGGTCATCGATCCGCTTTTTATGGATGATCTTAACGCGGAATTTGATGAAATCTGCGGCAATTCTACGGGCGAGAAAAAGGATGCAGCCACGGGACAGAAAAATACGGTCATTGAGCAGAAAAATGCGATCACTGAGCAGAAAAATGCGGTCATTGAGCTTGTCGAAATGACCAACTCGGGCAAGGTGGGTTCGACAAGCTCAACCACCACAAAACTTGGTTCAACCACCGTTCGGCGGCGCAAAAATTTATCTCCGAAAGAGCGCACCGCCGCGCTCCACGCTTTCCAAGAAAAACTCGGCTCTCTCCGCTTTCTCGACCCCGCTTGTGGTTCGGGAAACTTCCTCCCCGAAACCTATTTGAGTTTGCGCCGCCTTGAGAACAAAGTTATCTCGCTTCTGAACGATGGAATGAAAGCGTTCGGTTTTGATGAATTTATCAAAGTCCACATCAATCAGTTCTACGGTATTGAAATCAACGACTTCGCCGTGACGGTCGCCAAGACCGCGCTCTGGATTGCCGAGTCGCAGATGGTGGCGGAAACGGAGGCGATTCTGAGTCAGAACATCGACTTCCTGCCGCTCACTACGAATGCCTTTATCGTGGAGGGCAACGCCCTGCGCATGGACTGGGCGACGCTCCGACCGCTCGACGAAAACGCGCTCCCGAAAGACGGTCTTTTCGCGGGTTTCACAACGGAAACGGACGGCTCGGTGCACCGCTACGACTACATCATCGGGAACCCGCCATTCGTGGGAACAAATTATCTTTCTGACGCGCAAAGGACGGACATGGATTTGATTTGGGATAATGCGGAGCGTGGAAAACTTGATTTTGTTTCGTGCTGGTATGTGAAAGCCTCTGAACTTGTGCGGAACACGCAGACAAAATGCGCGTTCGTTTCCACAAACTCAATCACGCAGGGAGAGCAGGCAACATCGCTTTGGAAGAAGGTGTTTGCAAAAAATATCGGCATAGATTTTGCCTACCGTACTTTCCGCTGGGACAGCGAATCCACATTGAAAGCCCATGTCCATTGCGTGATTGTCGGTTTCTCTGACAAAGGTTCGGCGCAAAAGCAGAAAGTTCTTTTTGATGAATCGGGAAGCAAACACTTCGCGGGCAACATAAATCACTATCTGCTTGATGCCCCGACTATTTTTATAGAGGAAGTGTCAAAGCCTCTGTGTGATGTTCCTGCAATCATGCGGGGAAGTCAGGCGACCGATGACGGCTATTATCTTTTCACGGAAGAGGAAAAAACGGATTTCATAAAGAAAGACCCGAACACCGAGCAGTATTTCAGGCGGTTTATGATGGGGCGCGAATTCATAAACAACATAAAAAGATACTGTCTGTGGATTCCCGACATTTCGCCGAAAGAACTGAAAGAGCATAAAGGAATTTACGAGCGCGTTCAGAAAGTAAAGGCGTTTCGCGAGGCAAGCAAGAATACGCAGACACGGCAATCTGCGGACACGCCCGCACGGTTCGGGCAGTACAGACCGCCCGCAAAGCAATATATAGCGTTCGCAAAAGTTTCATCGGAGCGAAGAAGATACATTCCGTTCGGCTTTCTGACCGACGATGTGATTCCCGGCGACAAACTTTTTACGATACCGAATGCAACGCTGTATCATTTCGGTATTCTCACAAGCAGCGTCCACATGGCTTGGATGCGTTCTGTCTGCGGGCGGCTGAAAAGTGATTACAGCTATTCAACGACAATCGTCTACAACAACTTTCCGTGGTGCAGTCCAACCGACGCGCAGAAAGCGAAGATTGAAGCGACAGCGCAGGAGATTTTGGACGTGCGGGCAAAATATGCGGATTCAAGTTTCGCAGAACTATATGATGAAGTTTCAATGCCCGCAGACCTGCGCAAAGCCCACCGCGAGAACGACAAGGCGGTGATGGCGGCGTATGGGTTTCCTCCGAAGATGAGCGAGGGGGAAATTGTGGCAGAGCTGTTCGAGATGTACAGCGACTTGATTGTTAAGCTGCTGTAAATTAACTGTTTGTGTACGGCTTTTATGTATGCCATTCTGACAAAAAGGCCATGCCTGCCGGGGGGGGCCGTGGTGCGATGCTGGGCGTTTGCCCCTTTGGGGAGTTCTGCGTATATTTGCGGATGGGTAGAGGGAGATTTTAGGTGATAATACTAATGAATAGCATATGAACCGACCAATTTCGGCCCTTTGTTTGGGCTTGGCCATGCTCGCCATGGCCGCTGGCTGCCGCACTGCGCAGCGGCAGAACGCCGGGGCCAGCAGCCTCGACTATCTAACCTACGCCACCATCTGGTTTCAGCGTTCGCCCGAGGCGCGGGCGCTCTACCATCAGGGCTTCAACGTGGCGCGGGCGCAGCTGCCCGCCCTCATGGCCCAGGGAGATGAGCGCCCCAAGGCCGTAATCGTGGACATCGATGAGACCATGCTCGACAACGGCCCATTCGAGGCGCAGGAGGTGCTCGATGGGCGCAACTACTCCGATGAATTTTGGCAGGAGTGGACCCTGCAAGGCCGGGCCCAGGCGCTGCCCGGCGCGGTGGAGTTCAGCCAGTTTTGCGACTCGCTGGGTGTGCAGGTGTTCTACGTATCGAACCGGCTGGCCAACGAGCTGGAGGCCACGCTACGCAACCTCGACTCGCTGGGGTTCGCCTGGGCCCGGCCCGAGAATATCATGCTGAAGGAGTCCACCAGCAGCAAGATGGCCCGCAGGGCCAAGGTGGCCGAGCGGTTCGAGGTGCTCATGCTCGTCGGCGACAACCTGAGCGACTTCGCCGATGCGTTTGAGGATCGCGGCGACGACTGGGGGCTGGCCCTCGTGGAGCGCTACCGCCACGAGTTTGGCCGGCGCTTCATCATCCTGCCCAACCCCATGTACGGAGAGTGGGAGCGGAGCATGTACGGCTCGTACAGCCGCCCCGAGGCCGAGAAGGCCGCCGCCCGGCGCGATGCCCTCAGGGGGTTCCGCTAGGCTGGGCTGCGGGCCCTTATGGTCAGGATAGTCGGCGCTCGTTGTTGAATATGCCTCCTTCCCGATGCGGTTGGGGCAGCGCTGTGGCTCTTATAGCGCATAGCGCATGGCAGATAGAAGTCGCTGATTACCAGCGTGTATGGTATAAATATAGACCCATCATGGAGCTTCGCTGTTGGGCTGGCAGAGCGCTGCGGGGATTGGTGGTGGCTGAGCATTGATCTGGGCCAGCCGCTCGCGCCCCAGCGGGGTGAGCTCGAAGAGCATCCCCCGCCGGTCGGCGTGGTTCAGCCTGCGGGCTATTAGCTGCTTATCCTCCACGGCGCGTATGAGCTTCGACGTGTTGGGGCAGCTCAGCCCTAGCTGCTTGGCTATATCGCCCGCCGATAGCGGGCTTTGGGCGGACAGGGTGCAGAGCAGCATGGCCTCGTTGAGCGACACCCCGTGCGCTTGCTGCAGGGTGTGCTCAAACTCGGCGATGGCCTGATGTACGGCCCTTAGGCGGCAGAAGGTGTCTCGCATGGCACTACTGTTGGTTCAGCAGCACCTGCTCTATGGCCTCCACCAGGGCGGCCTTGGGCAGCGCGCCCTGTGCCATTTGCGGGTTGCCCTGCATGGGCACGAATAGCAGCGTGGGGATGCTGCGTATGCCGAAGGCTGCGGCCAGCTCACGTTCGGCCTCGGTGTCCACCTTGTAGATGTGGATCTGCTCGCCATACTCCTGGGCCAGCTCATCGAGCACGGGGGCCAGCGCCTTGCATGGCCCGCACCACGAGGCGTAGAAGTCGATGATGGCGGGCTTGTCGCCCAGGTACTTCCATTCGTTGGGGTTTTGCTCGTAGTTGGCCACCTTGGCCAGGAACGCGCTCTTGCTGAGATGCTCTACTGTGCTCATCGTTGTTATGTGTTGATTGGTTGATGCTTTGCGTTGGGGCTGCGCTTGGCAGCCCGTCAGGCCGATGGCCGCGAGCAGCAGTGCGCCCGCTATGCCGATGTGCATGGTCTGGGTCATGGCTTGTGCAGTGTTTGTTCGGGCTGCAAAGTTAGGGTAAATATTTTCCATAGCAAAATATTTACCACAAAAAATATTTTCCATAATCATCAAATTCAATCTAAATGGCAGAGGGAGAGCCTGTTGCTGGCCCTCCCTCATGTATGCGTGCGTGTGCGACTCGTTTACCAGCCGTTGCTCTCGGCCTCGTAGTCGGGGAGCTTGTGCACGTTCTTGGCCACCTCCTGGCCGCGCTCGTTGCGGGCGATGACGAACTCAACTAGGTCGCCCACCATCAGCTCTCCGAAGTCGCCGTCCACCACGTCCATGTAGTGGAAGAACAGGTTGTTGGGGGGGTACTGGATGAATCCGTATCCGCTGTTGATGCTTAGCACACGTGCCTTCACGTAGTCCTCGGGCTGCACCTCCTTGCTGACCTTGGGCTGGCCCATGTCCTGCACGGTGAACAGGCCCACGGCCAGGGGGTCGTTGCTGGCCAGGCCCTCGTTGATCAGCTCGTGCATGGCCACGGGGTAGGTAACTTCGCGCAGCAGCTCGTGGGAGGTGCGGGTGGTTACCTCGCGGCCTTGGTCATCGGTGTAGTCGAAGTCCCACGATAGCACCATCACCTTGCATCCCAGCGAGTTGAGCTTGCGCACGAGCTGTACGTAGTCGCCATCGGACGTGATGAGCACCAGCACATCGAACTGCTTGTGCAGGGCCTGCTCGTAGGTTTCGAGGGCGAGCCATACGTCGATGCCCTTGTCCTCGCGCCTGCCGCCCCGGGGGCGTACAGGGAGGTAGTGCGTTACCACACCTTCCGACATCAGGATGTCGTCGAACACGCGGTCGTTGTACAGCTGGTTTCCCCGCTGGCTGGCCTCCTGAGCACTAATCCGTCCGCGGAAGAAGTGGGCCTCGATCACCTGGCAGCACATGGGGTCAACGCCCTCCCTGCTGGCCACTTGGTGGCGCAGGAATTCGTGCAGGCCGGCGATGTTGAGCCGTTTTTTCCGAGGATGGAAGTAGTTGTAGTAGTTGCTTACGTGCAGGAAGTAATTTCCATCGTAGAAAATACCAATCCGTAACAGACCTCCGTCCTTTTTCATCTTTCTTAGATTTAATGGTTAATAATGAACGCCTTGCGGCCATCATTGTGGAGCCGCATCGAGCGCTGATTGACGGTGCTAAGGTACAATAAAATTGTGGAGGCGGAGTGCATCGGAGCCGAACATTTACGAAAGTTTAACAATGGGCATGATGCAATATGTTGGTATGCAGATGTTTGCGCGTTGTGGCGTTTTTTGGGGGTGCGTGTTGGTCGAGATTGTGTATATTTGCGCCATGAGTAATCGTGAGGTCATCATAGATAAGGAGGAGCTGAAGCGGGCCGTCCCGCTGGGGCCGCTGTTGAGCGGGGGCTTCGCCCGCATGGCCATGTCGGTGCTGCGCCTGAACGCGCTCAACGAGGTGTATGCGCAGTGCGCCGATAGGGATGGGCTCGACTTCCTGGACGCTGTGCTGGGGAGGCTGGGCGTGGAGTTCGAAGTGAGCCCCGATGAGCTGGCCCGGATCCCCAAGCAGGGGCCGTTTATCAGCGTGTCGAACCACCCGTTTGGCGGGGTCGATGGCGTTATTCTGCTCAAGCTGCTGCTCGGCAGCGGGCGGGACGAGGCCCGCGTAATGGGCAACTTCATGCTCAAACGCATCAAGAAGCTGAGCCCCTACGTCATCTCGGTGGATCCGTTCGAGGGGCGCGGGCGCGGTAATGTGGCTGGCCTCAAGGCCGCCATCACGCATCTGGAGCGGGGCGGATGCCTGGGCGTGTTCCCGGCGGGCGAGGTGTCCACCTACTACGATGAGGCCAACTCCGAGGGCGTGGCCGATAGGGAGTGGGCGCTCTCGATGGTGCGCTTCATACGCAGGGCCCAGGTACCCGTGGTGCCCATCTACTTCCAGGGTGAGAATAGCCGTCTGTTCCACCTGTTGGGCCTGATACACCCGCTGCTGCGCACGGCCAAGCTGCCCTCGGAGCTGCTCAACAAGGGCGGGAAGCCCATCAGGGTGCGCATTGGTTTCCCCATATCGGTGGAGGAGCAGAACCAGCGCCACGATGCGGAGCAGCTGGGCCGCTACCTGCGCATGAAGACCTACATGCTGGGCGCATCGCTGGTGGACGTGAACAGGTTCTTCCGCTACCGGCTGCGGGTCGAGCCTGAGCCCGAGCCCATTGCCGAGCAGGCCCACTATGCCGAGCTGTGCGCCGAGGTGGAGCAGCTGCGTCAGCGCTACCTGCTCTTCCAGAGCAAGAACTACAGCGTGATGTGCGCCCCCTCTGGCCAGATGCCCTACCTGATGCCTGAAATTGGCCGCCTGCGCGAGCTCACATTCAGGGGCGTGGGCGAGGGCACCAACCGCAGCTCCGACCTCGATGAGTTCGACCTTTACTACTGGCAGCTCTTCATCTGGGACGATGATGAGCAGCAGCTCGTGGGGGCCTACCGTGTGGGCAAGGGACGCGAGATTTTGGCCCGATATGGTGTTAGGGGCTTCTACACCAATACGTTGTTCCGGTTTGGACGCAAGTTTGAGCCCTACCTGGAGCAGGCGCTCGAGCTGGGGCGCTCCATAGTGGTGCCCGACTACCAGCGCCGTCCGCTGCCGCTGTTCCTGCTCTGGAAGGGCATACTGTACTTCCTGCTCAAGAACCCAGAGTACCGCTACCTGATAGGCCCAGTGAGCATATCGAACCATTTCTCCAACTTCTCGAAAGGGCTTATAATCGATTTCATGCGGTCCAACTACTACGACCACCGCTTGGCGCGGCTGGTGAAGCCCCGCAACCGCTTCCTGGTGAAGGTCGATCAGGACCAGGTGAGCGCTGTGCTCGGCGGCTCCGACGACCTGAATAAGCTCGACCGCCTGATACAGGAGGTCGAGCCCGAGGACTACCGTATGCCCGTGCTGCTCAAGAAGTATGTGAAGCTCAACGGCAAGCTCATTGGCTTCAACGTGGATCCCAAGTTCAACAATGCCCTCGATGGCCTGCTGATACTTGACCTGCTGAGGGTGCCCTTTGAGACCATCACCTCGCTCTCGAAGGAGATCAACGACAAGTCGATTCTCGAGCGGTTCAACGCCTCCGACTATACGTTCGAGGATGAGTAGATAAGATGTGTGCGCGGGGG
>JAFTDN010000040.1 GCA_017454165.1 Bacteroidales bacterium | reverse complement strand
TCGCTTTTGTCTGCGGGGACAGGAGCGGCAACACAGGGGCGAAACTCAAAAGAGAAATCGAGCACCTAGCCGTGGAGCGGTTCTTCTCCGACCGCTGGAAAGCCTACGCAGAGGTGTTCCCGACCGACAGGCTGAAACAGAGCAAGGCCGAGACCTATACCGTCGAGAGCTACAATTGTAGGATAAGGCATTACTTGGCAAGGTCCAAGCGGAAGGGGCTTTGCTATTCGAAGTCCGAGAGCATGATTGTGAACTCCCTGAACCTGCTGTTCCTGAAACTCAACAACCAATTATCTATGGTAATTTAACAACTCCCAAAAAGTTTATAACCTCGTAATACGGTTTAATCATAAGAGGTAATTCATTCTATCATGTTTAAGATAGCAAAGATACTGCATAGAGCATTGGGGCGAAAACCTCTACTTTTCGTGCTATCTTTGCTGTTTTTCTTGCTGAATGGTATTGCTGCTTCGTCGCATAATAGTATCGGCATCACGCGCACCCTGCTGCAGACCGGCGAGATTGAGCGGCAGGTTTACCTTTTCAGCTCCGAAGTGGCCATCAGGGCACTGGGCCTGGTAACGGGCAGCTTTGAGGTTGTGCCCCAGAGGGTTCCGACATCACCAGTTTAGGTGTGTTGGCCTACGACATCGTTCCCGATGAAGAAACACGGGCGGGCATCAAGCGGCAGTTCCACGACATCAAGGAGCAGATTGGGGAAGACCCGCAAGAGTTCTTCCCCATCCTGCGCGATGTGATTCTGGTGGTGGCCACGGGCAACACGCCCGAGGAATGGGAGCGCTCGCTGCGCAGCCCCGACAGCGGCGAGCGCATCCACCTGGCCACCCGCGGCACGGGCAACGCGATAGTCGCTGTTGCATCGGGCGCTGCCATCGTAAAGGATTTGCCCGAGATAGCGCAGGAACTCGACAAATCAGTACAGAAGATTAAGCGCATCTCGCAGACGCTTGAGGACTTTGCCGCCAAGACGTTACCCGAGAAGTTAGAGGACATCGGCAACCTGTGGAGGACCAAGTACCCCTTGCCCGAGATGTTCGAGGGGCGGCACATCTTCGAAAAGATCATGGGCGAATACCGCTACCGAAAAGCTGATGGTTGGGCGCATACAGCTGAAGCTGCCGATAATTCTGAGGTCATGCGGACGAAGCCGTGTAGCATCATAAGGAGAACCCTCTCTCCGACAGAGGGGGCAGATGTTAAAAGGGCAGATGCGATGGATAAGGGGGGCTGGTGCTCGGAGGCAAACCGTGAGCGACTGCGAGGGGTTTGTATCTCAATTGGCGTAATAATATCATGAATATCAGCAAGTTGGACGTTGCGCTAAAAATATCCTCTCCCTATTGCACCAACCAATGCGATAAAGCCCTAACTTTGCAGCTCAGATTCGCTTGTGGAGAGATTTGTCTGATTGCAACCACATTAAACAAATGCTAAACCAGGAGCATCGGTACTGGGGCTTAGGCTGCCACCTCCCTCCCCAAGCTATTCTGAAACGCCCAGCAGCTGGGCATTGTCAATGTTGAACGTAAAACAAAACAGATAGCAATGGGATACCTATTCACATCAGAAAGCGTATCTGAGGGCCACCCCGACAAGGTGGCCGACCAGATCTCCGACGCGCTGCTCGACGAGTTCCTGCGGCATGACCCCAACTCCAAGGTGGCCTGCGAAACCCTTGTAACCACTGGCCTTGTGGTGCTCAGCGGCGAGGTGCGCACCAAGGGCTACATCGATGTGCAGGAGGTGGCCCGACGTGTCATCCAGCGCATCGGCTACACCAAGCAGGAGTACCGCTTCGATGCGCAGTCGTGCGCCGTCATCTCAAGCATCCACGAGCAGTCGCCCGACATCAACCGAGGCGTGGTGCGCCAGAGCGAGGATGACCAGGGAGCCGGCGACCAGGGCATGATGTTCGGCTATGCCTGCCGTGAAACCGAGGAGTTCATGCCCCTCTCGCTGGCCCTCTCGCACGTGTTGCTGCTCGAGCTGGCCAAAATCAGGCGCGAGGGCAAACAGATGACCTACCTGCGCCCCGATGCCAAGTCGCAGGTAACGCTCGAGTACGATGACAACCACCAGCCCAAACGGGTGCATACCATCGTGGTGTCGACCCAGCACGATGAGTTCGACACCGATGATGAGCGTATGCTCAGCACCATCCGCCGCGATGTGGAGCAGATACTGCTCCCCCGTGTCAAGGCGCGCTTCCCCGAGCGGGTGCAGCGCCTGTTCGGCCCCGACATAGTGCTGCACGTGAACCCCACTGGCAAGTTCGTCATAGGCGGGCCCCACGGCGACACCGGCCTCACTGGGCGCAAAATCATCGTGGACACCTATGGTGGCAAGGGGGCGCACGGCGGCGGTGCCTTCACGGGCAAGGACTCCTCGAAGGTGGATCGCTCGGCGGCCTATGCCGCCCGCCACATTGCCAAAAACCTAGTGGCCGCTGGCGTGGCCGATGAGGTGCTGGTACAGGTGGCCTATGCCATCGGCGTGGCCCAGCCCGTGGGCATCTACGTGAACACCTACGGCACCGCCCACGTGCAGCTCACCAACGGGCAGATAGCCGAGCGGGTGCAGCACCTGTTCGACCTGCGGCCCGCCGCCATAGTACGCCGCTTTGGCCTCAAGAACCCCATATTCGAGGCCACGGCTTCGTATGGCCACTTTGGCCGCGACCCGCGCCGAGAAAAGGCCACCTTCTACGAGAACGGCCAAACCGTGGAGCGCGAGGTGGAGCTATTCGCTTGGGAAAAGCTCGACTACGTGGAGCAGGTACGCAAGGAGTTTGGATTGTAGTAGATAAGCTGCTACACATCAATAAGATAGCCCCGCTATGGCAACTCCATGGCGGGGCTATTTCTGCGCGGTTGCCGCGCAAAAAGTTTCGGAGATTGATGCAAAAACGATAACTTTGCGGCCATTTTTGAGCAACGATGGACGAGGACAAGAGGTTGGAGCTGGGCCAAACGCCCATACGCAAGCTGGCCATGCGCTACTTCTGGCCAGCACTCATAGGCACCATGGCCAACACGCTCTACAACATCGTAGATCGTATATTCATTGGCCATGTGGTGGGCGCCGAGGCGCTGGGCGGCCTCACGGCGGTGTTCCCCGTGATGACCGTCATGACGGCCTTCGGGATGCTCATCGGCCTAGGTTCGGGCGTACAGCTGTCCATCGCCCTGGGCAAAAGCAACCTGCGCCTGGCCAAGATGGTGCTGGGCAACGCCGTAGTGATGGTAACGCTAGTGTCGGCGGCCATCATGCTGGTGGGCTTCGCGCTCAAACGCCCCATGCTGGAGATGTTCGGGGCCACGGGCAACACCATGGCCTACGCCAGCGACTACCTCGACATCATACTCTGGGGCGTGGTGTTCCACGAGTTCGGCTTCAGCATAAACTCACTCATCCGCTCCGAGGGCAATGCGCGGGTGGCCATGGTGAGCATGCTCATCAGCGCGGGGGTGAACATCCCCCTCGATGCGCTGTTCATCATGGGCTTTGGCTGGGGGGTGAAGGGTGCCGCATGGGCCACCATCATCTCCATGGTGGTGCTGTGCGTATGGGTGCTGGCGCATTTTCGGGGCCACAGGTGTGTGGTGCGCCTCGAGCGGCGCTACATACGGGTGTGGCGGGCCGTGCTGGGCCCCGTGCTGGCGGTGGGCGTGTCGCCCTTCTTACAGCAGGCGGCGCACAGCGTAGTGCAGGCACTGTTCAACTTCAACCTCATACGCCACGGCGGCGACATGGCCGTGGCGGCCATGGGCATCATCAACAGCGTAATCGTGGTAGCCATCACGTTCATCATATCGCTCAACATGGCCCTACAGCCCATCGTGGGCTTCAACCTAGGGGCGGGCAACTACTGGCGCGTCAAGTCATCGCTCAAGTTCGGCATAGTGGCGGCATCGGCGGTGTGCGTGGTGATGTGGGCAGCGGTGCAGCTCTTCCCCGGAGCCACCATAAAAATATTCAACACCGACAACCCCGAGCTCATGGACATCGGTGTGCGCGGCCTGCGGCTGATGACGCTGATGTTCCCTGTGGTGGGCTTCCAGATGATTGCGGGCAACTACTTCCAGTCGGTGAGCAAGGCGCGGATGGCCATCTTCCTCTCGATGCTCAGGCAGGTAATCATGCTCATACCCATACTGCTGGTGCTGCCGCGTTTTTTGGGAGTAGATGGCGTTTGGTTCTCGATGCCCATTGCAGATTTCATCTCGGCCTGCGTAACCGCCTACTTGCTACGGCGCGAATGGCGATACCTGCGGGGCTACGAGAGCGGCATAGTGAGGGCAGCGGGCTAGCGCAATCTACTCGTCCTCGATGCCGAAAGCCTGCGCGCTGCGGCCGTAGAAATCGAACCCGATGCTTGGGAGCTTGGCATCGGTGTTGAGCACTATGATAAGATCGCGCTGGAGCAGCTCCTGTCGGTACTCCTGGTGTCCAACGCCCATCAGGTCGGTTCGGCCATCGACCCTATGTCCGAAAAGCTGCCAGCTGCCGTAGAACCAGTATTCACTGCCTGGGCCGAACACGCTGTCGAGTACACCTAGGTGATACATCTCTTTAAAGTAGCTATCGGCTATCACCAGTACGTTGGGGCGGTGCGCTACTTGTGGCTCGAACGTTACGCCGGGGTAGCACAGCACCTCGGTTGGGGGCAGGAACAGCAGGTTGAGGGCTGCACCGATGTCGTTGTCGGTACGGCGGGGCCAGCGCGAGCGATGCATCGGCCCACGTTTGATGCGGGGCAACGGCTGCCCGAGGAGATGCTCGGCGTAGCCTATCAGGCTGTCGGCGGCCATCAGCATGGCATTGTGGCTCCAGTGGGTGCCATGTTTTGGGTATATAGGGCAGCCGCACGTATCGGCCCGCTGCATGTCGTAGAACCACGCGCTGAGGTCGATGTGCTGCACTCCGTGCTGCTCGAACGCGCTGCGGTAGGCGTCGTAGTTGGTACGTGTGGGGGTGTGGAGCAGCTTTTGAGGAGCATATTGTGGCAAAAGCAGTGCTTTGCCAGGGGCGAAACAGAAGAACATCGGCACACCATGCCGTTGTAGTGAGTCTTGTATCTGTTTTATGAGCAGTGTGTTATTGTCGATAATGCTGTCGCCCACAAAGTCATCACCGTTGCGGGCCTCTATGTAGCCAACCTCGTAGAGGTAGCCCTCGCTGCCTTCCACCACGCTGCGGGCGTGTAATCGGCCATAGAGCGAGTACTCCCACTGGTTGTGCACTCGTACCATGAATGGGCGCAGGCCGATATGGTCGTTGAGGTAGCGCTCTGTTTGCCCCTGTAGCTGGCCGCTGAGCCAGCCCTGTAGGCTCGGCTGTGGCCTAGGTGCAAGCTCCACCGCGCCCTCAAGCGGACGTAGCGGGGGCAGATGCTGCACCAGCATCCACGGCAGGGGGCGGAACATCATCACCAGCGGGCAGCAGAGTGCCAGCAGAGCTATCCATTGCAGGGTGCGAGGGTGGGCTATAGGCGGGAGGCGGCGCATCAGAATCGGAAGTAGATGAAGGGGTTGAAACCAGAGGCCGTGATGTAGCCCGAGCACAGCAGCAGCCCCAGTCCCGTCAGGGCGATCATGACGATATGCCCCCAAATGCTTCTCTCCTCGGCGTAGAGCCAGCGCTGTAGGTGCTGGCCTGGCCTGCTCATGCCGCCAAAGGCCAGCAGCACCGCTGCAGCCAAGGTGCATAGCAGGCGCAGATCGAGGACGGGCAGGCTCCCGTCGAGGGAGAACATGCGCTGTAGGTAGCTCGTGGCCATATCCACGCTGGGGGCACGGAACAGCAGCCAGCCCAGGGCCACCACCACAAAGGTGAACGCTATTCGGGGGATACGGCCCACATGGGCCAGCAGGCGGCCAAGGAACAGCCTGTCGAGGCTGATGAACAGTCCGTGCCAGGCCCCCCACAGCACAAAGGTCCAGCTGGCTCCGTGCCACAGGCCCGAGAGCAGGAACACCGCCCACAGGTTGGCGTAGGTGCGGCCAGCCCCGTGGCGGCTGCCGCCCAGCGGGATGTAGAGGTAGTCGCGCATCCATGCCCCTAGGGTGATGTGCCACCTGCGCCAGAACTCCGACACGCTTTGCGACAGGTAGGGCATGTCGAAATTCTCGGGCAGGCGGAATCCCACCATGTGTCCCAGCCCTATGGCCATGTCGGAGTAGCCGCTAAAATCGAAGTAGATTTGAAACGTGTAGGCCAGCACGGCCAGCCACAACCCGCTCGCGGGCACTGCGTCAACCTCGGAGGCAAAGGTGGCATCAACGTATTCGCCCAGCACGTTGGCCAGCAGCACCTTTTTGGCCAGCCCCATCGCGAAGCGATGCAGCCCCATCAGCCAGCGTTCGGGGCTGGAGGTGCGCTGGCCGATGTCGGCGGCCACTGTGCCGTAGCGCACTATGGGGCCCGCTATGAGCTGCGGGAACATCACCATGTACATCAGGTAGTCGGCCAGTCGGGCCAGCGGGGCATGATGCCGGCGGTACACGTCCACTGTGTAGGAGATGGCCTGAAAGGTGAAGAACGAGATGCCTATGGGCAGCACCACCTCGGCCCACGGCACGGGCGTAAAGCCCATCGCCGCGAGGGATTGATTCAGGTTGTCGATGAAGAAGTTGGCATACTTACAGTAGGCCAACAGCCCCAGCTCCAGCGCCACCGACACGGTGCACCATCGGCGGCGTAGCGCATCGGTGCTCCTGTCCATCTGGCGCACTAGGTAGAAGTTGGCCGTCTGTGCGGCTAGCATGGCCAGCACAAAGCGCGGTGCGCCCCAAGCATAGAATATCACGCTGAACACGAGCAGCACAGCGTTTTTGGCCCTCACCCCGCGCACCGCCTGATAGCAGAGCAGGAACACGGGTAGGAAACAAAATACGAATACTATGCTACTGAATACCATATGTTTATGCTATGTTGTTGGAGCGGATGTCGAGAATTTTTTGACAGCTACCTCTTTGTTCATCTCGCCATTGAATATGCTTTTTATTGTATGCATAATTACTTGATGTTTAAGACTAATCACGCGTCCCCCTGAACAGCGAGCGCACCAGCTCCTCTATACGGCCAACGGCCACAATATCGATATGAAAATTTTTGACATTTAGCCCTTTAAGGTTATATTTCGACACGTAGATACGCTCCATGCCCAGCTTCTGCGCCTCGGCTATGCGCTGCTCGAGGCGGCTCACGGGTCTAATCTCGCCCGACAGGCCCACCTCGGCGGCGAAGCACGTGGTGCTGCTGATGGCCGTGTCGAACGCCGACGACAGTACGCCCGCTATCAGCGCTAGGTCGATGGCCGGGTCGCTCACCTTGAGACCGCCCGCAATGTTGATGAACACGTCCTTCTGGTTGAGGCGAAAACCCGCACGTTTCTCCAGCACGGCCAGCAGCATGTTCAGGCGGCGATTGTCGAAACCCGTGGTGGCGCGTTGGGGCGTGCCATAGGCGGCGGTGCTCACCAACGCCTGCGTCTCTATCAGGAATGGGCGTATGCCATCGATGGTGGCGGCCACGGCCACGCCGCTCAACGCCTCGTCGCGATGCGAGAGCAGTATCTCCGAGGGGTTGGTAACCTCCACCAGCCCCGTGCCGCGCATCTCGAAGATGCCAATCTCCGATGTGCTGCCAAAGCGGTTCTTGCCCGAGCGCAATATGCGGTACATGTAGTTCTGGTCGCCCTCGAACTGCAGCACCACATCCACAATGTGCTCCAGCACCTTGGGGCCGGCAATGCTGCCGTCCTTGGTGATGTGGCCAATGATGATGACTGGCACACCGCTGGTCTTGGCGTAGCGCAGCAGGGCGGCGGCGGTCTCGCGTATCTGCGCCACGCTGCCGGGCGACGACTCAATGCTGTCGGTATAGAGAGTCTGTATGGAGTCGATCACCACCAGCCCTGGGTTCACGTTCTCGAGCTGCGTGAGGATGTTCTCGAGCAGCGTCTCGTTGAGTATCAGGCAGTCTTGGTTCACGCGGCTCAGGCGGTCGGCGCGTATCTTCACCTGCTTGGCGCTCTCCTCGCCTGAGATGTAGAGCACCTGCGTGTCGTGCAGGCCGAGGGCCATCTGCAGCGCTAGGGTCGATTTGCCTATGCCTGGCTCGCCGCCCAGCAGCACTATGCTGCCCGGCACCAGGCCGCCGCCCAGTATGCGGTTCACCTCGCCTATGTGGGTGTCGATGCGCTGTTCGCTGCTCGATTCAATCTCGCGCAGCGGCTTGGGCGTGGCGTTGCGCGACACGGCAACCAGGCCCGGCCTGCCGCTGGTGTCCTTGGCTATACGCTCCTCCACATAGGTGTTCCACTCTCCGCATGCAGGGCATTTGCCCAGCCATTTCACCGCCTCGGCACCGCAGTTCTGGCATACATATACGCTCCGTGTTTTGGCCACTGTGTGTGCGTTTTGTGGGTTTGTTCGGTGCGCAAATATAGGCATTTTTACGGACTATGCCGAAGCCGCCCCCTCGCTGCGCTCGCAGCGGCGCGTTCGCCTCCGTAGCCCGTGTAGAACGGCTGGCGGCAGGGGGATTGGACGGTCTGGGGGCGCAAGTGCCCAGCAGCTGTGCTGGATGTGCGCTATTATGTTCAGCTTGGTATTCATCACAAGGCGTTGTGAGTTAGCGTGTGGGCTGATGTTTGGAAAGATTTCGAAAATTTGCCCAAAACCTTTTGTGGTCTCGTAAAAAAGCTGTACCTTTGCCTCCAGATTGAACGCAATGAAGCACCTGCTGCACCGCATAGCGAACTGGCTGGGCCTCTGGGC
>JAFTDN010000002.1 GCA_017454165.1 Bacteroidales bacterium | reverse complement strand
CTGCGCCGGTGTGCGCAATGTTCATGGCCTTCTTAGAAGGAGGCGAAAGCAGTATAACGAATTGATTTGTAAAGCAATGAGCACAGAGAAAACAAACATAGAGAAGTTCGAGGACTTCGAGCTGACCCCCGAGAACGCCAAAAAGGTGGAGGGAGGATGGTGTGGCGATGACGTAGTGGTCATCTGCTGGCAGGTAGAGGCAGTCCGCTGCTGGCGGAAGGAGGCAAAATACTGTGGGCCAAATGCTGCCGTTGAGATTCGCGGCCCCATTTGCCCATGGCCCGCAGAGCACGCATAGTATAACATTCCCCCCAGCTGATCGAATCGGCTGGGGGGATTATATCGTTCATAATGAGACAAGTGTCATGTTTTTTTGCGCTTATCATGCTATGTTTAGGATGCAGCCGCGATGATAATAGCGCACAATGCATCAGCAGTTACAAGTTGCTTTTCGACAGAGGCGATACGGTCTTGGTGGCAAATGGACATTTTGATGTGTCTTTCACCATCGAACCTAGTGCCCATGATACAGTGTGGATGCGGTTCGGTGGCCGCATACCATATGCCGAGCAGGAAACCGACTCTACATTTCATATAGTGATAAGCGGTGCTAATATAGTCCATAAAATTATTGACAGCGAATCGCAGCGAATAGGTTTTATCCGTGAGAATAAGAGAAAGCCATCATCGGTTCGTATGGAGTACGATTATGGTAATTTCGCTGCAGCATTACGCTTTGGCAAACCTCTCAATGCCAATAACCCCACCGCCGACATTTGGGAGACCAGCACCGAAGAGTTCTACTACCCGTTTGTTCCCCAAACGCGCATGGACATTCACGCCGAATTTATGGTCTCAGATAGCGTGGAGGTGGTAGCTGCGTATCCAGCAAAGCGGGTGGGCGATTGTTACATCTGCGAGGCAAATAATATAATCTCCCATTCGCTGCAATTCGCCTATCTGAATAGGAATCACTACATAGTCGATACTATCAACGTTTGTGATGTTGGTGTGCCCGTATATCAGATGAAGAAGAGGCCGCTCACTGATTCCGAAAGAAGTAGTATGGCCAACGTGCTCAGCGACGCAGCTGAATACTTTGAGGAAGTATTTGGAGTATCATACTTCTCAGAAAAACACGGCACCAGCAGCATGAGCGTCCTATTTGAACCTACATTTATTGGGCTAAGATACAATATTAATTTCATGTCCTCCCCCATCGACAGCAGTACGTATAGCCCTTGGGGATTGGTGCATGAAATAGGCCATCGTTGGCTTGGCGAGTACAATTTGCTAATCGCCGATGGGCAGCCTGGGGCATATTTTATCAGGGAATCGCTCAATGTGTTCATGCGCATGATGTTTGGCCGCGCTACGGGTTCGTATGATTGGCAGGCTGAAATGCACCGCCGTCAGCAATCCTACTCCAAAATCAAAGGCACCGAGCACGACCGCGCCCTGATAGACATGCGCTACAACAGCAACCACGCCGTGGTGTACGCCAAGGGGCCGCTTATCCTCGACGAGTTCGCGCAGCGCATAGGTTACGACGCGATGGTGCACATCATAGCCGAGTTCTACCGCCGCCACGACCTGAAGCCGGGCCTGCGCTACGAGGACTTTATAGCCACCGTGGCCGACCTGCACCCCGAGATAGCCGAGGAGCTCGATCAGCGGATACGCAACGTTTAGCACTGGTTTTCCCCTCCCGCTGCCCCGCAATCGGCGGGCGCACCGTGGGGCAGGCCCTGCGGGGGAGGCGTACAGCTCGCTGTGCAATCACTTGTTATGCAATAATTTGCGCAAAACGCCATTATTTTTTACCCTAAACCTTTTGTGGTCTCGTAAAAAAGTTGTACCTTTGCTTCCAGAAAGAACGCAATGATGCACCTGCTGCACCGCATAGCGAACTTGCTGGGCCTCTGGGCCTCTGGGCCCGAAGGGTATACCTATTATATGTATACCGCCTAACTTCGCTCAAATATCTGATTTACAGTATGAACCTGCTAAAGCCCGCCCCCGCTGCCTCTTGCGCCTGCGCGGGCACCCTCCGCATGGGGCTCGGGTGGCCCCTGCCGAGCAGTCTGGGCACGGCAGGGGCACACGGCCACCTGGCGGGGATGGGGCGGTGCGGACATTGGGAGCGCGGAGGTGGTCAAGACGGCAGCCTGGGCCGGAGACAGTTCACGCACGGAGGACGGCGCCGCAAGGTGCGCCAGCTCGAAGTGCACATGGCCCCCGCCGGCCAGCAACGCTAATGGCGGGAAAGACATGTTGAACACAAAATCTATAGCGATGAAGAGTTTGCTAGAAGAACTGAACCAGTTCGCCGTTGATACCCGCCAGGTGTATGGCGGCGAGGAACATAGCTCTGGGCGCGGGAAAGCGCACAGCGTTGTTTCAGGACAAGTAGAGCACGGCGAGGAGTTTGTTGGCATCGATGATGATGGACACGCGTATTCCTATTTCATTACGGATTCAGGAGCGGGTCTGTCTATCTATGGCTGCTAATGAAACAAGCCTGATGGAAATGTTTTTTAGTTGATGATTTCGGCAGCGGGAAGGGGAACAATCAGTTCCCCTTCCCGTGGGCCGATTTAACCATTATGATTGCCCCCAATATGTTTTCGACAACATTTCTTGTCGTCGCATTGGCCTGCTGCCCCTTGCATATTGTCGCGTATCCCACCGATACGCTCGACTATATGCCCTACTACCAAGCCATGAACAGGGCCGAGCAGTGCGTGGCGAGATTGAGATTAAAAAGCGCGTTGCACATCTACGATTCTACTTTTAGGCTATACCCAAAGCGTCGGAGATGTGACATATACAATGCCTCGCTATGCGCGTTGCACTGCGAACAACCCGCCAAAGCGCAAGAGTGGCTCATGTACGGCATAATGCGAGGCTTGAGCATGAATGAACTAAATAAAACTACATTCAAGCAACAGCCATCGGAGTTTTGGAGGCCAATAGAGCAGCACTACGACTCGCTCCGCGCAATTTATAGAGCCGCTGCCGACAGTTGGCATTGGTTCAAAGCCCTATGCGACACCATGCATGAGCGCGAACAATACGCCATAAACGAACTGCCCATTTGGGGTTATGACTCCATGCGCTACGCCCATGCACAGCGGTTATACAGGATTATTGA
Source organism: Bacteroidales bacterium (assembly GCA_017454165.1). Lineage (GTDB taxonomy): Bacteria > Bacteroidota > Bacteroidia > Bacteroidales > Tenuifilaceae > RGIG6076. The sequence continues at coordinate 3,012 of JAFTDN010000002.1, read as the reverse complement.
CAGCATAGGCGTTCCACCCGTACCAATGTTTTATAACGAAAGTGAAACACTACCGTCAGCAGTGTTTTTACATAATTTTAAACTTCGCAACTCATTGTTATATGGACACGATGTGGACACTACCGCGACTCCATACCGCAACATGGACATGCGTCGTTACGATTTAGAACCGTTGCTGTTGAAAGCAGTACACAGCGGTGACATAGACCCTGAGGAGATTTACTACTTCGCAAAAAGCGATAATGGAGGAATAAAGGAGACCGTTGGCGTGTATGGGGTAACTCCATATGGCGGATATATTGACTATCAAAAAAAGGACATCACATGCGAATTGCTCGATTTTGTAGACATCGATAGAGTAAATGCAGAGCGCAAAAAATATGGTCTTCCATCGATAGAGGATGTAATGCAAGCTTCATATGAGCTAGTGTTGTTTTATAATCCAAAGAGCTATCCATTCGATGAGATGTTGCAGGCGTTAATCGACAATAATTGCTACAGCTCGGTCTATGCCCGTTGTAAAAATTCGAGGGAGCGCGCAGCGCATAATAGCAGATGCAACAGCGCCAAGCGAACCGTAATGAAGAAACATCGCGAACAAGTTCTACGCAACATTACATTGACCATACCACAAGAATTACCTAATCATCAATACAATACTCTACAAATTATAGAATTCAAACTACCCAATTGGCGACAAGTATATAGCCTTTGGGAGATAATGAACATCAATGACACAGATGTTAAAACTGCTAATCCTGAGTGAGGCGGGAGACCGCACCACCAACGAGGTGGCGCAGTGGCTGCTATCGTGGGGCGTGGACTTCGTGCGCCTCAACACCGAGGACGCGGTGCGGGTGCTCGATGTTTCACCAAGTAGCGGGCGTGTCGCCGTGCAGGTGCGGGGGCGGGAGCTCAACCTGGCCGATTTCGACCGCATGTGGCTCAGGCGCGGGGTGCTGCGGTTGGAATGCCTCGCGGAGACGATGTCCGCGCTGGCCAACATCCGCGCTGGCCGCAAGCTGCAGGGCTTTGTGCAGAACGAGTGGGCCAGGCTGCGCGAGTATATATTTTTCTGCCTCGAGCGCAGGGCTGTGCTGGGCTCGTTTGCCCGTTACAACATGAACAAGCTCTGCGTGCTGCACATCGCCAAGGAGTGTGGGCTGGACATTCCCGAAACGCTAATCAGCGAGGATTCCAGCCGTATAGAAGCTTTAGTAGCTCAAAAGCAGCTCATCACCAAGCCCATCAGTGAGGCTATAACTTACGGCGATACGCCAGGTGGATACTTTAAGCTACTCACAGCACCAGTGGACACAACCGATTTGGAGCAAAAAGATATACTCCCATCACTGGTGCAGGAGCGGCTCGACAAATGGGTAGAGCTGCGAATTTTCTATCTCCGCAAGCGTTGCTACACGGCAGCCATATTCTCGCAGGACAATGTGGCGACCGCCGTGGATTTCAGAAATTATAGCAGCACCAAAAACCGTGTCGTTCCATTTTCCCTTCCTGGCCATGTGGCGCAAAAAATAGAGCTGTTGATGCGTAAACTAAATTTAGATACGGGCTCCATCGACATGGTGCTCACCCGCGATATGCGCTACGTATTCCTGGAGGTGAACCCCGTGGGCAACATCGAGATGGTGAGCAAGCCGTGCAACTACCCCATAGAACGAGAAATTGCGAAAGTTTTATCAAATGGCATTGAAACCGCATAATACCAAGCTCCCGGTAATCCTGACCAAGGCCACGCGCATCGACCGCAGCGCCGTAATGATTGCGCGCTGCGCCCCTATAGACGCGCTGCAGTCCCACCGCGTTGATCGTCAGCCTCCCGCAGGGCCGGCCTCACGGCTGTTCTCATTCAAGCGCGATGACAAAAAAGTATAAGCTATTCGCCGACTGCATCCCCATAAGGGGATACCGCCGCTGCGCCGTCTGCGATTTGTCGAATCGTAACCTATTCCATATACGTGAAAGCACCTATATCGCTATTGCACATGGCGATTTGATAGATGCAGACGATGTCGGCATAGATGAGCTTAACGCGCTTATAAGCAGCAATTTGGTGTTTGAATGCCCGCCCGAGCTGGTCGGCCTGTTCCCTCCCATGCGCATGGAGCACGTGCAGCCCATGGCTGTGAGGTCGGCCATAGCCGAACTCGACATCCAAAAGCAATATGATGTGCGCGAAGCCATTGAGCAGCTGTCGGTGCTGGGCTGCGCCCACCTGCAAATACTGGCGTATGCCGACGTGATGTATGCCGACATAGAGTCGGTGATCACGGGCATAGAGGGCAAAAATATAATCAATGTCGATGTGGTGCTGCGCCATGGCATCGGCGATTTGAGCGTCATGGCCGATAGATACCCCTTTGTTTTCAGCATAACGGCCTATGGTGCCCCGCGCACCGATATGCAAAAGCGTGGGGGATGTAGCATCTTGCGCACCACCGAGCCATTCACCGGCTGCCGGCAGTGCGGCGCTGTCGCGCCCAACCAGTTCGTGTGCAACCGCGAGTTTTTCTTTTTATCTGGAGGTTACAACACCTGCCTCTACCGCAAGGTGGCCATCGACCGCGAGGGTTACATCCGCAGCTGCCCGGCCAGCCCGCAGCGCTTCGGGCGCGTGGGGGAGACCCCCATCGCCGGGGCCATGTCGCAGCCCGGGTTCCGCCGCCTGTGGGGCATCACCAAGGATCGGGTGGACGTGTGCCGCGACTGCGAGTTCCGCCGCGTCTGCCCCGACTGCCGCGTGTTCACGCGCGACCCGCACAGTCCCACGGCCCACCCCGCCCGCTGCGCCTACAACCCCTACCTCGCCCGCTGGGCGGGGCAGGCGGGCTACGCGCCGGTGGAGGAGTGCGGCGAGTTCACGCCCGGGGGCTTCGTGCCCGATGCGGAGCGGATAGCGCGGCTGCTGGAGCAGCAGGATGCGCATTGTTGAATTTTTTTACACAGAGAATCAGAAGCTTATCATCATTAAGAAATTTTTTTCGCCCAATCATG
>JAFTDN010000039.1 GCA_017454165.1 Bacteroidales bacterium | reverse complement strand
GAGATTTCCAAGGAGGTGCTGCGCTACAAGCGCTTTTACGCCGCCCTGCGTGAGTTCGGGGCCGACAATTCCGCCCTGGCCAGCACCCTCGATGCCGACTACATGCGCCTGCTGCCGCAGCACAACGCCTTGGTGGACGGGGCCCGCGAGCTGCTTGGCTACCTGTCCGAGCGGGGCTACCATCTGCACGTGCTCACCAACGGCCTGAGCGAGGTGCAGTCGCTGAAGCTTGAGCGGGCTGGGGTGCGCGAGTTTTTTCGGTGGGTGGTTACGCCCGAGCTCTCGGGGCACCACAAGCCCGATGCGCGGGCTTTTGGCTTCGCCCTGGCCCGTGCCAACGCCACTAAGGCGCAGAGCCTCATGGTGGGCGACAGCTGGGCCGATGATGTGGAGGGGGCCATGCGCTTTGGCATCGACCAGATTTACTACAACCCTAGTGGGCACACGCCACCGCGCCGGCCCACCCATGAGGTGGCCCAGCTGACTCAAATCTGCGGGCTGCTCTGAGGCTAAGGGATGCGGATGCCCAGCACCGTAACGTCGTCCACCTGCATGGAGTCGCCCATCCATTGGTTGAACGTATGTAGCAGCTTCACTTTCTGCTCGGCCATGGGGAGCGGACCTAGGGCGCAGAGCGTGCTGTACAGGTTGTTGAGCCCGAATTTCTTGTTCTTGGGGCCACCGAATTGGTCGGGCATTCCATCGGAGAGCAGGTACAGGCAGTCGCCTGGCAGCAGCTCTAGGGCGTAGGTGGAGTAGGGGATGTGCGAATCGGGGTTGTAGCCTATGGCCTGCTTGTTGAACTTGGAGTGGTAGAGCGAGCGGCCATCTTTTTGCAGCACCATGTTCGAGGTGGCGGCGGGGGCCTCGCTGCTGCGCAGGATGTACAGTCCGATGTTGGCCCCGGCGTATTGCAGCTCGCGGTTTCTGGGGTTGTAGCAGCACATGCCTATATCCATGCCATCGAATACCTCGGCCCCTTCACGCTGCTCAAACGATTTGTAGAATAGGTCGTTGATTTGGTTCAGGATTTCCGATGGCACCACCTCGCCCAGCTCGGTTACTATCTGGTTGAGCCCGAAGGTTCCAATTATGCTCATGAACGCGCCAGGGGCTCCATGCCCCGTGCAGTCGGCCACGGCGAACAGCTGCAGGTTGTCGGTGCGCTTGCACCAGTAGAAGTCGCCGCTTACCAGTTCGCGGGGTTTGAACAGCAGGAACGAGTCCTCGAAAAAGCCCGATATCTGCTGCGATGAGCGCAGCATGGCCGTCTGTATGCGGCGGGCGTAGTTCAGGCTGTCCTTGATGTCGCGGTTGCGTTGTTGTAGCAGGTGGTTCTGTAGGTCGATTTCAGCCTGATGGTGGGCCAGCTCCTGATTGGCCAGCTTCTTGCGCCGATACTCGCGCACGGCGTACACCACTATGCCCAGTGTGAGCGCGATGATAATGTAGAGGTAAACCTGCTTGCGCCGCTCGTGCATCAGCTGCTCGTTGCTGCGCATGATTAGGTCGCTTTGTCGCGTAATCTGGTTCTCTTTGTCCCTAAGTACGGACTGGTTTTCGAGCCTGTTGGCCTCGCCTATGGCCTGCAGGTTGAATAGGCTGTCGGTGATGCGCACGTAGCGGGTCAGGTGCTTGTAGGCCATGTCGAACCTGCCCGCACGACCATGGGCCTTGGCCAGCCCCAGCTGAGCCTGCCGAGTGGTGTGCATCAGGTTGTCGCGTTGGGCATAGCGCAGGCATTGGCTGTAGGTACTGGTAGCGCGGGTAGTGTTGCCCTGCATCAGCAGGTTGTCGCCCAGGCGGAGCAGCGTGATGGTCAGCCCATGCATGTCATCGATGGCCAGCTGTTGCTGCGCTGTGCGCTCTAGCAGGGCCATGGCCTCGGATGTCCGCCGCTTGGTGCTTAGCATGATGGCCGCCCGCAAGCTTTGCGCTCTTAGGCTTTGCGCGGGGTGTTGGCCCAGCAGCGAGGTGGCCTGGTCGAGCATGTCCTGGGCCTTGTCGGGCTTGCCCGAATAGAGGCACAGCTCGGCGCGGTTGAGCAGGGCCACGCCCCAGTTCAGCGTGTCGGGCTCGGCCCGCAGCAGCGCGATGGCCGAGCCGAGGTACACCTCAGCGGTGCTGTAGTTCTCTAGCATGGTGTGAGCCACGCCCTGCGAGCGGTATATGAGTGCCAGCAGGTGCTTGTCGTGTGTCTGCTGGAATAGCTCTATTGCCTTGAGGTTCATCTGTATGGAGTTGTCCACACGCCCCAGCAGCTCCTCGGTTTGGCTGATGTTGATTAGGTACCAAGCCATCTGGCTGGTGTCGCGCAGCGTTTGGGCCAGCGCATAGCCCTGGTAGAGGTAGTCGAGCGACTCGTAGTGCAGCTTTTTGGCCAGGTGGCACTCCGAGAGCAGCCTGAAGGTGCGCTCCCACAGCTTCTCGCTGTGCACCTCGTTGGCGGCCAGCAGGGCTAGGTTGGCCGATATTATGGCCTCATCGAGCATGGCATGGTTGAGCTGCAGCCTAGCCCTGTCCATCAGCCCCTCGGCCTGCGCGGTGAACTCGCCGTGCTGTGCGGCCCGCTCTATGCGCTGGTTCACCCGCTCCAGCGCATGGTGCAGCTCCGATGGCGTGGGTTGGGTGTTGGCCCCCCGCAGCCCAGTTGCTATTAGCAGCGCGATGGTTCCTATGACTAGAGTTTTCGCGGTACGCACGTGTT
>JAFTDN010000038.1 GCA_017454165.1 Bacteroidales bacterium | reverse complement strand
CCTAAACTTAATCCCTCGGCATCAACAAGTAGCACCCTCCTCTGGAGCAATGTGGGTAGCTCATTCAATAGCCCGAGGCTTTGTTGCTTGCAATCAACTAGCAATGAAATATTGCTGATAATTTGATTGCGTATCAATATCTTCTCTATATCTTTGCGGCTTATAGTCTCATTATATGGCATGTATATGCTGGCATACGATGTTTGTGAATGCTTTATCTTGGATATAAATAGCTGTTCTATGCTGCTTAACGAGATGTGGGCAAGGAATATTAATGCTATGGCCTGACATCCTATGCCCACAATTTCTGATAGCGCAGCACTCGAAATATCCCAGTTGTGAGCCTCTATCACGGCATTGGTAATTGGGAAGGGGGAGGCCCAACTTAAATCTAGAGGGGGAAAATATTGGGGTGTGCTGGTGTAAAAACCGTAGCCCTTGCGTGCGATATAGTCGAACAGGGCGGTAATTCCAGCATCATGCTCATGGTTGTAGAATGATTTCAGCTCGCCCACCGTAATGCGGCTGCTATTGCTACGTTCTAATATGTCGGACAGTCCATTCTCCAATGGAAGGCATTCGCCACGGCCTAGGTCATATATCAAGCTTTCTGCGGCCCCTCTGACAGGAATGCAATTGGCGTGGAGGATAAATGTGAGGTCATCGCTCATGCGCTATTCACCATTAAGCAACGGGCTTTCGCCATACTCTGGGCCAACCCATCCGAGTATGCCCGCTTCCCTCCTGCGGGCCTCATCGGGGGGGAGCACCGACATGATTAGCACCTCGCCCACAATTTCCTTTCCGAACATTTTGCTGGCCGCATCAGTGCTGATGCCAGCATTAAATCCGCACATGATGCCCACTAAGGGTTCGGCGTATAGCCGCGCACGGCCACGGTCGGTGCGACTGGAATGGGGCATTGCCTCCAGCCGCCCGTCACGCTCCACGTAGAAGCGGTAGCGACCGCCCGATATGGCAAAGCCATCGGCAATGGCCTGGCTTTCTAGCAGCCCACTTTGGGGTACCTTGAGCATGATGTTTCCCTGCTCATCGTACTCAGTAGCAGCACCTTGCTTCTGGTCTAGTGCAATTGCGATGCGCCCGCTGAAGCCAGCTGGCACTATGATTTTGATATGATGCTCATCGGCCCTAACGGGCTGCGGCCCGCAGCTGCAACGCACGTAGCAGTTGCCATGAGCAAGCACACCAGTAATCTTTCTATACGGATGCACCTCTAGATAATCTCCGTTGATGCGGATGCCCGTTCGATGGCCAGTTTCGCCAACCATGAACGTAGTATCGCCATGCCGCTCTAAACGTACAAAAGAAATATAAGATTTAAATTGGTTTTTTGTTATCATTTCTCCATAATCGCCGAAAATAATGCTCTGCGTGGTATCATCGCACAGCATCCATTCGCCTCTGATGGAATCGGGAAAGGTGTGGCCACTAGGACTAGGACATTGTGATTTGGTCGTATTTGTGGATAATAACAGGGCTACGAACAGCAGGATTCTATCCATATCCATAAAAAAATTATTTAAATATTTCGCCAGTTGTAGCATCTGCGGCAATGGATAATATAGGTTTGTAAAACCGTCCCACTCCGACACGAATGCCGTTGTAAAACGAATTCTCCTCAGTTTCTATGAAATCACCTTTTCCCACTGATAGCTGTTCTATTTTTAGGTCATGAAAACCGTATGGTAACCCATCTTTATGGGATTCTATATATATTAGCAGCTCATCGTTCATATGCCAAATCATTTTTAATAAGCCAATCGGCTACCTATCGTTCCAAATGATAATTGCAGTCCAATGACATGTCTCCAAATTGTCCATTGGGATTCACTTCTAGCAAATAAAGCTGGCCATCAGTTCCCATTATCATGTCTATGCAGCCAATATTCAGTCCTAAATCGCGCATCAATATTGCTACTTTATTTTGCTCTTCATTTGGCAATGTATATGGTACATTCCTGTTACTTGAATATGCCTCTCTATAATCATGGCTGTGACTAAATATTGCCATGGAATAGATTTTTCCATCTAGAAAGAAAATTCGGACATCATACTGTTTATGGATAAACTTTTGAAACATGGACGAATGAAATTTATTTGGAATAGATTGTGTATTATTACTATCCAATAATACAACAGCTTGCCTATACAGTTGTCTGCTACCTATATCCGTGATGGACAAGTTTTCAGAAACCGCCTTGGAAATGACTATGTCATGCTGGGCTATAAAACTGATAAGATCCCTTTTGGTGTTCGTTACAATTGTAGGTGGAATTCTAATGTGCAATGCATTAGCCCGTTGTATTACCCTCAATTTGTTGATGCTTTCCGACCGAGGGTGCGACAGCCAAAATATATCTCCATAATCGAGAATGCTATTCACAGTGCGTGTTTCCTCTATTTTTCGCCGCGCTAGTTTACGTATAATATTGGATTTTATGGTTCGCAACACTGATGCATCGTCATCATTGCGCCTGAACCAAATACTCCCGATACGTTGCCCTTTATGATACAGTACACTTTTACCTGTGAAATCAATGGTAAGTTGGCACTTCGTATGCAATTCAGAAATGCCCATCCTCACAAAATCATGCCCTAAAACACGTAGCCAATCTATCACTTGGCAGGTAGTTAGATCGGTGCTATCTGAAAGGATTAAAACAGCCATAGCATCCGTAGGTTAAGGATAGCATCCCTGCATATATTCTATCCCCACGCTGAGCTTATCGGCGCGGTCGCAGCCCACCAATAGCACATTGCCATCGAACTTCTCCCCATGCTTGGCCCTCAGCTGATTGCGCGATGCCACATTGAGCCCGAACACCCGCACTGTCCTATCGCTTGGGGCTAATTGCGTGGCATTGCTGGGCGGGCTATGCCAATAGGGAGCAATCAGTTCAGGGAGGGGCTTTCCCTCTTCGAATACCCGATAATCGCGGAATGCAATGGCAAAAGCGTCTATCGGGTTGCGCACCCTGAGCACCCCGTTCTTGGGCACATTGAGCAGTAACTCTCCGCGTGCGTTGGGGCGCAGATATGCCCCGCTCGGGTTGTCGAACTCCACCACAGCCATGCCTCGAAATCCCTTGGGGAGCACTATACGCAAGGGGGGGGAGGGCGCGTACCGCGCTACGCGCAGCGGTGCTGGGCCAAAGCCGCAATCACGCACCGCCATGCCGTATTCATGTACTAGGTCGGAGCGATTTATACGCGATTTCACGCTGTAGTAGGCCATGGTGTCACCACGAAAGGCCACGTAGTAATGCTCATCATGCCCCAGGTAGCTTGTAGCCCAGAGGCAGGTATCGCCTCGTTGTTCGAACCTATAACGACTGTATACCATGCCCCCAGCCCGTTGCTCCTTACAGCTCCCATTGCTATAGAAACACCAATAGCGTTGGGAGTTGTGCGCATCGCGCCAGAGCCCATGCAGCGGATCAATACCATTCTGCCCGCGCAGTGAAACGGAGGCAAGGAGCAGCAACGTCAGGAGCCATGCTACTCCTCGTCGCATGGGCATAGGCAGGAGTCTAGTACAATTCTATCATCATGGGGCAATTCGTGGGCGAAAACCCAGTATCCTCCGCCGTTGCAGTCTCCCTTCAGCCGTATTTCCCTTATGGAGCAGTCCTTGTCAGAATAGCGGATGGATACCATGCCGCTTTTAGTGGTGTAGAGCATCGTGTAGCCACCAGCGAAGGTGTCCATGGTCTGCTTGTCGAGCTGGTGTTTAGTCAGCAGCTCCAATACCGAATCGTTCTGTGCGCTCATATCACGTAGACGGTTTTAGATTATCAGGTAAATACAAAAATACTGCATGCCCAATGCACATCCAAACTTCATTTTGATTTTAACATTTACAAGCAATAATAGCTAGGTTTATAGCGCTTAGCGTTAAACGTAATGCGCCAGGTGCATACTCCTCCCTGCGTTTCTCGGAAGGATGCTTCATGGAGGGGATGGCGCGGCGTTCAGCAGGCCCGTTGCGTTTAAGCGCAAAGGGCATGTCTGGATATTTGCGGGGCTTGGCGGGGGCCTAGCGCTTGTAGTTACGTTCGTACACGAACGGGGGATCGCTCGAGGGCCGAGCGCCTCGGTGCGGGCTGGCCGGGTTGCGCATGTCGAGGTCGCGCACGTAGCGCCATGTGGCCTTGTCGAGCCTGAATCCATCGTAGGAGAAGTCGGGGCCGTAGAACTGCGGGTTGCCCGCAAGGCGAGGTGCTGATGGCGATAGGTGGTCGAATACGAGCAGGTGCTGCTTGGGCTCGTAGCGGAGCAGCATGGAGGCGCGGGCCGAGAACTCGAACACGATGCGCTGTAGCTGCTGCTTGCCATCGACCTCGAACACGGGCAGGCCGAACACAGGGGCCCCGCTGGCCGAGAACGTGAGCGGATCGACCACCTTGCGGGCCACGAACAGGCCGCTGGGCCTGTAGCCGAGCAGCAGGTAGTGGGGCCTGCTTTTGTGGGGCACGGTGACGATTTGGTAGTACAGCGCGCCGAACCACGAGCTGGCTGTGAGCTGGGCCTTGGTTTGCAGCTCGCGGGCTATGGAGTCGGCGCGGTCGTGCAGGGCGGTGGTGGTGTGCGGGCCGCGCTTGGAGGGGCGGTGCAGCACGAAGCCGAAGAAGCGCTGCGAGCCATCGGCCTGCGGTATGTTCCAGGTGAAGAGGCGCACTCGCCCATCATCGGAGCGCAGGCGGCCCATGTGGGTCAGCGAGTCGAACGGATGTTCGAATGCGCTGGGCTGGCGTATGGCCTGTTCGAATAGGCGTAGGAATGTGGCGTTGAGCGAGTCGCGCCCGCTGTACGAGGGGTGATGCGCCATGCTGTCGAGCAGGGTGCGGAGGCGTAGCTCCTGCTCGGGCAGCGAGGGCTGCTGGGCTGTCCCTTTCAGGGGCATGGCCAGCAGCAGCATGGCCAGCACGGTGTGAGCTATGGTGCTCGTCCTCATCGGCTGCTGGTGTTACGATTGTTCTAGCCCGTTGATTATCAGCTCTGCCGCCTGCTGGCATTCCTGCTCGGTGATGCTCAGGGGTGGGCTTATGCGGAAGGCGGTGTCGCAGAAGAGGAACCAGTCGGACATGTATCCGCCCCGCTCCACGCCGTGGTGGATGAAGCGCAGCAGCCTGTCGAACGAGCCCAGCTCCACGGCCATCAGCAGCCCTTGGTGGCGTATCTGCTTCACGGCGGGGTGCCCCGCCAGCGCGTTGATGAATATTTGCGCCTTGCGATCCACACCCTGTAGCAGGTTCTCATCGTGCAGCACGTCGAGGGCGGCTAGGCCCGCCGCGCACGATATGGGGTGCCCCCCGAAGGTGGTGATGTGGCCCAGGGCGGGGTTGTTGGTGAGCGCCCACATGAGCTCGCGGGGGGCCACGAATGCGCCTAGGGGCAGGCCTCCGCCAAGGGCCTTGGCCAGCACGAGGATGTCGGGCACCACGCTGTGGTGTTCGAATGCGAACATGCGCCCGGTGCGGCCTAGCCCGGTCTGCACCTCATCGAATATGAGCAGCGCGCCCACCTGGTTGCAGCGCTGGCGCACGGCCTGTAGGTAACCAGGGGCGGGGGCTATCACGCCAGCTTCGCCCTGTAGGGCCTCCATCACGACACAGGCCGTTTGGCGGTCGATGCGATCCAGCTGGTCGGCGTTGTTGTAGTCGATGTGGCTCACGCCGGGCAGCAGCGGGCGGTAGGCGCGGCGCTGCTCCTCGCCGCCAAGCAGGCTCAGGCTGCCCTGCGTGCTGCCGTGGTAGGCGTTGCGGCAGGCCACCACGTTGGGGCGGTGGGTGTGGCGCTTGGCCAGCTTCACGGCTCCCTCTATGGCCTCGCTGCCCGAGCTCACGAAGTACACCGAGTCGAGATGCTTTGGGAGCAGCCCCACCAGCCGTTGGGCCAGGGCCACCTGCGGCGATTGCACCAGCTCGCCGTACACCATCAGGTGGGCGTAGCGCTCGGCCTGCCGCTGCACGGCCTCCACCACGCGGGGGTGGCAGTGGCCCACGTTGCTCACCGACACGCCGGCTATCAGGTCGAGGTAGCGGCGGCCATCGGGGGTGTACATGAATACGCCCTGGGCCCGCTCAATCTCGAGCAGCAGGGGGGCATCGGAGGTTTGGGCTACGTGGTTCAGGAAGAGCTGTCGGGTGGTGAGCATGGTGCGTTGGGGGCTTATGTTGATAACGCGGGCTGCGGGCCGCTTATTGTTTGTCCTGCTCGAAGCGCTGCACGAGCAGGGGCCAGCGCTTCACCGATTGCAGCAGCCAGCGCAGCAGCAGGTCGTCGCGCTCGTGGGCCGATAGGCCCATGGGCAGTCCCGAGGTACGCAGGCGCGTGATGAGCGTGTACAGGCAGATGGCAGCCGACACCGATATGTTGAAGCTCTCGATGAAGCCGTGCATGGGGATGAGCAGGTGCTCATCGGCTAGGGCTAGGGCCTGAGGGCTGAGGCCCGATAGCTCTGTGCCGAACATCAGCGCGATGGGGCCGGTGGCCAAGTCGATGCTCTCTGGGGTTTGGGCCGTGGCGTGGGGCGATGTGGCCACTATGCGGTAGCCGCGCTGCCGCAGCGTGGCTATGGTTTGGGCCGTGTCGGCGTGGTGCGTTATGGTGAGCCACTTCGAGGCGCTCATGTCCACCTCGCTGTCCACCACGAATTGGTTGCGTTGCTCCACCACGTGTACGTCCTGCACACCGAGGCACTCGCAGCTGCGCAGCACGGCACTGGCGTTTTGGGCCTGGTAGATGTTCTCGAGCAGCACCGCTACGCGGCGGGTGCGCTGGTCGAGAACACGGTGGAACAGGGCCAGCCGCTGGTCGAGCACCAGCTCCGACAGGAAGCCGATGAGCTGGCGGCGGCGTTCCGTATTTAGCGCGAAGCGCTGGGCGCACTGGTCGATGTTGGTCATGCCCCTATGTGTTTACAGTGCCTGCATGGAGTGCAGCTTGGTGTAGTGCCCGTTCAGGGCTATAAGCTCGTTATGTCTGCCGCGCTCCACTATGCGGCCCTCGTGCATCACGCAGATCAGGTCGGCATTTTTGATGGTGGACAGGCGGTGGGCTATGACGATTACCGTGCGGTGCTGCATCAGGTTGTCGAGGGCCTGCTGTACGAGCTGCTCCGACTCGGTGTCGAGGGCGCTGGTGGCCTCATCGAGGATCATGATGGGCGGGTTGCGCAGCACGGCCCGGGCTATGCTGATGCGCTGGCGCTGTCCGCCCGAGAGCTTGCCGCCCCGGTCGCCTATGTTGGTGCTGTAGCCCTCGGGGGTGGCCTCTATGAACTGGTGGGCGTTGGCCACCTTCGCGGCCTCGCGCACGCGCTGCTCATTGCTCTGCACGCCGAAGGCGATGTTGTTGTAGAACGTGTCGTTGAACAGGATGGACTCCTGGCTCACGTTGCCCATCAGGGCGCGCAGGCTGCGCAGGTCGCAGTCCTTGATGTTCACGCCGTCGATGAGGATTTCGCCCTCGCTCACGTCCCAGAATCGGGGGATCAGGTCCACCAGGGTGCTCTTGCCTGCGCCCGATTGGCCCACCAGGGCCACGGTTTGCCCCTTGGCGATGGTCAGGTTGATGTCGCGCAGCACGTAGCGCTCATCGTAGCGGAAGCTCACGTTGCGGATCTCGATTCGGTCGCGGAGCTCGGTGATTTGGTGTGCGCCCGACTTAATCTTTATGGGGTTCTCCTCGCGCAGTATGCTCTCGATTCGGTCGGCTGAGGCCATCCCTTTCAGGATGTTGAAGTAGGCGCTGGCGAACGATTTGGCCGGATTGATGATCATGTAGAAGATGCCTATGAATGCGATGAGGGCCTCGGGGCCCACGGCATCGCTGCCCGAGAATATGAGCCTGCTGCCGAACCACAGCACCAGGGCCACCACGGCGGTACCCATGAACTCGCTCAGGGGCGAGGCTAGGTTGCGGCGCTGCTCCATGCCAGTGATGAGCTTGGTGTAGCGCTCGTTGTCGGCCCTGAAGTGCTGGGCCACGCTGTGCTCGGCGTTGAACGCCTTTACGATGCGCAGGCCGCCGAGCGTTTCCTCTATCAGCGCCAGCAGGTCGCCCAGCCGCTGCTGCCCCTCGAACGATGTGCGGCGCAGCGTTTTGCCTATCTTACCGATGATGGCCCCCGTGATGGGCAGGATGATGAGCACGAAGAGCGTCAGCCGGGCGCTGATGAACAGCAGCCCCACAAAATGAACGATGATGAGGACGGGGTCCTTGAATAGCATCTCCAGCGAACGTATCACCGACACCTCCACCTCGGTAACATCGTTGCTCATCTTGCTGATGATGTCGCCCTTGCGCTCCTCGCTGTAGTAGCCCAGCGGCAGGTCGAGCACTTTGTCGTACAGGTCGTTGCGGATGTCGCGTACTACCCCTGTGCGTATGGGGGCTAAGTAGTACAGGGCCAGATATGTGAATAGGTTCTTGAGCAGCGAGGCCACCATCACTAGGCCCACCACGTAGAGCAGGGCCTTGGAGTGCCCCGACTCGCGTATCACCGAGCTGACGAAGTAGTAGAACGCATCGGTTATGCCCGACACCGTGAGCTCGAAATCGGGCTTAACCTCGAGCATGGGGGCCGTGCCGAATAGCAGCTGCAGGAATGGGATGAGCATGGTGAGCGTGAAGAGCGAGAATACCGCGCCCAGCACGTTGCATGTCAAGTTCAGCACCACCTCCAGCTTGTACGGGATGAGGTATCGGAAAAGCGAGAAGAACCGTTTCATACGTATCTTTTAGGGTTGTGCTGAGATGTTCTAGAAGTCCACGCCCACGTAGTTTGATGGGCTTATGCGGCGCAATTCGTCTTTCACGGCGGGGGGTACATCGAGGCTGTCTATGAATGCAGCAATCTCGGCCTGCCCCACATGGCTATTGGTGCGCGTAAGGGCTTTTAGGGCCTCGTAGGGGTTGGGGTAGCCCTCGCGGCGCAGCACGGTTTGTATGCCCTCGGCCACCACCATCCAGTTGCGCTCTAGGTCGGCCTCTATGGCGGGCTGGTTCACTATGAGCTTGCCCAGCCCTTTCTGTATCGATTTTAGGGCTATGAGCGTGTGGGCGAACGGTACGCCCACGTTGCGCAGCACGGTGGAGTCGGTCAGGTCGCGCTGTAGGCGCGATATGGGTAGTTTTTGGGCCAGATGGCCAAGTATGGCGTTGGCCATGCCCAGATTGCCCTCGGCGTTCTCGAAATCGATGGGGTTTACCTTGTGGGGCATGGCCGATGAGCCCACCTCACCGGCCACTATGCGTTGTTTGAAGTAGTCCATCGATATGTAGGCCCACACATCGCGGCATAGGTCGATCAGTACGGTGTTTAGGCGGCGTATGGCATCGAACAGGGCGGCTAGGTTGTCGTAGTGCTCAATCTGGGTGGTGGTGCGCGAGCGGTGCAGTCCTAATGTATTGTCCACAAATTTGTTGGCAAATTCTACCCAGTCCACCTCGGGGTAGGCCACGTGGTGGGCGTTGAGGTTGCCCGTGGCTCCGCCGAACTTGGCCGAGAATGGTATTCGGAGCAGGTGCTCGCGCTGTACGCGTAGGCGCTCCACGAACACCATCAGCTCCTTGCCCAGGCGGGTGGGCGATGCGGGTTGGCCGTGGGTGCGGGCTAGCATGGCTATGCCGCGCCACTGCTGGGCCAGCCCGCTCAGCTGCGCGGCGAGCGCATCGAGGCAGGGCAGGTAGGCATCGTTCACGGCATCGCGCACCATGGCGGGGAAGGCCGTGTTGTTGATGTCCTGCGAGGTGAGGCCGAAGTGTATGAACTCGCGGTAGCGGGCTAGGCCCATGGTGTCGAGCTGCTCCTTCAGGAAGTACTCCACGGCTTTCACGTCGTGGTTGGTGGTGCGCTCGATGTCCTTCACGCGTTGGGCCTGGTCGGCCCCGAAGTGCTCTGCAATGCCGCGCAGGGCGGCTATGTCGGCCTGTGTGAGCCCGCTCAGGGGCTCAATGGGTATCTCGCTCAGGGCGATGAGGTACTCCACCTCGACCCACACGCGGTAGCGTATCAGGGCCATCTCAGAGAATAGGGGCTGCAGCTCCTGTACTTTGTTGCTATAGCGTCCGTCGACGGGGGATATTGCGTTTAGCATGGTGTAATAATATAGGTTATTCTAGTATTGGCCCGCTAAGATAGCGGGTTTTTGGCACAAAAACAAAGGCCACCCCCTGCGGGGGCGGCCTAAGCTGCTTGTAGCAAGAGTGCTACGTGGTTTAGTATTTGAACACGTTGGAGGGCTTGAGCTCTATTACCTTGCCGAACTTCTTGAGCCGTTCCTTGTCTATGTTTTTGGTGTTCACCACTATTGCTATGGCTATGGGACGGCCCTTGATGTGCTGGTTGTAGAAGGTCATGATGCTGTCAAACGACATGGCCTTGTAGCCCTTGAGCAGGTCGATGCGGGGGTCTTGGGTGTAGCCCTGGTCGAGCCAGTTGGCCACCACCTGGGTCTTGCTGCGCACCGATGGGGTCGATGATATGTTGGCCAAAGCTAGGTAGTCCTTTATGTTGTTGATGCGTTCGGGGTGCTGGGGCAGCTCGGCTATGAGCTTCACGAACTCCTCTATGGCATCGTTCACCTTGTCGGCCTGAGTGCCTATGTAGCCGCGTAGGTAGGAGGTTTCCTTGTCGTAGTCGGGGTAGCGGTAGTGTCCGCTGGCGGTGTAGGCGAATGAGCGTAGCTCGCGCAGCTCTTGTACCACCAGGCCGTTGAAGCCGCCGCCGAAGTACTGGTTGAATGCGTCTATCACGGCGCGCTGCTGCTTGTTGTACTCATCGCCGTGCACGTATAGGTACACATCGCCTTGGCGGGCCTCCTTGTTGTTGAGCAGCAGGATGGTGTTCTCGGTGTAGTTGGCCAGCGGGGTCTCGCTCTTCATGGCGGGCTTGAGGTTGGCGGGGAAGGCCAGGTTCTTCGATATGGTGGCCTTGGCCACATCGAATGAGGATTTGCCCACGTAGTGCACCTCGGTTTCGTACTGGGTGGCCTTTATGAAGTCGGCGGCCAGCTGCGATACCCTGAATGCCTGTATCTCTGAGTTCGATAGGCGGTTGAGGTACTCGGAGGCCCCACCGTGGTAGAGGTACTCGCTCAGGGCATCTTTTTGCGCC
Source organism: Bacteroidales bacterium (assembly GCA_017454165.1). GTDB lineage: Bacteria > Bacteroidota > Bacteroidia > Bacteroidales > Tenuifilaceae > RGIG6076. The sequence continues at coordinate 29,908 of JAFTDN010000038.1, read as the reverse complement.
TCCTTGTTCTTGGCCTCCACCTGGCGGGCCCCGATGGCGTTGCCTATGATGCGGCTCATCTGCTTCTCATCGAGCGAGGGCATGAGCAGCATGCGCGAGAGCATCTGGCAGGCGCGGGCCAGGTTGGCCTCCTTGCCGCGCATGGTTACGAAGGTCTCGTGGTCGGAGGCGTAGAACTGCACGGTGCATCCCAGCTTGCTGAACTCGCGCTTGAGCTCGTAGGGCGTGTACTGGGCCATGATGCCGGCCTGATTCATCAGGCCCACGGCATGCTCTAGCCCGCGTATGTCGCTGGTGCCCGCGCCGTACTTGATGGTGAGCGAGAAGATATCGTTCTGGGGGTTGTTCACGTAGTACATGTTGGCGCCCTTGGCCAGCTCGCCCTGCTTGATGTCTTTGGCGAAGTCGATGGGCTTAAATTCGGGCACCTTCACCTCCTCGTTGAGCCACGCCTTGGCGTACTCCGAACGACCCTTGGCGGGGGTGAGGGCCTTATAGCTGGGCTTGGCTATTTTGTCCTTCTTGGCCGTGCCCTGCAGCGATTGCATCGACAGGTAGGGCCTGTCGAAGTACTTCTTGGCCATGGCGATAACATCGTCCTTGGTGATGGCCTTGATGCGCTCGGGGTAGCTTTGCAGCTCATCGAGGCTGATACCGTTGGCGAAGGCGCCCGCTAGAATCATGCCGTTGTTGGTGTGCGACTCTTTGCTCAGCTCGTAGGTCATTATCAGGTTGTCCTTCACCGACTGCACCAGCCAGTCGTCCACCTGGCCGTCCATCAGGCTCTTGATGGTCTTCATGATGTTGCCCTCCAGTGTTTTGAGCGAGGAGAAGCGCATCTGGGCCATGTCGAACACGGGTATGCCCTGCACCATGATGAGGCCGGCCTGTCGGAACGATACCATGTTGAGGGATACCTGCATGGCATCGCCATCAAGGGATAGCTTGTCGAGCAGGCCGGTCTGGGTGCGGTTGCTCAGCACGCCCTCGAGCACCTCGAGCTTGTAGCGGTCGGCATCGGTGCTGGCGGCTCCGCTGAAGCCCATCAGCACTACGGGGACGGGGGTGAGCTTATTTTTTACGATGCGGTTCTTTTCGAGCACGGGCTGCTGTATGGCGGTGCGCTGGGGTAGGGGCCGCTTGGGCCAGCGGCCCACGGTCTGCTCGGCCAGCTGGCGGGCTTCCTCCACGTTCACATCGCCAGCGAGCACCAGCGCCATGTTCTCGGGCACGTAGAAGGTGTTGTAGTACTTGATGAGCTTGCTGATGGAGGGGGTTTTGAGGTGCTCAGAGTACCCGATGATGGGCCGCGAGTAGGGGCATTCCTCTCCAAAAATCTCTTTCAGGAATAAATCGCTCAGGCTGGAGAACGGGTCATCGCTGTACTTGTTCTTCTCCTCGTACACGGTCTCCAGTTCTGCCTGAAAGCCACGGAACACAGGGGCTTCGAACCTATCGGCATTGAGCTCGAGCCATTTTTTGAGCTGGTACGATGGGAATACGTTGAAGTACTGCGTTACGTCGTGCCCCGTGGAGGCGTTGAGGGCCGTGCCGCCTATGGCCTGTATCAGGTCTTGGTACTCGTTGTTGATGCTGTAGGTGCTGGCCTTGATGCTCTCCTCGTTGATCTGCTGCTGGATGGCGGCCCGGCCCTCCTCGGGCGTAGCGGCCAGCTGGTCGTATAGGGCTATAATCTTATCATAATGAACCTTTTCGGCTTCCCAGTTAAGGGTACCCAGCTTTTGGCTGCCCTTGAACATCACGTGCTCTAGGTCGTGGGCGGTGCCCGTGGCTTCGGTGGGCTCGTCCACCGAGCCCGCTCTAACCACCACGCAGCCAAATACCGAGGGGGTGCTATGATCTTCGCTCACTAGTACCGTGAGCCCGTTCTTGAGCTTGAACTCCGTTAACTGTGCAAACAGCGCAGCGCTGACGAGCATAAATCCCATTAGCAAAGCTATTTTCTTCATGGATTACAAGGTTTATGGATTTGAGGACGCAAAGGTAGCAAAATATATGGCACAAAGGGTCATGTGTTTTCGCATTCATGCATTGCGAATTGGGCTGACTGCCCATGGCTAGCGATCGAGATGTGCCGTGATCGCACAAATTTGATGCGTTTGTCATGGTGGGATGTCTATACACCATTTTAAAACAGCAGGGCGAACCTGATTGGCTCGCCCCTGCTGTTTTAAATGGTGTTGCTGTGGTCTTGAAATTTTCACCACCTTGGCGGCGCTGCTACCCATGCGTACTATGTATATGCCCGCAGGTAGGCCGCTCAGGTCGATGCCGATGCGACCCGCTGCGTGGGCTGGGCCTGTCGAGGCCCCCTGCGTGGGCACTCGCAGCAGCAGCTGGCCGCTGGCATTGTACACCAGTACCTCGGCGGTGGCGGTGCCTTCGATGGTGCCTTCGACAGGCTCAGGCACCGTTAGCCACAGCTCGCCCGTGGTGGGGTTGGGGTGTACGCTTAGTAGATTTAGCCCGGGGCTGCGCTGTCCGGCGGCTTTGCCCAGCGTTACCTTTATCATCGTGTCGCAGGACAGCGCTACGCTACCGCTCGCTGGGCCGTACCCCACCTTCTCTACGGTGTAGATGTAGGTGCCAGGCTGTAGCCTATCGCTTACGGTGCCGATGGCATCGGTGGTGAGGGTGCGTCCCTCAATTGTTATCGTGGCCCCCTCTATGGGCTTGGCCTCGCTATCCATTACGTTGATGGTGAGCTGGTGGAGTGTGCTGCCTGTTGTTGCGTATACGTGCAAGCTGTCGAGTGCGGCCCAGTAGCCCTGCTGGTCGGTGTAGCTCCAGCGTAGCTGTAGCTTGTTGGCCTGGCCAAGTGGGGGCCAGTTGAGGCTGAGCGCTGCGTTGAGCACATCGAGCGGGGTTTCGTTGTGGTTGGAGGCTGCCCACATCGCTGTCCACGCGGAATCGGGGTGGGTGCGGTAGCTTAGTCCGAAGTGGGCCGTGGGGGCGAAGCCCGCGTACATGTAGCGGAAGTCCACGTGGAGGGTGTCGGCTGCGGTGAGGTTGCTTACGTTGAACCATGGGCTGAGCAGCGCCGCATTGGCCTCGCTGTTCTCGCCGATGTAGGTGCCTACGAGCGCAAAGTTGCCGGTCATGCGGGCCATGCCTATGTAGTCGGCCAGTACGCGCCAGCGCTCTGTTGAGCCCGTGGCAAGGTTGTCCTCGACGTACCAGCCATCGGGCATCGCCATGAGGGGGGAGTCCTCGAAATGTTGCGCGTAGGGCAGGTCTATCAGCACCTCAGGGGCGTACTCGAACAGGGCCGTCACCTGCATGTTGGCAGAGCCCATGTCGGTACGGGGGTTGTCGGTGCGGCCATCGCTCCAGCCCACGAAGTGGTAGTTGGCGTTGGGAATGGCGGTCACCGGTGTGCCATTTTTTTCGAAATCGATTGTTTGTGCAAGTTCGCCGCTGAGGCTGCCATTGGCATCGGCTAGGTATTCCACCGTGTAGATATTTAGGGAGAATTGGGCCTCAACCGCCATATCGGACTGCACATTGGTGTCGGTACGTGGGTTTTGGGTGCTGCCATCGCTCCACCGCGTAAAGCTATAACCTCTTACGGGGATGGCCTCTACGGAAAGTCCCGTGCCATGGTTGGGTACCCGCTGCGCGGATTTTCCGTGTATGGCACCGTGAGCATTGGCAGTGTAGGTGAGCGTGTGGGCCAGCGCCAGCAGCTCTATGCTTACGGTTGGGCTTGTCCCTGCTATAAATTTGCCTGTAGCTGCGGCGTAGCCATCGGCCTGTGCGGTGTAGCTATAGGTAGTACCGCCCTCGAGGTCGATGCTTGGCGTTTGGCCCGAGATACTGGTGCTATGCTCTATGCATCGACCGGCGGAGCACAGCGTTACGTGAGCATCGCTCACGGGATTGCCGCCGCTCTCTACCGCAATGATTGTACTGACGGCGGGCCAGCTAGCTACATGGACACGTGCAGGATCAAAAAATACATAATAATTACCCTGATACCCGCTTGCTACAACGGGCCTCCAATCATGAGAACCTTGGGGAAGATAACCTTTTAAGGGGTCATATTTCACACCATCAACAAACAACTCATATTCAGGTATTTGTATCAGCATTGTATCTGCATCATTCACCAAACCAGTATATTGCATCTGTATCGATGGCAATGTATCGATGTACGATATGTGCTGGTCGAGCGGCTTAGCAAGAATCGCTTTGACATTCACCGTTACATTGCATGTTGCTGGGGCAGCAGGGCCAAAGCCATTGCCCCCATCTTGATAGGCAGAAATTATGGCCTCCCCTGCGCCCACGATATGAAGCTGCCCGTTGGATACGGTAGCCACACGGTTATTGCTTGAGGCATACTCAACGGGCAGGCCCGATGCTGCTGTAGCACCAAGAGCCCAAGGCGCAATGCCATAAGTTACACCGTAAGAGCGTTGCAATCCGCTAATGGAATTGGCGCGAACATTGGCCAACGAATAGCATTGGCGATGCTTGCCATCGGCGGCCACCACGGTGAGCATGACGGTTTGGGAAAGGTCGATGGTGAGCGCATCTCCGTTGCTGTATGCCATGCCATTGTATAGGAGCGTAGCCCCGGGCGATACCTCAAAGTCGATGTCCACCGCCGTGAGGTCGGAGAGTCCCCATAGCTCTATGATGTTAGTGGCCGCGATGGGTGTCACGTGCGCATCGGAGCTGCCATGCCCGCCCAGCGCCACGAGCCTCAGCAACGAGCATTCGTTGGAGGCATCGTGCTGGCCGCTTATGCTGATTTCATAGCCGATGTTGCGTCCAAAGAGCTGTGCCTGAGCCTGTAGGGCAATAGTTCCAGATCCGAAGTCGAAGGTGGCTGGGCCATCGATTGGTTGTCCGTTGTAGGTTATGGTGGCGTTGGGCCAAGCGGGTTGCACATGCCCTGCAACAGACGATAGATTGGCCCGAGAATCGAGCAAAACGGTGTAGCTTTGCTTATCGTGCCGCACCACGGGCTCGGTTTGCTCTTCGAAGTTCATGCGGGCCACCAAGTCGGCGGGGTCGGCCCATACGGCATCGCCCCGTGAGCTCACTAGAGTAGCAATGTCGTAGCCCGAATGCACTGCGCTGTTGCCTGGGCCCTCATCGAGGGCAAACTCGGCCACGCAGCCGAACGGAAGGTCGCCATGAGGCTGCCGTACCAAGCGGTACATGTCTGCTGCTATATCGCTGGCCGTGCGGCTCGTTTCCCATACGCGTATGGCCTTGATGACACCGCCCATGCGATGGGCCGCAAATAGCTCTTTATCATATGTTTCCGACATATATCCCATATGCGCATCCTCCTCGAAAAGTTCCTGCGCCACGCCATTGATATAGATGGTGGGGCGGGGGTACTCGCCAAACATTTGATGCTCAATTGGTTCTACACTTACAGCCACATGTTGCCACATATTGGGGACGAAAACATCATTATCGGTGTAGAACACCGATTGCCCGCCAAACGACACAACCACGGCATTCTCGACGCCTATTTCGGGCCTGTTCATGACTGCTACCACCACGTCTTTGCCCCTGAAAATATTATTCACCGAAGCGGGATGCAACTTCACCCAGGCCTCAAGGGTAAACGTCATAGCATCGAAACTAATGCCGTTCAAATTCCCCAGGTTGATGTGCTCGTCGTCTGCGTTCAGCATCTCGATTGCGTAGAAGCCATCGCTGGCGGGCACTACGTTGTGTATATCGACTGCGGACATATCGTTGCTGCTGTCATCGTCGGGGGAAAGCAGCCTCGCCGTTACGTGGTGCTCGCCTGCTGCCGACAGGTCGATGCTCTGAGCGAAGTCGTAATACAGCACGCCAAATGGTACTACCGCCTCTGTAACATCTTCAGTAAATGTTACTCCATCGACATCGACCTCCACTAGGCCTGGGGCGGCGGCGTTGGGCGAGTTGTTGGTGATAACAACCGACAGCATTTCAGCATCGATGAGGTTCACGCCCGAGATCAAGGCTTCTATCTCGATGCCAAAATCGTTCTGCATGGGATATGGGCCATCTATCACATTTAGGGTGAAATCTTTAATGCTCCCATAGCTAATTGCACCAGCGGGGCAGGGGTCGAGTATCGATGCATTCATAACCCCCACGCGCATACGATGTTCGCCAGGCCGCATACCATTGTTTAAGTCGATGGTGTACACGTACTCATCGGCCCGAAGTGTAGCCATGCCCACCTGTTCAAAGCTACCATCATCGTCCCAGTCCACAGCCACGCCAATGGCATCGCTCCTCGATGGGTTGTCGATATACACCGTGAGCTGAGCCAGCTCGGCATTCTGCATATAAGCGGTGAAAGTGCTGGCGGTCTGATAATCGACATGGGTGCTGGCGGCTTCGTAGAAGCTATAATATTCGCCCTCAAGCATCTCTACGCCAGTGATATTCACCCGCTCAGGATTGGCTATTTCATCAATTCTGCAATATATATCATTGATTATCATCGTATCCACACGATTGTCGATAGGCATTGCATCGCTGCTCAGCACCATTACCGACAAGGTGTGATAGGCCAGCTCGCTGAGATCGGCAAATTCGGTAAATGTATAATCAACAGATCCATGCGGAGCTATGCTGGGAATCTGCTCCTCCACTCGGTTGTTGTCGAGCACGAAGGCTACATCTACATTGGCTACTGGGCTATCGCTTAAGTTCTTCACCGTGATGGTTACGGGCACTTGCCCCGTGGGCTCGTAGGCCATGGGGTGTAGCCGTATGGCGAACATGTTCACCGGGTCAATCTCTTCAACTAGGGCAACCCACCCATCGGCGGTAAAGCTTTCGTCGCTATAGAACGTAAGGCATAGGCCGCCATCGGAGGCCCCCGAAACGAATGCTCGCCCATCGCACACATCGGAAAGCATATAATCGGGCTCTGTGCCAACATAGCCTGGGAAGCCCAGCGCATTGGTCCAAATGCTCATCACGTCGTACTCATATTCGGTGTCGAACTGCTGGAACGTAATCCTTATCACCTTGTCGGGGTTCGTTGGCACGAAACGGACCGATGACTGATTGTTGGTTCGGTAGCTGCCAAAGGCTCCCCCATCGTCAGTAAATAACAGGCTTCCATCAACACGCTTCACGGTTTTGGCATCGGTGCTATTTTTGTCGAATATGCCCGCATCGATAAGCTCGGCATAGGGCAGCACAAAGGCATTGCCATAGCTGCTCACCTCCCACAGTGCGGTGTTGTTCGAGATGTCGATGTCATTGCCAATCTCGGCCATAGCCTCAATATAGAACCGCTCGCCCAGGTCGTTCGCTGTGCTCAGGTCGGCGCGGGCCCCAAAAGTGTAGCTGAGCTGCTGATACGGTTTTATTTCCTTAATTATTTCGGTAACAACATGTTGCCCGTTTATGCTATAGCTCACCAGCACATCGTGCAGGGCTTGGTGGTATCGATTGAACAGCGTAATGCTCACGGGATTGTTGTTTCCTAGGTTGTGCCCCGACTGAACTGACTGCATACCAGCTATTTGCAAGTCGGGCTGCTGGGCCATTTTATCGATAACAATATGGGCGAAGCCTATACCATCGTAAGTGGTGAGCATGGCGGCCTCTATGGCAATCGACAGCGTTTGGCCCACGTAGGCCGACAGGTCGTAGTAATGCGTAGTCCACGTGCTCTCCTCTATCTGCTTGGGATGATGCAATATAGCACCATCGATGTCGGGCACAGGCTGGCCATCGATGCGCACGCGCATGGAGGTGGTACGCGGGTCGCTGCCCCGGCGGCTCATGGTGTTGAAATGCAGCATAATGGGGGTTCCCGCTGCAATGCCCGTCAGGTCGATGTTGCACAAGCGCAGCACCACCTGATTGCTTTCGGTGCCATCAAATGGGGCATCAACCGTTGCCCCATCATGGGCATTGGTATCGGGCGTTACCATGTAATAGCGCTCGCCCAGTTCGGGCTCGAAATAGGAGGGCATATCCCCGTAAATCTCGCTCAGGTTGGCCCCTGCCGTCAGTTCTACATGTTGCGGAACGCCGAGGGCGAATATCTCCTTGAATGGCAGCGTATTACCCGTCAACTCGATAGGTTGCGGGGATTTAACCCGCACGGCCAGCGAACGCCGCCCTACAATGCCGTTGTACACAGCCTGCACGGCAAATACGTTGTGCTCATTATTGCTTATATGTTGATTTTCAATGCTATACTGATTACTGCTAACCGTAGCTATATGCAGATAGCTACCCTGAGCCACATCGGCGCGTAGCACTTGATATTCGGAGGCTTCAGGAATATCGTCCCAGTTCAAAACATACCCGCCCATGCTACACCCAGCGCCCTGCGCAGTAAGCGTAAGGCGCGGCACGCCCGCAATTGTAAACGGAGCCGCACTTACGGCCACGCCTTTACCGTCCGACACCCGCAGCAATGCGCTGCTAGTGGCTGGAGCATCGGAAGGAATATCTATAGCGAGCTGCTGTAGCTCGGGGGCAACATCGCAAGCTATAGCGGTATAGCTCTGCCCCCCATCATATGAAAGTTCAATGGTAACAGGCATTTCGGCATTATACCAGCGAACGAGCATTTCATCGCCTGGGGCAAGCCGCTCGCCGCCCACAGGGCTGGCCAGTCGCAGCCCCTCGCGTTCGATGTGGTAGACCACCACGTACTGCTGCCTGCTCGACACCACCCGGTTGGCGTGCACCTTCACGATGTAATTGCCCGCAGCGGGGTGGTCGATGGTTACCTGCTCTAGGTTGTTCAAGGTATCGCGGCCCTGGGTGGCATCGTTGTCGGGGAAATCTTTGTCGAGCACCCATGGTTGGTGGCCGTTCACCGTCAGGTCGAGGTCGTTCACCAGGGCTGGTTCCCCAAAATAGTGCTCGTGGGTGCTTATGGTGTCGGTCCATGACAGCATCACGCGTAGCTGCCTGGTGCCTGCGGGCACCGCGATGGTGTGTGTGGCATCGGCATCGCCTTGCGATATGTATCCAGATGTGTACCAGCTATTCTCGATGGTTTGCGCTGCGCGTTCGCCGTTCAGCACACCGTAGCCGAACTGGTAGTCGGGGCCAGGGCGGCCGCGGTCATCGGCGGTATTGGCGGCCACGGCCCGCATCAGGGCCGAGAGCGGCTCATGGCCGTTGTGCAGCTGACGGTAGCGCTCCACCAGCAGGGCCATCAGGCCCGAGGCCGCAGGGGTGGCCATCGATGTGCCGTCCATGCGGGCGTATGTGCCGTCGGGCATGGTGGAGTACACGGCCTCGCCCATGGCGCACACGGTGGGCAGCAGGCGGCCATCGTCCATCGGCCCCCAGCTGCTGAAGTCGGTCATACCGCTCAGGCTGTTCACCGCGCCCACTAGCAGGGCGGTCTTGAGGCGCGTGGTGGAGCTGCCGTATTGAAATCCGCACGATTGCTGCTCGTTGCCCGCCGCGAATAGGTGCAGCAGCGAGGGGTAGAGGTTGGCTATGTGGTCGATGCCCGCGTCTTGGCCAAAGGCGTTGTACGTAAGCGGGCTGATGTCATCGCAGAAGTTGTCCATGTACACGCCGTAGGAGTTCTGCGTGATGTTGATGCCGAAGCGCTCGCGGGCTTCGGCCATCTCCTCAAAGGCGTACAGGCCGTTGCTCTGCACGTTGAAGTTGTAGGTATAGAAGTCGGCCTCGGGGGCCATGCCCATGGCAGCGGGGTCGATCAGACCAGCTCCTGCCACCGTGCCGGCCACGTGCATGCCGTGCCCGCCCGATTCCTCAATCGACATCTCGAACTCCTGTTGGTGCAGGCGGCTTCCATAGTCGGGATGCGGGGCCACGTTACCGTCCCATATTCCCACTCGCACGCCATGGCCCGTCAGACCGCGCCCGTGCAGCTCGGGGGCGGTGCTCAGCACATTGGCCTTAATTACGCCGCGCCCCGTGCGGTTGTAGAGCTGCTGGGGGGCTGGCGTGGGTTTTATGGCCTGCACCCACGGCAGCTGGGCCAGCCGGTTGAGGCCGCTGCGGCTTAGCTGCATGTGTATTGTGAAGAAGCGGCTGTCGATGCGTTGCGCCCGGAGCCCTAGGCCGCGTAGCTGAGCAGATACCTCGGCCTCGGTCATGGTGGGGGAGAAGTGCACTAGCACCAGCAGCTGCCCGCTGGCGGTCAGCGCGTGGGGGGGCACACGCCCCTCGGCCAGTTGGGCCGATATTTTCCACTCGGGTTGCATGGTGAATGCCGCCACGATGTTTGCGTTTGCGGGGGAGCTGTGGATCTGCCGCACGTCCACTGTGGCGGCAAAGGTGTTGCTGCCATGGTATTCGTGCAGGCGTATGCCATTGTTAGACAGCTGTTTCCGCTCTATAGCGGTTGGCAGCGTGCTGAATTGTATCAGCAGATGCCGTGGGCTGGTAGCTGCCTCCGAACGGGTGGGCGCGTAGAGCGCATCGGTGTTGGCCGGCGGTGTGTAGCGGTGCTGGCCAATGCGCACTTCCTGCTGCCCTTGTGCTGTGAGCGATAGCGTGGTCAGCAGGAGTAGGGGTAATAGTCTGTTGCTCATAGTGCTGAGTGGTTTGTGTTGGACATGTTGCTGTGCTGCTTTGTGCGGGGCACCCCCTTTGGGGGCATTGCTAATTTTGGACGAAATTAGCCATCCTGGTTGGCTTTTGCAAATGCCAATGGCACAAATGTTTATATTTGGTCTATGCTTCTTCAGGCTTATCGGTATGTGTAAAAATTTTCTGCTAATAGGGTGTTTGGCGGAATGATTTTCTATGTATTAATTAATACGTTGTATGTCAGTAGTTTATTTCTGATATGGAGGGCGAAAGGCGCCGCTGCATATCGCAAAAAAAATCGCAACCTAGTGGTTGCGTAGTGCGTGGGTCCTTGCCGTGTGGCCAAAGAAGGGGGGGGGCGAACCTTCGTTCCCCCCCCCCGCAGGGATTCAAGGTACAAAATGGTAGAAAGGCGGATTTTTATGGTTGTGCTACATCCTCACTACCTTGGCGGCGGCGTTGGCCGTGCGCACTATGTATACACCTGCTGGCAGGCGGCTCAGGTCGATGCGGGTGCGGCCCTCAGCTGTGGGGGCTGAGCCTGTCGTGGGGGCTGAGCCTGTCGAAGCCCCATGCGTGGGCACACGCAGCACAAGCTGACCGCCTGCGTTGTACACCCGCACCTCGGACGGGGCGGTGCCTGAGCTTGTCGAAGGCACCGTTACCCACAGCTCGCCTGTGGTGGGGTTGGGGTGTAGCGCTATGGTTTCCAGTGCGTTGTCGCGTAGGCCCGAGGGCTTGTCCACGATGGTCAGGTGCAGCGTTACGGTGCTGTCGCAGCCGTTGGCGGTGGTGAGCGTGTGCACGTAGTCGCCGCTGGCATCGTAGGTGGTGCCGTACCACTCGTAGCTACCTGTGGCGGTGTGGCTCAGCTCGCCGTGGGCGGGCGGTAGCACCCTCAGGTTCACGGTAACGATGCTGTCGCAGCCCGTGAGCTGGCTCACCAGCGTGTGGGAGTAGAGGCCGCTTTGGGTGTAGGTGGTGCCCGCGAGGTCGAAGCTCTCGCCAGCGCAGATTTCGGTGCTAATGCTCTTGCGGGCTACGGGTATTGTGGTTAGCATCAGCGTTTTGGGGTTGGCTATGTCGCTCAGGTCGAGGTAGGCACCAGATTGGCTGTAGGTTTGGCCAGCCCAGGTGTAGCTCTCGCCCTCGCAGATGCTCTCGTAGGCTATTACCGCAGGAGCCCCTAGCAATATCCAGCCGTGCCAGGCCTGAGTACCATTATCCCAGCCAGCATCGGACTTGTAGGCATTGGTGGCTGTGGTCAGGGCATCGCCTGTGAGCGGGGTGCCATCGGCACCCACCAGCTGTAGGTAGCGTGGGCTGTGGCAGCCAGAGAATGCATCGATCTCCACTACAGGGGGCGTTGTGCCCAGCTGCATGAACGACAGGGTGTGGCAGTCTCTGAACACGCCCTGTCCCAACTTCTTAACTAGCGGTAGGCTCGCCGTGCTGAGTTGAGTATTTTCTGCAAAGGAGCTCGCCAGCAGGCTGTCGGCCTTGGGGAGGCTCAGCGCGGTCAGGCCGCAGTATTGAAATGCCCCAAGTTCCAATGTGCGCACCTCGGGGAGGTACGCCTCGTTCAGGGCGTTGTTGAACATAAAGTCATAAGTGCCGATGATCTCCGTCTGGGGCAGGCTCACTGAGCGCAGGGAGTCTGCATCTACCTGGAAGTTGAACACCCTAAGCCGTTCGATGGTAAGTGTGCGGAGCTTGTCGAAGATTACCCCTCCATTGTTATTGTCTATGGTATCCACCCCGCTGTTGAGCCTCAGGTGCTCGAGGTTGGGCAGCAGGGTTAGACCAAACCAGTCTATATCTGCGAATAGCTTGGCCTTGGTTACCTCTAGGCTGTTGATGTACAGGGGGGCAATATCGTCTATGCTCGTCATCAGCGTGTTGCCCGTGCGGGTTATGCTGTTGTTGATGGTTAGCTCCATGTGGTTGGCCTCGAAGGTGCCCTCCACGGTAACATCGTGGGCAGGCTGCTCGAAGCTGTAGCTGCCGTTGGGCAGGCGGCTGAGGGGTATGCTCACGCTGGGGTTGCCAGTTTGGTAGGCCCGCACAGCGGTGAACGCATAGCCCGCAGCGGGTCCCGCATTTACCTCAATGCTGGCACCTTGTGGTGCCATGGAGGGCGATGCGATTAGGGTTCCCATTTGGTCGTTCCAGGTGGTGCTGATTTGGTAGAGCTGTGGAGCTTCGTGGTACAGCGTCCAGCCGTGCCAGGTTTGAGCGGTGGCATCCCAGCCAGCATCGGACTTGTAGGCATTGGTGGCTGTGGTCAGGGCATCGCCTGTGAGCGGGGTGCCATCGGCACCCACCAGCTGTAGGTAGCGTGGGCTGGGGCAGCCATAGAATGCCTGGGTGCCCACTGTGGGTGGCGTTTGGCCCAGCTGTAGCAGCGATAGTTGTGGGCAATCCAGGAATGAATACGCCTCCAACTGGGAGGCCTTTGGTAGTGCTATCTCTTTTAGTAGCGGGTTGATGAATGACTCAACATCAACCGTGGTGGTGCTGTGCAGGTGCACCGTTGTGAGCTTTCTTGCATAGGTGAATGTGCTCTTATGCAATTGTGTCACATAGGGCAGGCTCACCCGCTCAATGCTTGGGTGGGATTTGAAGCAGTCTGGGGGAATGGTGCTCACGGGTGCCTCGAATACGCGCAGCTTGAATAGCGTAACCATGGTTTCGGCAAACGAGCGGACGTTCTTCACATCGTCAGGGTGCATGGTGAGCTCCTCTATGTTGGACAGCTGCATCAGGTACTGCCAGTCATCGGTGTCGAACATCTCGCTCTTGCTTATGTGCAGGCTGTTCACCTGTAGCGGATCTATGCCCCGTAGGGCCTCGGCCAGCGAGAGCCCGCTGAGCGGGGTGCTGCCGTTGAGCGTGAGCTCCATCACGTTGGGCGTGTAGCTCACCTCTATGGTAACATCGTGGGCTGGCATGGTGAACGATATTTGCTGCATCGCCATATCGATGCTGGCGCTCACGGTGGTGCTGGGGTCGCCCGTCTTGTACACGCTCACGGTGGGGGCTATGGTCTCTATGTAGTGGGGCAGTATGCTCCAGTGCGCCACCACGCTGGAGTCGGCTCCACACTGCTGGTATGATATGTCGATCAGCGAGCCCCGCCCAGCTGCGCTCAGCTGGTATAGCTGCTGGGTGCCATCGAGCAGCGTCAGTCCATACCATTTTTGCGTGGCATTGTCCCAGCCTGCATCGGCCTTGTAGGCCGCAATGGCGGTGGCGAGGGCTTCGCCCGTAAGGGGGGTGCCCTGAGGGTCGGCCAGCGCGATGTAACGCAGGTTGAGGTAGTGCTTTGTGAACGCATCCTTCACATCGTCTGTGGCGCAGGAGAGGTTGCTGTTGTCGTAGAATGTGGGCGGGGTGCTACCCAGCGTCAGGCTGCTGATGCTGTGGGGGAAGGTGCTCGTCGTTGGCTCGAATACGAACTTCTGCAGGTTGGGCATGCTTATGGCCTTCAGCCTGTCGCAGTAGGCGAAGGCCAGCAGGTTGCTCTCCTTCACGTTGTTCAGGTCGATGTGCTCTAGGCTGGAGCATCCTGCGAATGCGCGGCCCGTGATTTTAAGTAGATTTGTGTCGGTTATGGTGGTCAGCTCGGCGCAGTCCACAAAGGCACAGTCTCCTATGATTAGGCAGTTAGGGATATGCACCTCGCGTAGCTGTCTGCAGTTCTTGAATGCGTCCTTGTCGAGCATCCACACGTTGGGCAGGCTTACCTTTTGGAGCCCGCTCTCTTCAAACGCATTGCTTTGTATGATGTAGTCGTGTACCTCCAGCTCCTTAATGTTGTTGGGGAAATGGCCAGCAGGTGGCATGTCTGCGTTAACGCCTGGGCCGACATGCAGCGTGCTGATAGTTGGCATCGAGCCCATAAAATACCAGTCGCGGTAGTACAACCTTCCGCTCACCACAGTTATCTTGGTTGGCATCTGCTGCGAGGTGGAGAGCACTGGGAGCATCGCCGCCTCAAGATCGGAGCCTATCAGCGGGGTGGGGTCATCGTTCAGATTCACCACCAGGCCGCTGCTCGTGCTTAGTATCAGCTTGAACCCGTGCCAGGTGCTCTTAGCGGCATCCCAGCCAGGAGTGAGGCTGTAGAGGTACTGCGCTAGGCGTAGCGTATCGGCTGGGAGCTGGGTGCCTTGTGGGTTTTGTAGCTCCAGCTGGTGGTGCTTCTGTGTTTTTCTGTCGAACGCGCCAGCGCCTACGGTGGGCGGGTTGTAGCCCAGCATTATGCGGCTTAGTGAGTCGCAGCCCGCAAAGGCGTAGTCGCCCACCGATTGTAGGAGAGGGGCCATGAAGTGGATCAATCCAGAGCCCCGGAATGTGCTATTGCCCACGTGTTCAACCAAATCGATGTTACAGTAAATGCTATCGAGGCCAGCGAAGGCCCAGTCGCCAAGGCGTTCAATGTTGGGGCGTATGCCAATGAACATTGCCCTATTCTGGAAGTAGGGATTTCCCTCGGTGGTGTTGGGGATGTTGGCGCAGCTTACGCCAGGGCTAATCGAGAAATGCCGTATGGCTAGGCGGTTGCGTTGGTCGCGCAGATACAGCCAGTCATCGGTGGTGAATTCGCCACCGGTTACTGAAATCTCGGTCAGGGTGTCAAGCTGAACTGTACTCAGCGCCTCTTCCAGCGAGATGCCCGTAAGGGTTGCTCCGTCATTGCTGCCGTAAACTTGTACGACGATGCCTGGGGCGCCGCTAGCCAAATAGCCCGTCAGCAATAGCGCGCATGATAGCAGCAGGCGTACGCAATCCCATTTGTGGTTGTTAATGAGTTGATTCATAGTGTGTTGTGTTTGATGGTGAGACGGATAGTATGACAAATCGAGCTCACCGCTATTTCGTGAAGCGTAGCAATATAGGGAGGTAGAGGGGGACAATGGGAGGATAGCGGTGAGCCATAAAGAAAGCAAAATTTATCGACATGCCCCAATTGGGAGGGGATATTTTTGGGCAAATGCTTACCTTTGCCATACCGTACACACCAAAGCGCAAGCCATGAGAGAGCTAAAGTGCCCCCGATGCGGGGGCGGGTTCACCATCAATTGGGCCGTCTACGCCAGCATTGAGAGCCAGGTGCGCACCGCTGGGGTCGAGGCCGAGCTGGCCTGCCTGCAGGGGCAGCTGCTGCCCCTAGGCGATGAGTAGCCCCGACACCCATCTCCCCCTTTGTATCACCTCGTCATACACACCCTTTGCTACCATGCTCCAACCCCAAACCGCCCCCTCAGCGACCGACCCATGGCTGGTCGACCGCTTCGCCGACATCAAGGTGCTTCGCTATCAAATAGATGGTTTCGATGAGCTAGCACCGAGGCAGCGCGTGTTACTTTACTACCTTAGCCGTGCCGCGCTTTGCGGGCGCGATATTGTGTACGACCAAAATTATGCGCATAATATCCTCATAAGAAGATGTTTAGAGAGGATATACGCCTCCTACACGGGCGACCGCCGCTCTGAGCAGTGGAGCGCACTTGAGGTCTACCTCAAACGCCTGTGGTTTGCCAATGGCATCCACCACCACTATTCCACCGACAAGTTTGCGCCCACTGGTCTTAGCAAGGATTTCGTGGCGCCAATGCTCCGTGACGTTGCATCGCCCGATGAGGTGCGATGTGTGCTGAGCATCATGTTCGACCCCTCCGTGGCGCCGCGCCGCATGGCGCAGGGAGCGGGGTTCGACATGCTGGCCGCCTCGGCCTGCAACCTATACCACGGCGTGAGCCAGCCCGAGGCCGAGGCGTTCTACGCCGCCATGCAGCGCCCAGGCGACCCCCAGCCCATCTCGGTGGGGCTCAACTCGCAGCTCGCCAAAGGCCCCGATGGGCGGCTGTTCGAACGCGTATGGCGCGTGGGCGGTATGTACGGCCATGCACTCGAACGCGTGGTGCAATGGCTTGTGCTGGCCGCTACCGTGGCCGAATCGCCCTTGCAGCAACGCACTATCAAAATGCTGGCCGATTTTTACCGAACGGGCGACCTGCGTACATTCGATGAGTATAACATGCTGTGGGTGAGCGACACAGAGTCGAAGGTGGACTTCGTGAACGGATTCATAGAGACCTACGCCGACCCGCTCGGGTACAAGGCCACATGGGAGTCGGTAGTGAGCATACGCGATGACCAGGCCACGCGCCGCACCCAGCTGCTCGCCCGCCATGCCCAATGGTTCGAGGACCATTCACCCATCGACCCGCAGTTCAAAAAGCCCCACGTTACTGGCGTTAGCGCCAAGGCCATCACGCTGGCCCAGCTGGGCGGCGACTGCTACCCCGCATCGCCATTGGGTATCAACCTGCCCAACGCCGACTGGCTGCGCCAGCAGCACGGCTCCAAATCGGTGTCGCTCACCAACGTGGCCCACGCCCACGAACAGGCCGCGCTCGGCAGCGGATTCGAGCAGGAGTTCGGCCTCTCGCCCGAGCTTATAGCCCGCGCCCAGCGCTACGGTGCCATGGCCAGCCGCCTGCACACCGACCTGCACGAGTGCCTCGGCCATGGTTCGGGGCAGCTGGCCCCGGGCGTGCGCGGCGATGAGCTTAAAAACTACGCCTCGACCCTCGAAGAGGCCCGCGCCGACCTGTTCGCCCTCTACTACATCGCCGACCCCAAGCTGCAGGAGCTGGGCTTGGTGCCCTCGGCGGAGCTGCCCCGCGCCGAGTACGACCGCTACATCCGCAACGGCCTGATGACCCAGCTGGTGCGCATTGCGCCAGGGGCCTGCATCGAGCAGGCCCACATGCGCAACCGACAGCTGATTGCCCGCTGGTGCCTAGAGCACGGACAGCCCGAGCAGGTGGTGGAGCTGCGGCAGCGCGGCGGCAAAACCTACACCATCATCAACAATTATGACCGCCTTCGGGACTTGTTCGCCCAGCTGCTGCGAGAGGTGCAGCGCATAAAATCAACTGGCGACTACGCCTCGGGCCGCGACTTGGTGGAGCGCTATGCCGTGCGCGTGGATGCCCAGCTGCACCGCGAGGTGCTGGCCCGCTACGCCGCTCTGGGCGATGCGCCCTACACAGGCTTCGTGAACCCCTGCATAGAGCCAGTACGTTCGGCCAGCGGCCTGGTGGTGGATGCCCGTGTTGATTACTCCGAGGGCTACGCCGAGCAGATGATGCGCTACTCGCAGCAGTTCAGCTACTTGTAGCAATCGTAGAACCATCGGCCCTCACCGCATGGCATGGTGCTCGTGCGCTACCGCCACGAGCGCATCAGGAACAGCAGCAGCAGCCCGAATATCTCTAAGCGGCCCAGCAGCATGTCGAAGCACAGCACCACCAGCGCCGCATCGGGCAGGCACGAGTAGTTGCTGGCCGAGCCCACCAGCCCAAAGCCCGGCCCTGTGCTGCCCATGGCCGCCGCCGAGGCGGTGAAGCCCGTAATCAGATCGACCCCAAAGGCCGCCAGCAGGATGGTGCTCAGGAAGATGATACCCAGGTAGATGATGATGAACACGATGGCCGCCGTTGCCGTCTCCTCGCTGATGATGCGCCGTCCCACCTTGATGGGTATCACCGCCTGCGGGTGCTGCAGCCGCAGGATGTGCCCTCGCAGCGACTGGAAGAAGATTACCACCCTATCGACCTTGAGCCCGCCCGAGGTGCTCCCCGAGCAGCCGCATTGTATCGTGAAGAAAATGAGCACGGCTATCGACAGCGGTGGCCACACGGCGGTGTTGGCCGTGGCGAAGCCCGTGGTGGTCGATATGCATACGGCCTGGAAGCCGGCCTGCCTGAAGCATTCGCCCCAGCTATCGTAAAGGCCGTTCCAGTGCAGGTTGAGCGCTATCACTACGGCCCCCAGCAGCGTGCTGAAGAAGTAGTAGCGCACCACGGGCGAGTGGAACAGCGTGGTTTTCTTGAACGTGATGGTGGCGTAGAGCAGCCCAAAATGGATGCCCGCCACGAACATGAAGAACGCTGAGGCCAGCTCTATGGGCAGGCTGTCGAACGCCCCTATGCTGGCGTTGCGTGTGGAGAAGCCGCCCGTGGCGATGATGGAGAAGGCGTGGTTCACCGCATCGAACGGCTCCATGCCCAGCAGCAGTAGCGTACCGCAGCAGGCGCACGTCAGCCCGATGTACACTGTGAGGATGATCTGCAGCATGCGCTGCGTCTTGTACCTGAAGTCGCCCCCGGCCAGCGATGATACCTCCATGCGCGAGAGCGTCTTTTGGGCCTTGCCCAGCGAGGGCATCACCAGCAGCATGAACATGATTACGCCCATGCCGCCTATCCAGTGCATCGATGAGCGCCAAAACAGCAGGCCCTTGGGTAGCGCCTCTATATCGTTCAGTATGCTAGCCCCGCTGGTGGTGTAGCCCGACACGCTCTCGAAGAAGGCGTACATCAGGTTGAACTCGCCGCCCCAGAACAGGAACGGCAGCATGCCCACCACGCACGACATAATCCAGCTGAGCACCATCACTAGGTAGGCCTCGCGGTTCGACAGGTCGACGGTTTTGGGCACGAACAGCATGGGGAACACGCCCCATAGCAGCGTGATGATGCAGCTCAGCAGCAGCGGTATCTGTCCGTCATCGTGGTGGAAGAACGAGATGAGGAATGCCGCGAAGATGAACGCTGCGTTCAGCATGAGCACTAGGCCCACGTAACGGAGGATGACGTGCGGGCGCATGGGCTACTGCGGGTTGGCGGGAACCTTCTTTATCAGGCTGCGCACCGCTTCGCGCAGGGAGAATACCTCGTCCCGCACCTCAAGCGGGACGTCGAATGGGCGGCGGTACTTTAGGTAGTTGTCTATGCCCCGGGTGATGCGCACCACGGGGTTGAGCAGGTAGTGGTTGATCATGTAGTTGAATATGATGGAGAAGGCGATGCTCGACACTATGACTAGCAGGCCTGGCAGTATGGTGCGTAGCGGGTTGCCGTGGAGCATGGTGGCCGTCTGAACGAGCTTTTGCTCGTTCAGGGCCAGTAGCTGCTGTATTTCGCCCTCCACCTCCTCTATCCGGGGTAGCACCTGGGCTAGGTAGCTGCGTAGGGTGACGAAGCGGTGGTAGGCTATCAGGCTGTCCGACAGTGATATGAGCTGCCTGTACGACTGCGCTATGGAGTCTACGTAGGCGAACTCATCGGGCTGGGTGAGGTTGTTGGCCGCCAGGGCCAGGTTCTCCTCGAATCGCACCTTGGCCGAGTCGTAG
Organism: Bacteroidales bacterium; assembly: GCA_017454165.1. GTDB lineage: Bacteria > Bacteroidota > Bacteroidia > Bacteroidales > Tenuifilaceae > RGIG6076. Next base: position 10,167 of record JAFTDN010000038.1, on the reverse strand, counting down.
CGCTCGAAAGAGGGAGCGCCTTGGCGCTCTATGGCCTCCAGAAAGTTGCGCTTGTGCTCCTTGAGGCTGGCCTCCATTTGGCGGGCGTAGTCCATGCTGCGGAAGTTGTCGTCGAGCAGGGTGGTTACGGCGTTGCCCAGCTTGGTGAATTCGTATATTGAGATCATCCCCGAGATGCCCAGCAGCGAGGCCAAGATGATGAACCCCATGATGATTTTGATTTTTATGCTCATGGCTCGGTCGGTGTGTGGTGGCATTGTGCGCCCAAAATAGTGAAATTTTGCAAGCGATGCGCTCGGTGGGCAGAGATAAGGCCGACGATGTTCCGTCGGCCTTATCTGCTCTGCGGGGTGCCGCTTGCCTAATACAGGTTGTTGAAGTCCGATAGGCCACGCATCAGGATTTCCTCCTTCTGCTCGGCGCTCAGGGCGCGGTAGCGCTCGCGCTCGGCCTCGCGGGCCTGCTCCTCGGCGGCCAGCTTGGCCTGCCGCTCGGTCTCATATTTGCTCACAATTCTGTCGGTGAGGAACTTGCCGGCCACCTGCGGGAACAGCTCCAGCAGCAGCTCCTCCTTCTCGTTGCTCACCAGCTTCACATCGTCGCCGTACTCGGCGAAGGTGGGGTTGGGCTGCTTGGTGTAGCTCGATGTGTCATAGGGAGTTTCCTCACGCACGCCGGCTATCTTCAGGCGGAACTCGGGGTCCACGGCTATGGGCGTTTTGCCGTAGCCGCCCTTCACCAGGTTCACAAACTGTGTGTTGGTGCTGGTGTACATGGGTTTGCCCTTGCTCTCATCGATGGCGCAGTTCACGGCCTGTGCGCCTACTATTTGGCTGGTGGGGGTTACCAGCGGAGGGCAGCCCGCAGCCACGCGCACGCTGGGTATGAGCTGCATGGTGCGTCCCATCAGGTTTTCGAGCTGTAGCTGCTTGAGCTGGGCCAGCATGTTGGTGTACATGCCGCCAGGAATCTCGGCCTCCTTCACTCGCTCGTTGGCGGGGGGGAACCCGAAGTGTGCCTCTATGGCGTGGGTGGTGCCGAGTAGGGCCTCAAATTGGCCAGCTTGCGCCTCGGATATGGCGCGGTCGAACAGCGCATCGACCGCGGCGGGCAGCTTGTAGCTGCGGATGTCGAAATCGATGGGCATGGCGTAGTTGTCCATGCCCTTGGCGCGGAACTCCTCGCGCACCTGCTTCAGGCCCTCGTCTATGCGCCCCACGGCCTCGATATTCACCCCCGTGTCGATGCCCATCTTTTGGCAGAATATGTGGATGAGCTCGTAGGCTGGGGCGGCGGGCCCACCGGCGAACCACCATAGGTTGGTGTCCACCACATCGGCACCGTTCACTATGGCCACCAGCACTGAGGCCAGGCCGTAGCCGGGTGTGCAGTGGGTGTGGAAGTCGATGGGGATACGCACCTGCCGTTTGAGGGCCGACACGATGCTGGCCGCCTTATGCGGTGGCACCAGCCCGGCCATGTCCTTTATGGTAATCATGTCGGCACCCATGCTCTCCAGCATCTTGGCTTTCTGTATGAAGTAGTCCTCGGTGAATATGCGTTTGGGCAGGCGGCGGCCCGATAGGGCGGCCTTTATGCGTTCGCCCCGCGAGAAGCGAGGATCCACCGTGTAGCAGATGCAGCAGTCGGCCAGTGCGCCGCTCTGCTTCACGTACTTTATGGTGCTGGCCACATTGTTGGTGTCGTTCAGCGCATCGAATATGCGCATGATGCCGATGCCCGACTGCACGGCGTTGCGGTTGAAGCCCTCTATCACGCTCTCGGGGTAGGGGCTGTAGCCGAACAGGTTGCGGCCCCGAGAGAGGGCGGTGAGCTTCGAGGTGTCGCCTATGGCGGCCTTTATGGTTTCGAGGCGCACCCATGGGTCTTCGTTTAGGTAGCGCATCACCGAGTCGGGCACCGCGCCGCCCCACACCTCCATGGCGTAGAAGTGGGCATCCTTATAGTGGGGCAGTACGCTGTCCACCATCTGCTGGGTCATACGCGTGGCGAATAGCGACTGTTGGCCATCGCGCAGCGTTAAATCTCTTATTAATAGCTTCTTGCTTGCCATATCTTAGCTCGCTTTATGTTTTCCTTTCGGTATTCTGGCACCTAGCGTTTTTTGTTGATGCGTTGGCGCTGCATTTCCTGCTGTTGGCGCTGCATCTGTTCGAGCCGCTGCTGCCATTTGCTCTTGGTGGGTGGCGCGGCTTTCTGCGCGTGGGCATGTAGCTTGGCCAGCACCTTTTCATCGTCTATTAACTGGCGGATGACGAATGTTTGCAGCAGGGTGATGAGGTTGGCCAAGAAGTAGTAGTAGTTGAGGCCCGCCGAGAAGCTGTTGAACATGAACAGCAGCATGATGGGCATCATCCAGGTCATCATGAACTTCATGCCGGGCATCTGGTTGTTGGTGCTGCCCATCTGGTCGGCGTTCATCTTGCTCTGCACGAATAGCGTAACGGCCATCAGCAGGGCGAATAGGCTTACGTGGTCGCCGTACCATGGGATGCTGAAGGGTAGGCTCAGTATGGAGTCGTAGGCCGACAGGTCATCGGCCCACAGGAAGCCCTGCTGCCGCAGCTCCACCGAGGCGGGGAAGAAGCGGTACATGGCTATCAGTATGGGGAACTGTATGAGCATGGGCAGGCAGCCGCCCATGGGGCTTACGCCCACCTTTTTATAGAGCGCCATGGTGGCCTGCTGCTTCTTCATGGCGTCTTCCTGCTTGGGGTACTTGGCGTTGATTTCCTCTATCTGCGGGCGCAGCACGCGCATCTTGGCCGAGCTGGTGTACGACTTGTAGGTGATGGGGAAGAGCACTATTTTGAGCAGCAGCGTGAGTATCAGTATGATAAGTCCGTAGTTCGATATGGAGCGGTTGAGCCAATTGAACACGTTGATTACCACGTATTTGTTAATCCAACGAACGATGTTGCGGCCCAGCGGAATCACCTTCTCGAAGCCCATCTCGTAGTCGTCCATGGTTTTGAAGTGGTTGGGGCCGAAGTAGAAGCTCAGCCCTATGGTCTCATCGGGCTTGCCATCGAAGGGTAGGCCCACGCGCGCCCCGAATGTGCGCACGTAGCCCGCTTTGGGGTGGTCGTCCATGAGCAGCGTGGTGCTCACCAAGTGGCCCTTGGCCACCAGTATGCTCGAGAAGAACTGCTGCTTGAAGTCCACCCACTTCACCTTGGTCGATAGCTCCTTGCGCTGCTCGCCGTCCTTGCGGGCGTTCAGCTCCTCGTACTCGCCGTCGTGGAACATGTAGCCCACGGTGGTGTACTGTTTCTCGTTAGTGAGGCCCTTTTCGAGCTGGGGGCTGTGCATCAGCCAGTTGAGGTCGATCATGCCGCCCCGCGTGTTGATGCTGCGCTCCATGCCGTGGAAGCGCACGTCGAGATCCATCAGGTAGCTGCCTGGGCGCATGGTGTATATGTAGTCGATGTACGCGCTGTCGGACGTTTGCAGGCGCATGATGAGCTGCTGCTCGGCATCGGATGCCAGCAGCAGGGTGTCGGGCGTGCTGGGGCTGAAGTATAGGTGGTTGGTTTCTATGCTGTTGTTGTTGCCCCAGAACTGTAGTCCGAATGTGTTCTCATCGCCGCTGAACAGTACCAGGGGATGTCCGCCGTAGGTGGTGTAGCCCTTGAGCTCCACCGAGTGGATGCGCCCGCCCCGGTTGGCTATGCGCACACGCATCAGGTCGTTCTCCATGGTGCGCATGTCGTTGGAGCCCTGTGCCGCTGCGGCGAATGCGCCCAGCTGCGCCCGCGCTGTGGCCGAGTCGGTGGGTGTGGTGCTGGTGGCCTGTAGGGCGGTTTGGCTCTGGGCGCGTTGTAGCTGTTCCTCGGCCTGCACCTGCCGTAGCGAGTCGGCCATGCGGGCGGCGGCCATGCGCTCCTCCTTCGATGGGGCGTTGAGCCAGCCAAAGCCCACCATGATTAGGAATATGAGCACCAGCCCTATGATGGTATTTCTGTCCATGCTTAAGTGTCTTATTTTAGTGTGTTTGTGTAGCTTGGGCGGGGTAGCCCTCGGCTGCGAGCCCACAAAGGTAGCTATTTTTTGTGGCGGGCCAACTGGGGGAGCTGTTTTTTTGTGCTGCTATGGGGGTAAACGTCCGATGCCCAGCGTGGGCTGGGCATCGGCGTTGGGGGATGGGTGGGGGCTAGTGGCCCGTTGCTGGGTCGAGCTTCAGGTTGTCGATGGCGAAGTAGGTCGGCGTGTTGGGGCCGTAGGCGCCCACATCGGTGGAGCTGATCTCGAATAGTATGCGGTTCACGCGGCCCAGGGCGCTGAGGTCCACCAGCCGCCAGTCGTCGAAGAGCACGGGCTGCTCGCCGCGGTAGTCGGCCATGCTGAAGGTGAGGCGGCCCACCTCCTTGTTGGCCCTGTCGAAGCCTATGGCCGTAACGTCGAAGTGGTCCTTCTGGGCCAGCTCGAACTTGCGGGCGGCTCCGTAGCCATCATCGCCGTTCACGATGGCCAGGTAGGTGTAGGTGGTGAGGCAGAAGTAGGCCGAAACCACTTGATGCTCAACGTCTTTTGGTAGGCAGATGGACGGCTGGTCGCCCTCCCAGGGGAAGTACACGGCGAAGTTGTTGCTGCCGCCCGCGCCCTGCGCGGCGTACACGCTGTGCTGGTTGCCGTAGCCCGGGGTGCTGCGGTCGGTGAGCCGCGATATGGCGAAACCATTGTGCGAGCTAAACGCGGCATCGTAGTTGCACTCGAAGGTAACGTCCTGCTCGGTGTAGTTCTGGGTGTTGGCGTAGCCCTGCTCGCCCAGCTGGGCATTCTCAAAGGTGATGATGTAGCTGTTGTCTGCGGGCGTGTCGTCCTTTTGGCACGATGCCGCAATGGTGCTAAGCGCCATTGCTCCTAGGAGCAATCCGAAAAAATTTTTCGTGGTCATGGGTTATTGGGGTTGATGTGGTTGGTGTTTGCGCTACGTTTGGACAAGAAAAAGCATCCCCAATGCAAATCGGGGATGCTCGCCGGCATCATAAGGAAATCCGCTATTTACCATTATGTATCTTGACACCAGCTTGTTGCGATTTTGTTCTCGTTTCTAAACCTCATCTTTCTGGGCATTCGCTTCGGGTTTCCGAAATGGCGGGGCTGGTGCGTGTGCATTGAATGCAACGATGCGCGTCAGCTCATATCCTGAGGGCAGCCCGCGATGCTCGTGTTCAACTTGGCAGGTACTCTGGCTTATGCCTATGGCCTGCTCCGCTTCCCCCAATGGGATACTCTTAGCGGCAGGCCCGCGCCGTTGCGCTTTCAATGGCCCTACAACATGAATAGCTTTGGGAGTCACACCCAATTCCCCATTATTTTAATCGGGGCCGAACCAAATCGGGCGCAAAGGTACAGGTTTTGTTTGAACCGCCCAAATCATTCCGACAATAATTTTTGCGCCGCAATTTTTTTTGAGCATAAGGGAGGAAATGTGTATTTTCGTGAGATTTTTGAGGGCTCCTACGGGCCCGATTTGTGAATACCCATAATGCTCATGCCATGAATGGTAACGATTTGAATGATTCTCAGAATCAGAACTTTGGCGATGCCAAAGCTACGCCCGACCCAGCTCTAGAGCCCATAGCCCCTGAGAATGCTGCTGCGGTACAGCCCAATGAGCCCCCCGCAGAGCGGGCCATATCGATGGTGGACTACAACGCCCTCTCGAAGGCCGAGATGGTGCAGGCCCTCAAGGCGCTGGTGCACGACCACCCCGCCCCCCAGGCCCGCGTGGCGGTGGAGGCCATCAAGAGCGCCTTCTACCGCAAGCACAAGCAGGAGCTCGACGATAAGCGCAGCGCCTTCGTGGAGAAGGGCGCTGCCGAGGAGGACTTCGCCCCCGAGGTGGACGACTGCGAGGTGCAGCTCAAGGAGCTGATGAGGCAGTACCGTCAGGCCCTAGCGCAGCACAACCACGCCATGGAAGAGCAGAAGCAGGAGAACCTGAAGCAGAAGAGGCTCATCATCGACCAGATAAAGGCCCTGCTGAGCAGCAACGAGGTGATGAACCAGACCTACCAAGAGTTCCGCAACCTGCAGCAGCAGTGGCGCGAGGTGGGGCCCGTGCCGCAGGCCGAGCACAAAAACCTGAGGGAGAGCTACAACCTGCATGTGCAGAACTTCTACGACTGGCTCAAAATCAACCACGAGCTGCGCGACATGGACCTGAAGCGCAATCTAGAGGCCAAGACCGAGCTCTGCGAGAAGGCCGAGAACCTGATGGTGCTGGAGCCCTCATCGGTGGAGGCCTTCAACAAGCTCCAGAAATTCCACGAGCAGTGGCGCGAGATCGGCCCAGTGCCCAACGAGCATCGCACCGCCATATGGGAGCGCTTTAAGGCCGCCTCCCACGAAATCAACAAGAGGCATCAGGCCTTCTTCGACCAGCAGCGCGAGGAGCAGCGGCACAACAGGGAGGCCAAGCTGGCCCTATGCGAAAAGGCCGAGGCAATCCTGGCCACTGAGCCCACCTCAATGAAGGAGATGTTGGCCCAGACCGACGAGATGCTCGCCCTGCAGCAGGTGTGGAAAACCATAGGCCCCGCCCCGAAAAAGGACAGCACCAAGCTCTACGAGCGCTTCAGAACCGCCTGCAACACCTTCTTCGAGCGCAAACGGATGCGCCGGAGCGCCGCCAAGGAGGAGCAGCAGAACAACCTGCAGCTCAAAACGGAGCTCTGCATCCAGGCCGAAGCCCTGAAGGATAGCACCGAGTGGAAGAAGGCCACCGAGGAGGTCATCGCCCTGCAAAAGCGCTGGCGCGAGATTGGCCCCGTGCCCCGCAAGCACAAAGAGCCCCTATGGCAGCGCTTCCGTTCGGCCTGCGATGAGTTCTTTGCCAACAAGAACGCCAATGCCTCGGCCAACGCCACCAGCTATGCCGCCAACCTTGTCGCCAAGGAGGCACTAATCGCCGAGGTGGAGGCCTACGTGCGTCCCTCCGATGCCGAACAGGCCATCGCCGCCCTGCGCGACTTCCAGCGCCGCTGGGCCAGCATCGGCTTCGTCCCCATGAAGAGCAAGGAGGCCGTGCAGAACCAATTCCGCGCAGCCATAGCCAAGCACTTCGAGGCGCTCAACGTGGAGGAGGACCAGCGCGAGCTCATCCAGCTAAAGTCCAAGATGGAGGAGGCGCAGAACAACCCCAGAAAGGCCAACGCCATCAGGCAGGAGCGCGACCGGCTGTTCGCCAAGATGAAGCAGCTTGAGGCCGACATCGCGCTGTGGGAGAACAATATAGGTTTCTTTGCGAAATCGAAGAACGCCGAGCCCATGATTCGGGATGTGGAGCGAAAAATTGCCAAAACCAAGGAGGACATAGCCCGCATCGTGGAGAAGATAAAGCTCATTGACAATCACGATAAATAGCCCACTCACCATATGGCCAACACGAAGTATGTTTTTGTAACGGGAGGCGTAGCCTCATCGTTGGGAAAGGGTATAATATCGGCCTCGCTGGCCAAATTGCTACAGAGCCGCGGATACTCCGTGACGATACAAAAGCTGGACCCCTACATCAACGTCGATCCAGGTACGCTCAACCCCTACGAGCACGGCGAGTGCTACGTCACCGAGGACGGCGCCGAGACCGACCTCGACCTAGGGCACTACGAGCGGTTCATCAACATACACACCTCGCAGATGAACAACGTTACCACGGGCCGGATATACCAGACCGTGATAAGCAAGGAGCGCCACGGCGACTACCTGGGCAAAACCGTGCAGGTGATACCGCACATCACCGATGAGATTAAGCGCCGTATTAAGCTCATCGGCACCAAGAACCAGCTCGATGTGGTGATCACCGAGATTGGCGGCACTGTGGGCGACATCGAGTCGCTGCCCTACATCGAGGCCGTGCGCCAGCTGCGCTGGGAGCTGGGCCCCTCCAACTCGGCGTTCGTGCACCTCACGCTGGTACCCTACCTGTCGGCATCGAGCGAGCTCAAGACCAAGCCCACGCAGCACTCCGTGAAGGTGCTGCTCGAGAACGGCATACAGCCCGACGTGGTGGTGCTACGCACCGAGCACGACATCAGCGCCGACATCCGCCGCAAGGTGTCGCTCTTCTGCAACGTGGATCCCGATGCCGTGGTGCAGTCCATCGATGTGAAAACGATATACGAGGTGCCGCTGCTCATGCAGCAGGAAAAGCTCGACAGCATAGTGCTGCGCAAGCTGGCACTGCCCATCAACGAGGAGCCCAAGCTCGAGGCCTGGCGCAACTTTGTAACCACGCTCAAAAATCCGCACCACCACGTAAAGGTGGGGATGGTAGGCAAGTACGTGGAGCTGCCCGATGCCTATAAATCCATAATGGAGGCATTCGTACATGCTGGGGCGGCCAACAGCTGTAAGGTGGAGCTGAGGCTAATACAGTCTGAGGGTCTGACCCCCGACAGCTATGCCGAGCAGCTGGCCGACCTGAACGCCATACTGGTAGCTCCAGGCTTTGGCCATCGCGGCCTCGAGGGCAAGATATTGGCCGTGCGCTATGCCCGCGAGCACAAGGTGCCCTTTCTGGGCATCTGCCTAGGAATGCAGTGCGCCGTGAGTGAGTTCGCCCGCAATCTGCTGGGCCTGGCCGAGGCCAACTCATCGGAGATGGTGGACACCACGCCCCATCCCGTGATTGACCTCATGGACTCGCAGAAGGAGGTAGCCGACATGGGCGGCACCATGCGCTTGGGCGCATACCCCTGCACCCTGAAGGAGGGCAGCCTTGCCCGCGATGCCTATGGCCGCGCCGAGATACACGAGCGCCATCGCCACCGTTACGAATTCAACAGCGCCTATGCCGAGCAGTTTGAGCGGGCGGGCATGGTGCCCACAGGCATAAACCCAGCCACCAACCTGGTGGAGGTGGTGGAGCTGACAGGCCACCCATGGTTTGTGGGGGTGCAGTTCCACCCCGAGTACAAGAGCACCGTGCTCAACCCCCATCCGCTGTTCGTGAGCCTAGTAAAAGCGGCCATGGAGCGGGCGGGCGTTTAGCCGGAGGTTTAGCGTGTTGTGCGCAGGTATAGATAATAGACTTTTAAGAATAAAAGGCGGAAATTATTTTTACGCCTTTTATTTTTATTGTTGATGTTGCTAATTTTTCCCAGTCATGCTGGTATTGGACTATTGCATTTGTTGTTCGAAAAGCCGGTCGAGCTCTTGGCGGGTACGCGTTTGTAGCTTCGCTGGGAATGCAGAGTGCGCATCGACAGTGGCAAATTCTAGGTTTTACAGCGTGAACGCTACCATATCCTGCGAAGATCTGTCCTTAACCTCAAGTTCGAATACCATTTTTTGTATTAAAAATGCATCTGACCATGTGTTTTGTTGCTATATTGCTGCGTGTTAGCGCAATGGCGAATGCGCGGGCGTGGTATCAGAACTGCCATCCCAGCGCAAGCATCAGATGGCCAGGTATGCGGCGATACACCGACGACGATTGTACCACCGAGCTTAGCGTTTCGCTCAGCCTCTCGTAGTTGTTGATATGCAGCAGGTTGCGGCCTATCAATTTTAATTCCAGTTTTTTGAATTTATAGCGCATGTTGAGGTCGGCGTCGAACACTTGGCGCTCGTGCTGCGTGTCGGTCGTGCGGGCGTACTTACCCGTGATGGTGCACGCCCACGGACCTTTGCCCAATATTAGCTTGGCATGTCCGCCAAGCTCTTGGCTGTTTGAGCGTGCATGGCCGTGGTCGAAGTGCTGCACGGCAGGAGCATATTGAGCCTCAAGCTCAAAATTTACAGGACTTTGCCTGAATTTCGACATGGCGGTGAACGAGGTGCTGAATCGCTGTATTTGCAGCTCGTCCTCCTCTCCCAAATGCACCAGATTGCTGGCCGCCTCGGTGTATTGCGCGGCGAGTTTTAGGTCGAAGTAGGGGATGTTTTTCGATACCGATACCTGCCCCATGGTGGTGGTAGCCCAGCCGCCATTGCGCTCGTAGCTGTTCACCAGCAAACCGCTGGCATCGGTTACGGGCAGGGCTTGGTTGTAGTCGTGTGAGTAGGCCACCACGCCGAACAGCATTAGGCCGTGGAACAGGCTGCTGAGCAGGTAGTGCGCTGCTATTTCCAACCGCTGCCCAAAGGGGTTGGTGAGCTGCGATGGCTGTTGCATGGTGTTGTAGCCGCTTGCCCATG
>JAFTDN010000037.1 GCA_017454165.1 Bacteroidales bacterium | reverse complement strand
TACCTTTGCGGCATCATCCACAAAACAGAACGACATATGGCACAGATAGCCCTAATCACCGGAGCCACATCGGGCATCGGTAAGGCCACAGCCGAGCTGCTGGCCCAGCACGGATTCAACCTAATCATCACCGGGCGCAGGGCCGAGCGGCTCGACCAGCTGGCCGCACAGCTCCGCCAGCAGCACGGCATCGAGGTGCTCTGCCAGAGCTTCGACATCCGCCAGCGCCAGGCCGTGGAGCGGGCCGTGGAGCAGCTGCCCGCCCAGTGGCGCAGCATCGATGTGCTGGTGAACAACGCCGGGCTGGCCGTGGGCCTAGAGCACCTGCACGAGGGTCAAATAGACGACTGGGAGCGCATGGTCGACACCAACATCAAGGGAGTGCTCTACATCACCCGCAGCGTGGCCCCGCTCATGGTGGCCCAAGGCCATGGGCACATCGTGAACATAGGCTCCATAGCGGGTACGCAGGTGTACGAGAACGGCAACGTGTACTGCGCCACCAAGCACGCCATGCACGCGCTATCGCAGGGCATGAGGCAGGACATGCTCCGCCACAACATCCGCGTGAGCGAGGTGCGCCCCGGGCTGCTCGAAACCGAGTTCTCGCTGGTGCGGTTCAAGGGCGATGCCGATCGCGCCAAGCGCACCTACGATGGCCTCACCCCGCTCTACGCCCACGACATCGCCGAGGCCATACTGTTCATCGTTACGCGGCCCAGCCACGTGTGCATCAACGACATGGAGCTCACCCCCACCGCTCAGGCCACCTCGGGGCTCACATTCAGGCAGCCACGCTAAAAAATATGCGCCGCCCGCAACATCGAGCCCCAAATATGACTATATTTGCACATCACCAAGCCCCCACAAATGGTAACGCACACCAACCTTAGGGCCTACGTGGCCATGCTCTTCGAGCGCATGGGCTGCCCAGCGGCCCATGCCGCCGAGGTGGCCGAGCTGCTGGTAGCCGCCGAGCTGCGCGGCATCCCCTCGCATGGCCTGATGCGCGTGAAGGACTACTACCAGATGGCCAAGGCGGGGCGCATCAACCCGCAGCCGCAGCCCAAGGTGGTACACCAAACCCCCTCCACGGCCACCGTCGATGGCGACAACGCCTTGGGCCCCGTGCCAGGGCTACAGGCCATGAGGCTGGCCATAGAGAAAGCGCAGCAATGCGGCACGGGCTGGGTGGCGGTGCGCAATAGCAACCACTTCGGCATAGCCGGGCACTACGCCATGATGGCCCTGCCCCACGACATGATAGGCATAGCCCTCACCAACGCCAACCCGCTGGTGGTACCCACCAACTCCATAAGCAAATACCTAGGCACCAACCCCATAGCCGTGGCCATACCCGCCCAGCAGCAACCCCCGTTCGTGGCCGACTTCGCCACCACGCCCATAGCCAGGGGCAAGCTGGCCCTGATGGGCAAAAAGGGACAACGCGCCCCCATGGGCCTGCTGCAGGACGCCGAGGGGCACCCCACCGATGATCCCGACATCCTGATGCGCGGAGGCGGCATCATGCCCCTCGGCGGCGATGTGGAGCACGGCGGGCATAAGGGCTTCTGCCTCACCGCTCTGGTCGACATATTCTCATCGGTGCTGGGCGGAGCCAACTTCGGCCCGTTCGTCCCCCCACAGGTGCCCTACCTACCGCCCAACGACAGGCAGGTGGGCGAGGGCCTAGGGCACTTCTTCGGAGCCATGCGCGTGGACGCATTCCGGCCCTCCAGCGAATTCAAGGCATCCATGGACGAGTGGATCACCACCTTCAGGGCCGCCCAGCGCGGCCCCGAGCAGCCGCCCGTGCAAATTCCAGGCGATGCCGAGCGCCTCAACACCGAGCACCACCTGCAGCAGGGCATAGCAATCATTCCGCAGGTGCTGGCCGACCTCAATGAGGTGGCCGATGAGCTCGGCGTGGAGCGCATCATGCCACACCCCCATCACCCCCTAAACCAAGATTGAACATGGGCATCTACCTCTTAATGATTGTGATATTCGGGGCGAGCGCGCTGGTGAGCGCCCGCTTCAAATCGAAGTTCAGCAAGTACTCACAGGTTCCCCTCAGCAGGGGACTAACGGGCAAAGAGGTAGCCGAGCTGATGCTCAGCAACCACGGCCTGCACGATGTGATGGTGGTATCGGCTCCGGGCCAGCTCTCCGACCACTACAACCCCAGCACCAAGACCGTGAACCTAAGCCCCGAGGTGTACAGCGGGCATAGCGTGGCCGCCGCCGCCGTGGCCGCCCACGAGTGCGGACACGCCATACAGCACGCCGAGGCCTACGCCTTCCTCCAGCTCCGCTCATCGCTGGTACCCGTAATCAGCATCACCTCGCGCTTTCAGATGTGGGTGATACTGCTGGGCGTGGTGCTGCTGCAGTCGTTCCCGCCCATATTCTGGGCGGGCATAGCCATGCTGGCCCTATCGTCGCTGTTCAGCTTCGTAACGCTACCCGTGGAGTTCGATGCCTCGCGCCGCGCCATGGCCTGGCTCGAAGGCACGGGCATAGTGAGCGGACAAACCTACGGCTACTCACGCGATGCGCTCAAATGGGCCGCGCTCACCTACGTAGTGGCCGCGCTGGGCTCGCTGGCCACGCTGCTCTACTACCTGGGTTTCGCCAACAACAACGACTAATGCACAATGAGCCACCACCTTGCGCTAACAGCCACTGGCTTCACGCTGATATTCGCGGGCACCACGCTGGGCGCCGCGCTGGTGCTCATGGTGCGCCGCGAACCATCGGCCCGTACAAACTCGCTCATGCTGGGCTTCGCGGCGGGCATGATGATAGCGGCCAGCATGTGGTCGCTGCTGATGCCCGCCATAGAAACCGCCACGCCCACCTACGGCCAGCTGAGCTGGCTGCCCGCCGCGCTGGGGTTCATAGGGGGCGGGCTATTCCTGGTGCTGCTCGACAGCCTAGTGCCGCACATCCATAAGGGCAGCCAGCACGAGGAGGGCCCCCACTCGCACATCTCCAAGAGCCTCAAGTTCTTCCTAGCCGTTACCATACACAACATCCCCGAAGGGCTGGCCGTGGGCTTCGCCTTTGGCGGGGCCGCCGCACAAATCGATGGAGCCTCCGACATGTCGGCGCTGGCGCTGGCGCTGGGCATAGCCCTGCAAAACCTGCCCGAGGGCGCAGCGGTAGCCCTGCCCATGCGCAGCATAACGCGCAGCCGCCCACGCGCATTCCTCTTCGGCGTGGCAAGCGGCGCGGTGGAGCCCATCGCTGCGCTAGCGGGCTACCTGATGGCCGCCCAGCTCACCACCATGCTGCCCTGGCTGATGGCCTTTGCGGCGGGCGCCATGATATTCGTGGTGGCCGAGGACTTGATCCCCGATGCCAACCTGCGCGACAACTCGCACTACGGCACATGGGGCGTGATGGCTGGCTTCGCCGCCATGATGGTGCTCGACATCACGCTGGGCTAGCTCGCGCTCACAGCAGCTCAACGGACTCCAGCTCGCGGGCCAAAGCCCGAACCCCCTCCTGTATGCGGAGCAGCTGGCGCTTGCGCGGCTTATGCATCCCGGCGGCGTAGTGCCACAGCTGCCGCTCATTGATGCCCGTAACTCGGCTCAGCGCCGCCTTGGTGAATATGCCGCTGTAGTAGTTGATGAAGGTGGCCGCATCGACCCTGAACCGCAGCTCATACGCCCCGTCCAACCGCGCCAAGGCCCCATCGGCGCGGTGCTGCTCAATGGCCTCCAGCATATTGTGCCGCACCTCTAGCAGGTCGCGCCCCACCACTATGGTGGGCAGCCCCTCAACGTAGGCCGTCAGGTGCTTTCCCGTATACCCCACTATCACCTCAAGCTCATTGTCCATAATCGCATCGTATTCTGAAACCGCAATGGCCTCATGCTCTCCCCCCAAGCAGAGCGGACACGCATGACACCCACGCAAATATAGTAAAACAACGAATACTTTGTTCAAAATCCCCAATCTTTTTAGCCCTAGCAATGCTGATTGAAACTTTTTTAAAAGCATAATATTATGATATACATAACATTATGCACAGCTCATCACAACCGCATAACAAAACATGACAAAAATCTTCTTTTATGCACACCCAAATCATTACTTTTGCTTTAAGCGTTAAACCTCCATTTACCATTATGAAAATAAATATCCGAAGTAAGATACTCCTTTACATGCTTGTAACCACCATCGTGTTCTACCTGATGGTGGTGGGCTACCTGCTGCGAACGCTATGGACGAACAGCTACAATGATGCGCTCATCAAAATTGAACAGGAAGCAGAGACCATCGCCAAGTCGGTGGGCATAGAATTCGAGAACAAGCTGAGCACAGCCCGAACCCTCTCCCAAGCTTTCACCATATACAAAACCATGCCCGAGGAGGAGTGGACGCGGCTGTTCATCTCCATGTACACCCCAATACTGGAGCGCACCCCCCAGATTTTCTACATCTGGGACAGCTGGGAGTACAACAAATACAAGCCCAACTACACCAAGACACACGGACGCCTAGTGACGAACCTCCGCCGCGAAAACGGGAAAATAGTCTCCGACGTGTTGGAGCGCGACACGGACAGCGAGGGCGTACTGTATAGCGGGCTCAAAAAGCTGAACCACGAAACCATCATGGATCCCTATATCGATGAGGGCCCGGCCAGCGAGAAGATTATGGTGGTCAGCTACATAGCACCCATCCAGATTAACGATGAATTCTGTGGCCTAGTGGGGCTCGATGCCGACATGGGCAACCTGCAAGACCTCATCGTGAAGGCCAACACCATCAAGGGGGGGTACGCCACTTTGGTATCGCACGGAGGCATCATTGCGGGGCATCCCAAAACCGCACTTATAGGGAAACACATAAACGACGTAATACCCAAGGAGTCGGAGACTCACAGACTACAGGAAAAAATAGAACAGGGCCGTGCGCTGCACTATGTGCGCCAAGATGCCAATGATAGCTACGTAGTGTACTGGTGCCCAGTGAACACCATAGACCAGGTTGCTCCTTGGAGTGTTGGCGTGGTGGTGCCCTACGACAGCATATTCTCTGGGCTACACCGCACTCTCCTCATAGGCGCGCTCATCAGCCTACTGGGCCTCCTCCTGATAACTGGTGGAGCCCTCTTCGTCAGCAACAACATCAGCCGCCCGATAGCGCAGATGACCCAGCGGCTGAACCGTCTGGCCGACGGCGAGATGTCGCAGGAGCAGTCGCAGGAGCTGCGCACGGGCGACGAGCTGGAGGAGATGTCGCGCGCGCTGGACACCTCGCTGCGCAGCCTCAACAGCAAGGCCCAGTTCGCCGAGGCCATAGGCAACGGG
>JAFTDN010000036.1 GCA_017454165.1 Bacteroidales bacterium | reverse complement strand
GGCTGGGTTTGGCCACTGGGGGGGGGAGGGGATGGGCTTGGGCCTGCGCTGCGTTCGGCGTTCGGCCAGCTGCTGGGCTAGGCGCTGCATACGCTTCAGGCTCGATGGCATGGTGTAGAGCAGGTAGGCCGCTATCAGCAGCAGCAGCAGTAGCGATGTGCCCACTGGGCCGATGTGCGCCTCTAGGAGTTGCGACACGAAGAGCCCGTGGCCCCCGCCTATGCCGCTGCCTAGAAATCCGCCCGTGGGGCCAAACAGGAAGCCCGAGGTGAGTGAGAATAGCAGCACGCCCACCAGCAGCTTGAATGTGATGCGCGTTACACCTATCTGCGTGAGCTTTAGCATTTTGATGCCAGCCATGAATACGATTGAGGGCAGCAGCAGCGCGGCCAGGCCGAACCACCTATTCATGAACTGCGCGGCCAGGATTGCCCCCAGCGGGCCCGTCCAGTTCTCGGCGTAGCGCTGGCCAGGGAGCACATTGGCCCACACTAGGCTTTGGTCTGATTTCCAGGTGAATATGTACGATACGAAGGCGATGAATATGTACACGCTGAGGAATACGATGAACAGGCCCATGGTGAACTGCACCCGTTCGTCCTTGAGGAATGGCTTTTTCTGTGGGGATGTGCTCTCTTTGCCCTTGGGGGGCTCCTTCGTTTTGGCCATGTTGCGCGTCTACCTTAGTATTGTTTGGAGCAGCTTCTGCAGCGTGGCTTGGTCCACCTCGGTGTAGCTGCTGGGGGCCTCGAACTCCGCTGCGTCCACTTCCTCATGCACCACCTCGGTGGCCCTCACGTGCATCATGAACGGCGGCATGTTCAGCGTGAAGGCCAGCATCACCCCATCGATTTCCTCGAAGGGGGTGCCCAGGTTGGGATGGTCGATGTGGATGTCATTGGTGTAGATGATCTCGAATGGATGCTCCGCCGAGCTGTAGCGGCCCGTGGTGCGCTTGCACGATAGGCCCAGCATCTGGCACTCCTCCGCTTGGTCGGAGAGGGTGACCTTGGGGATGCTCGCGTACAGCGCGGGGAGGCAGCCCGATATGCTCTCGGTGTGCTTGAGCCGGGTGCCGGTGAACTTGAAGTTCACCATGCTGGTGAACAGCTTCTGCTCGCAGTTCTTAATCAGCGCGAGCGACATCAGCCCGCCGATGGCGGTGTGCGTGTTGCTGTCCTTAAACCTGATGGTGAGCTCCGTGGGCAGCAGCCTATGGGGGATGCCGCTCTGCGTCAAGCTGTCGTAGCTGATGCTGTAGCGGATCAGGCCCTGGGTGAACTCCCCAGCTGGGGGGCGATGGCATCCGCCACCCAGGGCCAGCGCTAGCAGCATGGCCACCGACAGGGCTCCCAGCGCGTGTGGATGATGAGGGTACCTGCTCATGCTCTGTCTGAATGAGGAGGCGAAATTACGACAATCTATCGGTTTTTGCAATCGGCACTCAGGCGGTGCAGCTGCATCTCATGGGTAATGCCTGTTAGTATGTTATTGCAAATCAGTATATTGCAAATGCTACGTGGGATAAATGCGAAAAAAGGTGCGGTCTTGGTGCGTTATCTGCAACGCGGTACATTTAAAATTTATAGATTTGTGCTTGAGTTTTTTCTAACCAAATAGCTGAATATGAGCAAATTAGCAGTTGTGGCATTGGGAGGCAATGCTTTACTACGTGGAAATCAGGTAGGTACGATAGATGAGCAGGTGCAGAACACCGCCGACACGCTGGAGAACCTCATCTACCTAATCAAAGAGGGATATAACCTCGTAATCAGCCATGGCAACGGCCCGCAGGTGGGCAACATCCTGATGCGGAATGATGCCGGCGAGCAGATGTACAGCATCCCGCAGATGCCGCTCGATGTGTGCGTGGCCGACTCGCAGGGTGGCATCGGCTACATGATTGAGCGCCAGCTGCGCAACGCGCTGCGCCGCCACGGCATCAGCCGCGAGGTGTGCTGCCTGGTGACCCCCGTAGTGGTGGACAAGCACGACCCCGCCTTCCAGAACCCCACCAAGCGCGTGGGCCGCATCTACACCAAGGCCCAGGCCGACGAGCTGGCCGCCCAGAAGGGATGGCAGTTCAAGGAGGAGGTGAAGGACACCGGCAGCGGCTGGCGCCGCGTGGTGCCATCCCCAAAGCCCACGGGCATACTCAACATCAAGGTAATCGAGCAGCTCACCCAGCAGGGCATCATCGTGATAGCCTCGGGCGGAGGCGGTGTGCCAGTGTACATCGACGAGCGTGGCGATGTGTGCGCCTCCGAGGCCGTAATCGACAAGGATTTGGCATCGTCGCTCATGGCCGCCAAAATTGGTGCCGATGAGTTCTACATCCTCACCGATGTGCCATACGTCTACATCAACTACAAGAAGCCCAACGAGCAGAAGCTCGAGCACCTGAACCACGCCGACACCACTAAGTACCTGAAAGAGGGCATGTTCGGCGAGGGCAACATGGCCCCAAAGATCGGTGCCTGCCTCAACTTCATCGAGCAGGGCGGCAAGAAGAGCGTCATCACCGAGGCCACCAAGCTCGCGGATCGCTCATTCGGCACCAAGATCACCATGGAGTACTAATCCGCTCCCCAATCATAACAGCGAACATTCTTCACTCAACGTTTTAAATCACACAGATTATGTCATTCAACCTTAGAAACCGCCACTTCCTGAAGCTGTTGGACTTCAGCCCGAAGGAGATTCAGTTCCTGCTCGACCTGGCCGCCGAGCTCAAGGCCGCCAAGTATGCAGGCACCGAGCAGCCCCGCCTCAAGGGCAAGAACATCGCCCTCATCTTCGAGAAGACCTCCACCCGCACCCGTTGCGCATTCGAGGTGGCCGCCAAGGATCAGGGCGCGCACGTTACCTATCTCGGCCCCTCCGGCTCGCAGATAGGCGTTAAGGAGTCGATGAAGGACACCGCCCGTGTGCTGGGTCGCATGTACGACGGTATTGAGTACCGCGGATTTGGCCAGGAAATCGTGGAGGAGCTGGCCAAGTACGCCGGCGTACCCGTGTGGAACGGCCTCACCAACGAG
>JAFTDN010000035.1 GCA_017454165.1 Bacteroidales bacterium | reverse complement strand
TGTCGATGTCTTCCTGCTTGGTGTTCTGTTCGGGCATCGGGGGGATCATCCTGTTCAGACCGGTGTCCACGTTCATGGTGGTGGTCACCAAGAAGAATATCAGGAGCAGGAAGGCGATGTCGGCCAGTGAGCTACCGTTTATCTCTGGGGTTTTCCTTGCCATTTTATTCCGTTTTATGGGGGCTTGGCTTCCCCATTACTTGGTGAATAGGCCCTTTACCGATGAGAATATCACAGAGGCTATGGCCACGCCGAATAGTACGTAGGTGGTGAATAGGCCCATGTCGGACAGGCTCAGCACCGAGGGGTTGGAGAAGTCGGGATTGGGGGTGCTCGAGGTGCCCATGATGGGCGTGGTGTCGGCCATCGAGTACGATATTCCTGCTATGGCGGCCATGGCGGCCACTATGGCCAATATCTTCAGGGCCCCCTTGGGGTTCTTCACCACGCCGATTAGCGGGAAGAGGGCGGCGAAGAAGCAGGCCAGTGCGAACAGGAAGTAGGCCCAGAACATCAGTATTTCGGAGCGTGGGGCCCGCTCTAGTAGGGGGCGGGTTTCATCGCCCAGCAGGGGATCCGTGAATACGAAGATGAGCAGTATCGCCGACACGCCCAGCAGCAACCACGAAAAGCCCTTTATCAGGTTGGCTACTAACTTGTTGGACATCGTCTGCTACTTTTTGAGGTTAAACTTCACCAAGATGTCCATCAGGCTGATGGAGGCATCCTCCATGTCGTTCGAAATCTTGTCGATTTTGGCTAGGATGTAGTTGTAGAAAAACTGCAGGATGATGGCCACGATTAGTCCGAACACTGTGGTGATAAGGGCCACCTTGATACCGCCTGCCACTAGGGTGGGCGAGATGTCGCCTGCTGCCTCGATGGAGTCGAATGCACCGATCATACCGATTACGGTTCCCATAAATCCGAACATGGGTGCAACGCCGATGAACAGGCCAATCCACGATAGCCCCCGCTCTAGTAGCCCCACCTGCACCGAGCCGTAGGATACCACGGCCTTCTCGGCGGCCTCTAGGCCCTCATCGATGCGGTCGAGCCCTTGGAAGAAGATGCTGGCCACAGGGCCACGCGTGTCGGCGCATACCTTTTTGGCCTCCTCCACGCCGCCGTTCTGTAGGGCGGCTTCTACCTTGGTGAGCAGCTTTTTGGTGTTCACCGAGGCCAAGCTCAGGTAGAGGATGCGCTCTATGGCCACGGCTAGACCTAGGATTAAGCAGAGGAGCACGGTGGCCATAAAGCCAGGGCCGCCCTCTATAAATTTGGTCTTCAGTGCCTTATGCAGCGACTGCTCTTCGGCTGCGGGCGCGGAGAGCTCCATGGTGCTCATGGCATCGTCTACCATGGCGGCTGAATCCTGAATCTCGGTTGCTGCGGGGGTTGTTTCGGCCTCTTGGGCTTTTGTTTGGGTTGCGCCTATGGCGAAAAGGCCCATCAGGGCAACCGCTGCAAACAGTCTTCTCATGTTTTGTCTCTCGTTAAGTTATTACTAGGTTTGTGTTGTTCGTTGGCGGAGAAAGTGGGATTCGAACCCACGAACCGCTTTTGGCGGTTACACACTTTCCAGGCGTGCGCCTTAGACCACTCGGCCATCTCTCCGTGCTGTTGCCCCCAGCCATCGCGGCGGGGCTTTTTATCAGCGCAAATTTATAGCATAAATTTTAATCTTGCAATGTTTGTGGGGGGGTAATTTCGCCGCTGAGCGATTTTGTTAGTGCTGAGATTATGCTATCCTTCTCTGAATCAGAGCCTAGCAGGAGCATCAATTTGGTGATGGCGGCCTCCAGCGTGATGTCGGCGCCGCTCACCACGCCGATTTTTTTCAGGGTCAGGCCGGTGTCGTACTTGTCCATGTTCACGCTTCCTGCCTGGCACTGGCTCACGTTGAGCACGATGAGGCCCTGCCCGATGGCCTCGGCCAGCATGTCGATGAACCAGCTGTGGCTCATCGAGTTGCCCGACCCGTAGGTGAGCAGCACCAGGGCCCTTAGGCCGGGGCTGGTGAGCACGGCGTGGACGTGCTGGGGGCTGAGGCCGGGGTAGAGCGTGAGCACAGCGATGGAGGGGTCGAGCCGCGTGTGCACGCACAGCTCCTGCTGCCGCTGGGGGCGGTGGATGTATGGATGGTTGTACTTTATGGTGATGCCAGCTTCGGCCAGGGGGGGGTAGTTGTAGGAGCGGAAGGCGTTGAAGTGCTCGGCATTGTGCTTGGTGGTGCGGTTGCCCCTGTACAGTCTGTTCTGGAAGAATATGGACACCTCGGGCACCATGGGTTGGCCGTGGCGCTGAGCGGCGGCCACCTCCACCGCGCTGATCAGGTTCTCCTTGCCATCGGTGCGGAGCATGCCTATGGGCAGCTGCGAGCCGGTGAGCACCACGGGCTTGGCCAGCCCCTGCAGCATGAAGCTTAGGGCCGATGCGGTGTATGACATGGTGTCGGTGCCGTGGAGGATAACGAATCCATCGTGTTGGTGGTAGCTATCGCGCAGCTCGGCGGCCAGCCGCACCCAGATGTCAGGTGCTATGTCGGAAGAGTCCACCAGCGGGTCGAACGAGCGGGTGGTGAGGTTGTAGCCAAATTTCTGCAGCTCTGGCACTTCTTGTTCGATTTGTTCGAAGTTGAAAGGCGAGAGTGCCCCGGTTTGGGGGTTCTGCTTCATGCCAATGGTGCCTCCGGTGTAGATGATGAGGATGGACGGGGGGGTGCACATGGGTTTTATGCGTTATGTAGCGTGGTGGGCGGCAGCCCGAATAGCCGTATGGCGTTTTGCGTGGTGATGCGCTTTAGCTCGGCGGGTGCTATGTGTAGGGCCTTGGCTAGGTGGGCGGCGGTGTATTCGAGGTATGCGGGCTCGTTGCGCTTGCCGCGCATGGGGGTGGGGGCGAGGTAGGGCGCATCGGTTTCGAGCAGCATTATGTTGGGGTCGATGATGGGGGCTATTTTGTCGAAGCCTCCATTTTTATAGGTGGCCACGCCGCCTAGGCCCACCATGAATGTGCCGTAGTCCGCTATATGGTGGTACTGCTCCACGGTTCCTCCAAAGCAGTGGAACACGCCCGCTAGGCGGCTGTCGTGCTCTGAGTCTATTACGCGGAGCACCTCGTTGAACGAGCTGCGCACGTGGATGGACACGGGTAGACCTGTGCGCTTGGCCCATCGCAGCTGGATGCGGAAGGCCTCCTCTTGTAGAGCCTTCAGGCTGGTGTCCCAGTATAGGTCGATGCCGATCTCGCCTATGCCGTAGAATTTGTGCTGGGGGATGATGTGCTCTAGGGCATCTAGCTCATGCTCAAAGTTTTGTCCCACCGATGTGGGGTGCAGCCCTAGCATGGGCAGGCAGCAGGGGTGCTGCTCGGCGGTGCTCAGCAGGGCGGGCACGGTGCTCAGGTCGATGTTGGGCATGAGCTGTAGGCATACGCCCGCTTCTAGGGCCCGCTTCACGACCTGCGGACGGTCGGGTTCGAACGCCGTGTCGAATATGTGCGAGTGGGTGTCGATGAGGGGCGTTTCTGCCATATTGTCAGTTGGACTGGCCGCTGCGGGCAACGGTATCGGGGGGGAAGCCCAGTGTGGAGTCAAGCAGCTGGGCTATGCTGTCGCGGAAGTGTATGAATGCGGGCATGGCCTCGGGGTGGATGGGCTCCACAGGGGGCGATTGCACCTTGAGCGGGTCTATGGGCTTGCCGTTCATCCAGAACCTGAAGTCGAGGTGGGGGCCTGTGGCGTAGCCCGTTGCGCCCACGTATCCAATTACTTCGCCCTGCTTCACCCGTTTGCCCTTGGCCATGTCCTTGCCGAAGCGTGAGAAATGGTTGTAGGCGGTGGTGTATACGCTGTTGTGCCTTATCTTTATGTAGTTACCTGCGGCGTGGTTATAGCCCTTGTCGATTATAACACCATCGCCAATGGCCACCACGGGGGTGCCAGCGG
This sequence comes from Bacteroidales bacterium, assembly GCA_017454165.1. Classification (GTDB taxonomy): domain Bacteria; phylum Bacteroidota; class Bacteroidia; order Bacteroidales; family Tenuifilaceae; genus RGIG6076. Next base: position 7,492 of record JAFTDN010000035.1, on the reverse strand, counting down.
GGGCGGCGTAGTCGACTCCGGTGTGGGGGCGATGCACCTTTAATATGGGGTGCAGGCGGCTGTTGGTGTATCGGCTCGATATGCGTGAGAAGCGCAGCGGCGCTTTTAGGAACGACTTGCGGAGTGAGCGCCCGTGCTCGTCCCAGTAGCTGTAGGTGGAGTCCTGTTCGTACCTAAAGGCCATGAAGCGTTCGCCCCTGTGCATGAACCATGCGGCGTAGATGCTGCCTATGCCCACCGGGACGGTGTCCACGTATAGCTCGTCGTATAGCACACGGAAAGCATCGCCCTTGTGTATGCCGAAGAAATCGACCGTCCAGGCGAAGATGTCGGACAGGTCGAGGGCCAGCGCGGGCTTCAGGCCCGCATCGGCCATGGACTGCCAGAGCGACGAGCTAATCTCTGCTCCATCCGCCCGCCTAACGGTACGTACTTCCTTGTTGAAGGGGTACACGCGTAGCGTGTCGCGCACGTCGAACACGTAGTAACCTATGGGTGAATGCTGGTAAACGAAGTAGGCCAGGGCGCTGGTGCTGTCGGGCTGCTTGTAGAGGATGTAGGGGTTACCTGCACGGATGCTTTTCGCCGTGAAGCCGTCCACGTTGAGCTGGGATAGGGCGGCGTGAACGCCCGTGCCCACGCCGTGCGATAGCAGCAGCCCGCCGAGTGTCTGCCCGCTGGCTACACGTCCATGCTCCACGCTGAACGAGTCGACCATGATGCCCCCGAACTCCATGCGTGGTTGGGGGATAGGTGCAGGCTCTACGGGTGGAGCGGTTTCGGTGCACTGGGGGCATAGGTGCAACAGCACCACGGTGCTGAGGGCCACGGCGGCGGCCCCTGTGAGCAACCATATGGATAGGCGTTTCTTTGTCATCGCTGAAGGTGGCTAGGGGGCAAAGGTAAAATTTTTGGGCGATATATGCTCCAAAAGCCCTACTTTTGCGGTTGCCGAAATTTTTTACCGATGAGCGATACCAAGAAACGTACTGAGCTGCACGAGCTGGGCCGCTACCGGCTGCTGGAACGGCTTTCAGAGGGATTGGACCCCTGCAACCGCACCACCGCGATGGGTTTGGGGCACGATGCCTCAGCCATGGCACCCACCAAGCGCCGCGTGGTGATGGCCTCGGGGCTGATGCTGGAGGGCATTCACTTCAATTTGACCTATTTCCCACTTAAGCATTTGGGCTACAAGTCATTAATTGCACAGCTGGGGCGCATTTACGCCATGAACGCCGAGCCGCAGCAGGCGCAGGTAGCTCTTGGCGTGTCGGGGCGGTTTGGTGTGGAGGAGCTGGAGGAGCTGGTGGGCGGTGTGCGGCTTGCGGCATCGCGCTATGGGGTCGATTTGGTGGGGCTCGATGTGTCCTCATCGTACACCGGCCTCACGGTGGGCGTTGGTGCCCAGGGACAGTGCGATGCCCGTGAGCTGGTGGGCCGGAGCGGTGCCCGCGAGCATCAGCTGCTGTGCGTTACCGGTGCGCTGGGCGCGGCCTACATGGGCCAGCAGCTGCTGGAGCGCGAGCGGCGAGTGTTCGAGGCCAATCCTTACGCCCAGCCGCAGCTCGAGGGGCATAGCTACCTGTTGGAGCGCATATTGAAGCCCGAGCTGCGTGGCTGCGTGGCGGTGCTGGCGGAGCTCCGCCAGCGGGGCCTACGGCCTACGGCCATGACGCTGGTGAACGAGGGGTTGGCCTCGGCGCTGCTGCACATCTGCCAGCGCTCGGGGGTGGGGTGCCGCGTTTATGCCGACCGCATCCCGGTGGATGCTCATGCGGCAGCGCTGGCCGAGGAGCTGCGCATCGACCCGCTGACGGCGGCCATGAATGGGGGGGAGGACTACGAGCTGCTGTTCTCCGTGCCCGTGAAGGCCCATCAGGAGGTGGCCAGCGTGGAGGGGGTGTCGGTGGTGGGGCACCTCACCGATGCTGGGGCGGGGGCCTACATGGTGCCGCCCCATGGCGATGAGCTGCGCATCACCGCGCAGGGATGGAACGCCATTGTGCCTGGCGGGGCCGATTAGCCGCATAAATGGCAGGGGCGGAGGCTCCCCATGAGAGGATGCGTCCGCCCCTGCGACTGTTTGGCGTTGGTGGTCAGTATGTTACATCATACCCATGCCGCCCATTCCTGGATCCATGGGGGGCATACTAGCCTTCTCCTCCTTCTTCTCGGTGATCACGCACTCTGTGGTGAGCAGCAGGCCAGCTATGGACGATGCCTTTTCGAGCGCGATGCGGCTCACCTTGGTGGGGTCGATCACGCCGCTCTCGAAAAGGTTCTCGAACTGCCCGTTCTGGGCGTTGTAGCCGAAGTCTTTCTTGCCCTCCTTTACCTTCTGCACGATTACGGAGCCCTCTTGGCCAGCGTTGGCCACGATTTGGCGCATGGGCTCCTCGATGGCGCGTTTGATGATTTGTATGCCGCAGTCCTCGTCCTCGTTGGCACCCTTCAGCCCATCGAGGGCCTCTATGGCGCGGATGTAGGCCACGCCGCCGCCGGGCACAATGCCCTCCTCTACGGCAGCGCGGGTGGCGTTCAGGGCATCGTCCACGCGGTCCTTCTTCTCCTTCATCTCGGTTTCGGTGGCGGCACCCACGTAGAGCACGGCCACACCGCCTGCCAGCTTGGCTAGGCGCTCCTGTAGCTTTTCGCGGTCGTAGTCGGAGGTGGTGCTCTCAATCTGGGTGCGGATTTGGGCCACGCGGTTGGCTATGGCCTTCTTGTCGCCAAGTCCGTTCACTATGGTGGTGTTGTCCTTGTTCATGGTGATTTTCTCGGCGCGGCCCAGCATGTCCATGGTGGCCCCATCGAGCCTGAGTCCCTTGTCCTCGCTGATTACAGTGCCACCGGTGAGGATGGCTATGTCCTCGAGCATCTCCTTGCGACGGTCGCCGAACCCAGGGGCCTTCACGGCTGCGATTTTGAGCGAGCCGCGCAGCTTGTTCAGCACCAGGGTGGCCAGGGCCTCACCCTCCACATCCTCGGCGATGATGAGCAGCGCCTGGCCGCTCTGGGCCACAGGTTCGAGTATGGGGAGCAGGTCCTTCATGGTCGAGACCTTCTTGTCAGTGATGAGCAGCAGCGGGTTGTCGAGCACTGCCTCCATCTTGTCGGAGTTGGTAACGAAGTAGGGCGAGCTGTAGCCGCGGTCGAACTGCATGCCCTCCACCACCTCTACGGTGGTCTCGATGCCCTTGGCCTCTTCCACGGTGATTACGCCCTCTTTCTTAACCTTTTTCATGGCCTCGGCGATGAATCGGCCTATCTCGCTGTCGCTGTTGGCCGATATGGTGGCTACCTGCTCAATTTTCTGGTAGTCATCGCCCACGGCCATGCTCTGCTTCTTGAGGTTCTCCACCACGGCGGCTACGGCCTTGTCGATGCCGCGTTTGAGATCCATGGGGTTTGAGCCAGCGGTGACGTTTTTCAGTCCCACGTTCACAATGGCCTGGGCCAGCACGGTGGCAGTGGTGGTGCCATCGCCAGCCTTGTCGTTGGTCTTGGAGGCCACCTCCTTCACCATCTGTGCGCCCACGTTCTCGAATGGATCCTCGAGCTCGATCTCCTTGGCCACGGTAACGCCGTCCTTGGTTACCTGTTGTGAGCCGAACTTCTTCTCAATCACCACGTTGCGCCCTTTGGGGCCAAGGGTTACCTTAACGGCGTTGGCCAGCTGGTTCACGCCACGGCGTAGCCCCTCGCGGGCCTCGGTGTCGAAATGCAGAATTTTTGCTGCCATATCTGTTTGCTTGTTTGCTGATAGTTATACGGTTGCGGTTTACACGATGGCTAGTATGTCCGACTGCTTCATGATGAGGTAGTCGGTGCCATCGATGTTGATCTCGGTGCCCGAGTACTTGCCGTACAGCACTACATCGCCGGTCTTCACCTCCATGGTGATGTCCTTGGTGCCGGGGCCTACGGCCACCACGTTGCCCCGTTGGGGTTTCTCCTTTGCGGTGTCGGGGATGAAGATGCCGCTTGCGGTCTTCACCTCGGCCTCCATGGGCTTTACGAGCACACGGTCGGCCAGCGGTTTCACTTTCAAGTCTGCCATTTGGTTGCGTATTATTAGGGTTAAAAGAACTTGTCGGGGGGTATGTCATGCTATTCACCGACGTGGGTATGTAGCATAATGCGTGCCAATGGGGCGGGGGCTGACTTTTTTGCAGCTAGGCTGACAAAATGTCGGTCTTTGGGGGATCAATGGCTGACATGCGCTTGGGGGCTACAGGCGGCGGATGTCGGCCCCCAGGGCGTTTAGGCGCAGGTCGATGCGCTCGTAGCCCCGGTCAATCTGCTCGATGTTGTGGATTACGCTGCGGCCCTCGGCTGACAGGGCTGCGATGAGCAGTGCTACGCCAGCGCGGATGTCGGGCGATGACATCACCGTGGGGCGTAGCCGCATCTGCCGGTCGTGCCCGATGACGGTGGCACGGTGCGGATCGCACAGAATAATCTGGGCCCCCATGTCGATGAGCTTGTCCACGAAAAACAGCCTGCTCTCGAACATTTTTTGGTGCACCAGCACCGAGCCCTTGGCCTGGGTGGCCACCACTAGGAATACGCTCAGCAGGTCGGGGGTGAGCCCGGGCCATGGTGCATCGGCGATAGTGAGGATGGAGCCGTCAATAAAGGTGTCGATCTCGTAGTGCTCCTGGGCGGGGACGCGGATGTCATCGCCCGCGATGTCGAGCTGTATGCCCATGCGGCGGAACGCCGATGGGATGATGCCCAGGTTTTGAACCGACACGTTTTTGATGGTGATGTCGCTGGCAGTCATGGCGGCCAGGCCGATGAATGAGCCCACCTCGATCATGTCGGGGAGGATGTGGTGTTGGCATCCTCCGAGGGCCTCAACGCCCTCCACTGTGAGCAGGTTGGAGCCCACGCCGCCAATCTTTGCGCCCATGCTTTGCAGCATGTGGCACAGCTGCTGCACGTAGGGCTCGCAGGCGGCGTTGAATATGGTGGTTTTGCCCGGGGTGAGGGCGGCGGCCATCAGGATGTTGGCCGTGCCGGTGACCGATGCCTCATCGAGCAGCATGTAGGCACCGCGCATGTCGCGCCCCTCTATGGTGTAGAAGCTGTCGGCGGGGTCGAAGCTGAAGCGGGCGCCCAGTTTCTCGAATCCCAGAAAGTGGGTGTCGAGGCGGCGGCGGCCTATCTTGTCGCCGCCGGGCTTCGGGGCGTAGGCGCGCCCGAAGCGGGCCAGCAGCGGGCCCACCACCATGATGGAGCCCCTTATGGTGGCGGCCTTGGCCTTGAAGTCGGCGGTGGTGAGGTAGTCGATGTCGATGTTGCGGGCGCAGAGGGTGCACTCCGTGGGGCTCTTGCGCTCCACGCTCACGCCCATGCCCTGTAGCAGCTCTATGAGCTTGTTCACATCGCTGATGTTGGGCAGGTTGTGGAGCGTTACGGGCTCGGGGGTGAGCAGGGCGGCGCAGAGTACCTGTAGGGCCTCGTTTTTTGCGCCCTGCGGGTGCAGCTCGCCTTGTAGGCGCTTACCGCCGTATACTTCGAATGTGGCCATGGGCTATTTCTTGCGCTTTTTTTTCTTTTTTCCGCCGCCGCTGGGGCTCCCCGAGTTGGGTGTTAGGCGTAAATCCTTGGCATCTAACAGTTTGGTACCAGGGGCGATGGTCAGCTTGCCTTGGCTCATCTCGTTGAGGTCGCTGAATATATCCTCATTGGCCACCGAGGGGGAGTTCCAGGCTATGTTTGAGCGCTTCATCTGGTTGGCTATCATTATTTTGATGGCATTGCGCTCCTCCTCGTTGCTCAGCTTCACGGTGGCCTGCACCAGCTCTTCGGCGATGTGGCCGTAGTGCCTGTGGCGTATGGTATTGCGGCGGTAGGGCACCTTTTCGGGCTGCATGGAGTACGCCTCGCGGCTGGGGGCGGGGTAGGGCGCGTCGATGTCGAGCTGGAAGCCTGCCATTATGAAGAGGTGATCCCAGAGCTTGTGCTTGTAGTCGCCCTGCTCGCGGATCTGGGGGTTCATGTTGCCCATGATGCCCACTATGGTCTTGGCCATGCGTGAGCGCTCGTTGCGGTCGGGCACGGTGGCCAGGTGATCCACCATCTGCTGCACACCGCGTCCGTATTCGGGCAGGATGAGCCTTTTGCGTGTTGTGTTGTAATCCATTGATTATAAATGTGTTACTATAGCCGCAATTCTAGCTATTTATGGTCGCAAAGATAGTACTTGCTGGGTGAATTTGCAAGCCATCTGTGCGGCAGCGCCTTGGCAATGGTGTCTGGATAGTGCTTGTTTGGCTCCGCAAAAAGCTGTAAATTTGTAGCTGCGTGCTGTAGTGGCAGCTGGCTGAGCTTTTCTGTTGAGCGTGTTGTGGCTGGGGTATCGCAGCACATTATTACTAAGCACATGATACACATACTGATGAGGCGAATTTTTGCATTGATCATAGCGCTGGGCACCATGGCCGCGTGTGGCTCAAGCGCCAAGCAGAATAGCCCCGCTGCGAACGGGCGAATGGTGGAGATTGCCCCCACCGAGATTGCCGACAACCCCATAGCGCTGTTCGGCCAGCGGTGGGCGTTGCTGACGGTGGGCACGGTAGGCAACGTGAACACGATGACCATATCGTGGGGTTCGTTGGGCGAGCTATGGGGCAAGCCTGTGGTGTCGGTGTACGTGTCGAGTAGCCGCTATACGCACGAGTTCATGGAGCGAAATGAGCGATTTACCGTAGCATTTTTCTCCGAGCAACACCGCAAGGCATTGCGCTATCTGGGTAGTCATTCGGGGCGCGATGGCGACAAAATTACCGCATCGGGACTAACGCTAGAGTTCCTCCAAAGCGGTGCGCCCTCATTTGTCGAGGCCGACATGGTGATTGAGGCACGCAAGATTTACGGAGCACCGCTGGACACAAGCGGATTTGGCGATGTGCCGCAGCGGTTCTACGCCACTAGAAGAATGGGGGTACATAGTATGTTCGTTGGTGAGATTGAGCGGGTGTGGCTACGAGAACGGTCGGGGGAGTAGGTCGCTACCTCCCCACCAAACTCCTCAGCAGCGAGCCGCGTTCCACGGTGAGCGCAAACGCACATTGGCTATGCAGTATTGGGCTGATGTCGGCGGGGGTGAATGCAGCGGTGACCCGTTGTCGCCCTAGCGTATCGATGTGGGGAGATAGGCTGCGCAGCGCCCCGTGAATGCTGTGCCCATTGACCGCCGTGAGGGTTATGGTGATTGCATCGCGTGCAATGTCAGCCATGGGCGTGTCGAAGCGCAGGCGCATGTCCACCAGCACGATGTCGGAGGCGAGGGTGTCGGCCACGGTGTGCACGGTGGCAGTGCCGCGCAGCACCTGCTTGGAGGGCAGAAAAGCGGCTACCGCCAGCATGGCCGCAATGGCCAGCACGGCAATGGATGTGCCGTAGCGCACCAGCACGGGCGGTATCTGCCCAACAACGCGACGCACCTTCTCGCTGCGTAGCGCCAAATGGGGATCGGTAT
>JAFTDN010000034.1 GCA_017454165.1 Bacteroidales bacterium | reverse complement strand
TCGGGCGCAAAGGTACAAAAGGCATCTGGATTTCGCAAGCGATGCGTACAAAAAAAAAGCGGGCGGCCCGCCATGGGCCGCCCGCTTCATATGGGGCTACAGGGCTTTAAGCTTGTCGCCAGTGCTCTCTATGAGCATCTTCTTCCACCAATCGGGGTAGTCGAAGTTGTCCACGTGGTCGGGACAGTAGTGATGCTCGTTGTAGCGGAACGAACCATCAGGGTTCTGGCGCTTCACATTGCCATCGATGAATTTCACCATCAAATAGCGGAAGAGCTGTTCCCATCGGGCCTCCACGTAGTTGCCCGCGCTCACCGAGTAATCGGTCAGATAGCGCACGGCTTCCTGGGGGTTCGCCTCGTGCAGGCGCTGAGCCTCAGCGTCCACCGTGCTGGTGGTGCGAATGAAGCGCTCTTCGAGCTCGTCCTGCACCTTCTTAATCTCGGCGGACATCAGGTCGTAGCGCAGGTAGGCGAAATTCGAAACCTTGTTGAAGGTCCAGAATGCGCAGTGGTCACGGTAGTTGAGCAGGTCTCCGTTGCCCTGGGCGTATGCCTCGGCCACCTTGGTGGAGCTGCAGTAGGCGGGGAAGTAAACGGTGGTGGCAGCATCGTCGACACCGAACCACAGGATGCCGCCGATGGCATCGGGGAGCCAGCTGCGCGACTGGGTTACGAAAGAGAAGCCCGTTTGCTGCGTGGCCGTAGCGCGCTCGTGTACGTAGCCCTTGCCATCGTACTTCCAGGTCATGGGGCGCCAGCGGTAGGGCAGGGCGTGGGGACCAGCGCCCATGTCCTTGGTCATGTCGATGGAGGTGCCCTCGTAGTGGTCGCGCATGAAGTTCATCATGTCGCGCACACTGATTTTACGGTCGGGTTTGATGTACAGGGGCATACGATGGGCAAGGTTCTTGCCAAGGGCGTAGTCCTCGTAGCGGGCCATGTCCTTGTTCACATCCTTGAAGAACGACCACACGCGGGCCTCGCAGAAACGGGCCCCGCTGAAATCAACGGGGGCGTAGGTGTCAGAAAAGCTGAACTCCTCATCTTTGCCGCTGAAGTAGCCCTTGGAGCGGGCGAACGAGATTACGTCGTGCGAGTAAACCACCTCCACGCTGGGCTCGAAGAGCTTGTCCATGTTCTTGGAGCTGATAGAGGTGCGCATGTTTTCGAGCGGGAAGGTGGTGATGCGGGCCTGGTTGGCGTGCCCCGACACGTAGCCATCGGGGATGCGGATGGCCACCCACACCGCACCCTTGTCGGCGTTGTGTGACTTTTTGGTCTTCTTGTCGGTCACCATGCGTGTGCCCTTGCCTATCATCTCCATCACCCACACCTCGTCCTTATCGGCGATGGAGAACGACTCGCCCGAGCTGAAGTATCCGTGCTCATCGAGCAGGCGGGCTATCACGGCAATGGCCTCGCGGGCCGATCGGGCCCGCTGTAGGGTGAGGTAGATGAGTGAGCCGTAGTCTATCAGGCCCGTGGTGTCGGTGAGCTCAGGTCGACCGCCGTAGGTGGTCTCGCCGATGGCGAGCTGGAACTCGTTCATGTTGCCCACCACCGAGTAGGTGTGGCGCACCTGCGGGATACGGCCCAGGTAGCGGCCAGTGTCCCATTCGTACACATCGTACCAGCTACCATCGGGATAGTCGGCAGCGGGCCTAAAGTAGAGCTCGCCGAACAGGTAGTGCGAGTCGGCTGCATAGGTAATCATGGTGGAGCCATCAGCTGAGGCCGCCTTGGTTACCAAGAAGTTGGTGCAGGCCTCCGAGGGCCGAGCCACGAGCAGGCAGAGCATCATGGCCATGAGTTTAAGAGAGAGCTTCATATTTGTTAAGGGTTATTGATTTACAAAGACGCAAACGCAAACTTAACACCTTTTGTTTGGAAAAACAACAGCCAACACGCGCCAACTATTTAGACCGCGTATAAATAATGGATTGCCTCGCCCATGTAGGGGCAAATTGACTACCTTTGCACAAAGTTTGAACCGCTCATCCATTCTGTTTGGGGACAAAAGCTGATGCCATAGAGCATGTGGGCCATGTAGCCGAGATTACGCCTACGGGCATACGGGTGAGCATCACCAGCCGCTCGGCGTGCGCCTCGTGTCAGGCCAAGTCGGCATGTACCTCGTTGGGATCAGCCAACCGTATGCTCGACATCGCCTGCCCAGGGCAGGCATTCAGCGAGGGCGAGGCGGTGCGCGTACTGCTGGAGCAGCGCCACGGCTTCCGATCGCTGGCGCTGGGCTACCTGCTCCCCATGGTGCTGGTGCTGGTGGTTCTCATCGCGCTCAGCGCGATGGGGCTGAGCGAGGCAGCCTCGGGGCTGCTGGCGCTGGGGGTGCTCCTGCCCTACTACCTCGCCCTGCGGGCGATGAGGGGGCGCATAGCCCAGCAAATCACGCTGCGGGTGGAGAAGCTGCAATGAAAGCATGGAGGGGCCGGGCCCTAGGTCAACAAATTTGAGGACTTAAAACATCAATATTTCGGTATGAATCCCATCATCCTGTACTCAGCGCTCATCCTGGCCGGGCTGGGGGCCATATTGGCCATGGTGCTGTACCTAGTGGCCAACAAGTTTAAGGTGGAAGAGGATCCCCGCATCGATGAGGTGGAGAGTGTGCTGCCCGGCGCCAACTGCGGCGGATGTGGCTACCCTGGCTGCCGGGGCTTCGCCGATGCTTTTGTGAAGAGCGACAACCCGAGCGCCATGTTCTGCCCCGTGGGCGGCAACAAGGCCATGGAGGCGGCAGCGGCCATCATGGGGCTGAGCATAGCGGCCAAAGAGCCGCAGGTGGCCGTGGTGCGGTGTGCGGGCAGCCCAGCCAAGCGCCCTCGCACGGCGGTGTACGACAGCGCCCCCTCATGCAAGCTGGCCGCCACGCTATTCGCGGGCGACACGGGCTGCCCTTTCGGCTGCCTAGGGCTGGGCGACTGCGTGAGGGCCTGCAAGTTCGATGCCATAGGCATAGCCCCCACCACGCTGCTCCCCGTGGTGGATGAGGAGCGGTGCACGGCCTGCGGGGCCTGCTCCACGGCCTGCCCCAAGCAGGTGATAGAGATACGCAAGAAGGGAGCAAAGGGCCGCCGCGTATTCGTATCATGCATCAATAGGGACAAGGGCGGCGTGGCCCGCAAGGCCTGCGGCGCGGCCTGCATAGGCTGTGGCAAATGCGCCAAGGTCTGCCCCTTTGGGGCCATAACGGTGGAGCAGAACCTGGCCTACATCAGCTTTGAGCAGTGCAAGGCATGCCGCAAATGCGTGTCCGAGTGCCCCACCGGGGCCATCCACGAAGTGAACTTCCCAGCCCGCAAGCCCACCGAGGCTCCCGCCGAAGCCGTCAGCACCACAGCATAACACCCATATCATCAAATTAACAAAGCCACAATGAGCCTACGAACATTCAAGAAGGGCGGCGTTCACCCCCCCGAGCAGAAGCTCAGCGCCGACCGCCCCATAGAGCAGCTCGCGCTGCCCCCCAAGGTCATCATCCCCCTGTCGCAGCACATCGGTGCGCCAGCCACCATCATGGTGGCCAAGGGCGACCACGTGCGGGTGGGCCAGCTCATAGCCCAGAGCGGCGGCTTCGTGTCGGCCAACATACACGCCTCGGCATCGGGCACAGTGGAGTCGGTAGAGCCCGTGGCCGATGGCACGGGCTACAGGCGCCCCGCCATCACCATAGCTGTGGCGGGCGATGAGTGGATGGAGGGCATCGACCGTTCGCCCACCCTAGCGCACGACCCTGGCCTAGCCCCCAACGACATCTTGGCGCGCATAGCCGAGGCGGGCATAGTGGGGCTGGGCGGTGCCACCTTCCCCACCCACGTAAAGCTGACCATCCCCACGGGCAAACAGGCCAACATACTGATAATAAACGCAGTGGAATGTGAACCCTACCTCACCTCCGACCCCAGGGTGATGCTCGAGCGCGGCCCCGAGATCATGGAGGGCATAGCGCTGCTGATGCGAGCCATAGGCGTGAGCCGCGCTGTGGTGGGCATAGAAAATAACAAGCCCGATGCTATAGCCCACCTGGAGCAGCTGGCGCATGAGCGCAGCGGCGTGGAGGTGCAGCCCCTGCGGGTGAAGTACCCACAGGGCGGCGAGAAGATGCTGATAAAGGCCATCATGGGCCGCGAGGTACCATCGGGCGGGCTGCCCATCGATGTGGGCGCAGTGGTGGTAAACGTGGGCACGGCCCTGGCCGTATACGAGGCCGTGCTCAAGCGCAAACCCATGGTGGAGCGCGTGGTGACCGTTACGGGCAAAAGCCTACAGCGTCCATCGAACTTCATGGTGCGCATAGGAACCCCTGTGTCGGCGCTGATAGAGGCCGCCGGAGGCCTGCCCAACGACACGGGCAAAATAATCAGCGGCGGCCCCATGATGGGCAAGGCGCTGCTGAGCACCGATGTGGCGGTAACCAAGGGCACCTCGGGCATAGTGGTGCTACCACAGCCCGAGGCCCTCAAGCAAAAGCCGCAGACCTGCATACGCTGCGCCCGCTGCGTGAGTGCCTGCCCCCTAGGGCTGGAGCCCTACTTGTTCGCCCGCCTGAGCCAGCACGGGCGCTTCGCTGACATGGAAGTCGAGCGGGTGATGGACTGCATGGAGTGCGGCTCGTGCTTCTACACCTGCCCCGCTCGTGTGTCGCTGCTCGACTACATCAAGCTGGGCAAGAATGAGGTGGGGGCACTCATCCGCGCCCGCAACGCAAAGAAATAGCCCCAAACGTGTAAACCGCACATCATCAACCAACAGAATATGGACAACAAACAGCTAGCGGTATCGCTATCGCCCCATGTGCAAGGCCCGCACACCACGCAGAAGCTCATGCTCAACGTGGTGCTAGCACTGATGCCCGCCATGGCGGTATCGCTATTCTACTTCGGCATCGGTACGCTCATCGTAACGCTCATCTCGGTGGGCTCGTGCGTGCTGTTCGAGTATCTGATACAACGCTTCGTGCTCCGCGTGAAGCCCACCGTGGGCGACCTATCGGCGGTGGTAACAGGCATCATACTGGCCTTCAACGTGCCCAGCAACCTACCGTGGTACATCGTGGTGCTGGGGGCGCTGGTGGCCATAGGAATGGCTAAGATGAGCTTCGGCGGGCTGGGCAACAACATCTTCAACCCAGCCATAGTGGCGCGGGTGTTCCTGCTCATATCGTTCCCCGTGCAGATGACCAGCTGGCCGCTGCCCATCGAGTCGCGCCTGCAGTACACCGATGCCCTCACGGGGGCCACCCCGCTGGCCCTGCTCAAGGAGGGACTAGGCAAGGGGCAGAGCGTAGCGCAGATAGACCTGCCCAGCCACATGGACATGTTCATGGGCCTGATGGGGGGTTCGCTGGGCGAGGTGTCGGCGCTGGCGCTGCTCATAGGCATGGTGTGGCTGCTGGCCACGCGCACCATCACGTGGCACATCCCCGTGTCCATAATAGGCACGGTGCTGGTGCTCACCGGCGCGATGTGGCTCATAGCCCCCGACACCCACGCCAGCCCGCTCTTCCACCTGCTGACCGGGGGCCTACTACTGGGGGCCATCTTTATGGCCACCGACTACGTAACCTCGCCCATGCACCCCAGCGGTATGTGGGTATACGGCATAGGCATAGGGCTGCTCACGGTGGTCATCCGCGTGTGGGGCTCGTACCCCGAGGGCATGTCGTTCGCCATACTGATAATGAACGGCGCGGTGCCGCTAATCAACCGGTACATGAAACCCAAACGATTCGGCGAAAGGAGGGCCGACAAGTAGCACAATGGCGACACAATCAAGCTTCAAGAACATGCTGCTCACCCTGATGGTGATAGCCCTAGCGGCATCGCTGCTGCTGAGCTTCGTATACAGCTCCACCAAGGCTCCCATCGACAAGGCCAAGGCCGACAAGGTGAACAGCGCCATAAAGGCGGTGCTGCCCGAGTTCGACAACCAGCCCTCGGAGGCCGCCGACACGCTGGTGCTCGATGGAGGCCAGCTGATGCTATACCGCGCCACCCACAACGGCGAGGCCGTGGGCACGGCCATCAGAACCTTCTCGAAGAACGGCTTCGGCGGCACCATAGAGCTCATGGTGGGCTTCCTGCCCGACAGCAGCATACACAGCATAGCCGTGGTGGGGCACAATGAGACCCCCGGGCTGGGCGATAAGATCGACCCACAGAAGTCGGACTTCAGCCTGCAATTCGCGGGTAAGCGCCCTGGGCAGTTCCAGCTGAGCGTGAAGAAGGACGGTGGCGATGTGGACGCGATTACGGCCTCCACCATATCGTCGCGGGCCTACTGCGATGCCGTGCAGCGGGCCTACACCGCGCTACAGAAAGGAGGTGCGCAATGAGCCGCCTGAACAACCTCACGCGGGGCCTCATCCACGAGAACCCGATATTCGTGATAGTGCTGGGCATGTGCCCCACGCTGGCCACCACCAGCTCAGCCCTCAACGGACTAGGCATGGGCATGGCCACCCTGTTCGTGCTGATGGGCTCGAACGTGGTCATATCGCTCATAGCTAGGTTTATACCCGACAAGGTGCGCATCCCTTCGTACATCGTGGTGATAGCCACGTTCGTAACCATAATAGACCTGCTGATGCAGGCCTATACGCAGTCGCTCTACGAGACGCTGGGCCTATTCATCCCGCTGATAGTGGTGAACTGCATAGTGCTAGGCCGCGCCGAGGCGTTCGCCAACAAGAACGGGGCATTCGACTCGCTGCTCGATGCTCTGGGCATGGGCCTAGGCTTCACGCTGGCCCTCACCCTGCTGGGCGCAGTGCGCGAGCTGCTGGGGGCTGGCTCGGTGTTCGGCCTGCAGCTGGTGCAGGGCGATGCCATACTGGTGTTCGTGCTGGCCCCAGGAGCGTTCATCGCCCTGGCCTACCTGATAGCCATATTCAACCGCATAAAACGCTAATGCCATGGAGTACCTACTGATAGTAATCGCCGCCATATTCGTGAACAACGTGGTGCTGTCGCAGTTTTTGGGGATATGCCCGTTCCTGGGCGTGTCATCGAAAATCAGCACCTCAATAGGCATGTCGGGAGCGGTGGCCTTCGTGATGGTGCTGGCCACCATCGTAACGTTCCTGCTGCAGCACTACGTGCTCGTCCCACTGGGCATCGACTTCATGCAGACCATAGTGTTCATACTGGTAATAGCCTCGCTGGTGCAGATGGTGGAGATTGTGCTCAAGAAAGTGAGCCCACCGCTGTACCAGGCCTTGGGCGTGTTCCTGCCGCTGATTACGACCAACTGCGCCGTGCTGGGCGTGGCCATCATGGTGATTAAGAAGGAGTTCGGCCTGCTAGAGGGCGTGGTGTACTCGTTCTCCACGGCCATAGGCTTCGGGCTGGCCATGGTAATCATGGCCGGCATACGCGAGCAGATGGAGCTGGCCGACATCCCCAAGGGAATGCGCGGAACGCCCATCACGCTGCTCACGGCTGGCATATTGGCGCTGGCTTTCATGGGCTTTGCCGGGCTGGTGAAGTAGACCCGCCCCCCCCTGCCCCACGTGGGCTGGGGGCACCGCTTGGAATCCATAAGCCGCCCACAAAACAGCACCCACCACGCCTCCACATCGCGACAGGAAACCCATAGCCCCAAAATTTGCCCTGCCCCATGCCCACCCCGACCGGCAAAATACTCATCGTTGATGATAACACCAACATTCGCCGCACGCTGGAAATCCTCTTGCCGATGCACTTCGCGGAGGTGAAGGCCATTCCCTCGCCCACAACCCTGGAGAGCACGCTGAAGCGCTTCCATCCCGATGTGGTGCTGCTGGACATGAACTTCAACACCAGCATCAACACCGGCAACGAAGGGCTATACTGGGCCAGCGAAATCAAGAAGATGACGCCCGAGGTGGAGGTGGTGCTGTTCACTGCCTACGCCGACATCCAGCTGGCCGTGGAGGGCATGAAACGCGGCGCGTTCGACTTCATTGTTAAGCCATGGGACAACGATAAGCTCATGGTGGTGCTCACCGCAGCCCGCGATAAGGCGCGCAGGGCGATGGGACGCGATGATCACATCCAGCCCGCTTTTGCCATTGCCGCTGAAAGCCCCATGCATTGGGGCACCTCCGCCGCCATGGAGGGCATACGCAAAACGGTTGATAAGATAGCCCCCACCGAGGCCACCGTGCTGATAACCGGCGAGAACGGCACGGGTAAGGACGTGTTGGCGCGGGAAATCCACGCGCACAGCCTCAGGCACGAAAAGCCCATGGTGGCGGTGGACGCCGGGGCCATCACAGAGACGCTGTTCGAGAGCGAGCTCTTTGGCCACGTAAAAGGGGCCTTCACCGATGCGCACACCGACCACGTGGGCAAGTTCGAGCAGGCCAATGGCGGCACGCTCTTCCTCGATGAGATTGGCAACATCCCGCTGCACCTACAGGCCAAGCTGCTCCGCGCCATCCAGAACCGAAGCATAGTGCGGGTTGGAGCCAATGAGCCTAAGCCCATCAACATCAGGCTGATATGCGCCACCAACATGAACCTAGAGCAGCTGGTGCGCGAGGGCCGCTTCCGCGAGGATCTGTACTACCGCATCAACACCGTTCACATAGTGATGCCGCCCCTGCGGGAGCGCAGGGAGGACATCGAGCCGCTGGCGCAGCTATTCATGATGCGATTTGCGGAAAAATACCACCGCCCGCTAACCCACCTCGCCCCCGATGCGGCGCAGATGCTCACCAAAGCCCACTGGAACGGCAACCTCCGCGAATTACAGAACTGCATAGAGAAAGCGGTGATACTCTCCGATGGCAGCGAGCTGACGACGAAAGACCTCCAGCTGGAGCCAGCGTTCCAGCCAACACGACCGACCTTCAAGGTAAACAGCGAGGCAGAGGAGAAACGGCTTGTCCGCCAGGCCATGGAACGGAGCAGCGGCAACATCTCCGCGGCCGCCAAGATACTGGGCGTTAGCCGCCCCACGCTCTACGCCAAGCTCAAAAAGTATTGGCTATGATGCTGAGCACATGGCACATAGCCCTCATCGGTGCGCTGGTGGTTGTGCTGGCCGTGCTGGTAACCCACATCGCCACGCGGCGCAACGACATCCGTAAGGTGGCCTACATGATGGACGCGCTGGAGGACGGCGAGCTGAATTTCCGATTCCATGAGAAGAACCGGTTCAACCGAACGCTGAACCGCATCCGCACCATCTTCGAGAAGCAGCGGCAGGCGCACGAGCAGGACTCGTGGATCAAGCTCATCCGTGTGCTCACACACGAGATCATGAACACCGTATCGCCCATAGCCTCGCTCTCCGACGCGCTGGCCAAGTCGGTGGGGGAGCATGGGCGCAGCGAGCTCGACATCAGGGCGGGGCTGGCCACCATCAGCGACTCGTCGAGGAACCTCATCAAATTTGTGGAGACCTACCGCCAGCTCTCGGGCGTGGCCCGACCAGTGCGCAGGGCTATCGATATGAATAAGCTGATTAACAGCATTATATCCCTAAACGGCGAGCTGGTAGCCGCCCACGGAGCCGTCTGCAAATACCGCCTAGAGGAGGACGACCTGATGCTCTATGCCGATGAGGGGCAAATCTCGCAAATCCTTATCAACCTCATCAAGAACGCCCTGCAGGCAGGGGCTAAGCGTATCGACATCACGGCGCGGATGGGGCAAGACGACGAGGTAATCGTCGGCGTGTCCAACGATGGTGCGCCCATACCGCCAGAGGCCCAGGAGCAGATATTCATCCCGTTCTACACCACCACACGCGAGGGTTCGGGCATCGGGCTGAGCATATCGCGCCAAATCATGCGGCAGCACAACGGCAGCATAGAGCTGGTGCGCAGCGACACCATGCTGACGGAGTTCGAGCTGAGGTTTAGGTAGACATTACATCCTTTGGGAAGCGCAGAGATGAAAAGCGCATTGGTAGAATACAAGAGGAAAACGGCGGGTATTATCTAAAGCGTAAACCTGTAAACCCTCGCTTTACACCCTTTACACTATTTACACTTTTCTTACACTTTACATTTTGTGTAACAAGATATAAATAAGCACTTTAAAAAATTTGGCACAGGAGTGGTGTATGGGCTGGTACCAACGCAACACAGCCCATGAAATTCAAAACGCTCATAGCCATCACCCTTGCCGCCGCGCCCGCCATGCCCATGCAGGCGCAGCCCGAGGCCACCGCGCCGCTCTCGCTCAAGCAGTGCATGGAGCACGCCATGGAGCGCACCGCGCAGCTGCGCATAAAACGCGCCGAGGCCGACAACGCCCGTATCAACCGCCGCGAGGCCATTCTCGCTGCCTTTACCCCCGTTGTAAATGCTGGTACATCGGCCTACTACAACTTCGGGCGCAGCATCGACCCGCAAACCAACACCTACTTCAACACCACATCGTTCCACAACGGCTACGAGATCAGCGCGGGCATCGACCTGTTCAACGGCTTTAGCGCGGTGAACAATATGCGCATCGCCCGCATGGGCGTGCTCATGGCTCAGTCGGAGCAGCAGCAGGCCGAGGCCAATGTCTGCCTGGCCGTGATGGAGGCTTACTATAATGTACTGTACTACAACACATTGCTCAGCATCTATACCGAGCAGGTGGGCAACGCCGAGGCCGCTCTCAAGGTGGCCCAACGGCAGGAACAGCTAGGCCAAAAGGGCCACGCCGATGTGCTACAGATGGAGGCCGACCTGGCCGACCGCCGCTACGACCTGCTCAACATGCAGCACATGCACGCCGACCAGCTGATGGTGCTATCGGACCTGATGCTGTGGCCGCTCGACCAGCCACTGGCCATCGACACCACGCTGCCCGCTCCCCCTGCGGCCACCAGCTCCGAGGGCGTGCTCGACTTTGCCATGGAGCACAATCCCGCGCTGCAACGCGCCAGCCTGTCGGTGGACAGGGCTCAGCGCGAGCTCTCCACCGCCCGCTGGCAGCGTCTGCCCAAGGTGGGGCTCTACGCCGGCTGGAGCACCAACTACTTCAGCTATCAGGGCATACAAACCGCCCCATTCGCAAACCAGCTCAAGAACAACAGCGGCGAGTACGTGCAGCTGGCGCTCTCAATTCCCATCTGGGGACGTATGCAGCGGCAATCGAACGTGGCTCGCAAACGCAACGCCCTAACGGTGGCCAACGCCGAGTTGGACCAAAAGCGCCGCGACGTGGAGAGCGAAGTGCGTCGCGCCATGCACGACCGCGACGATGCCGCCCTGGCCCTACAGCAGGCTCAGCGCAGAGCCGAGGTGCAGAACCAGACCTACGCGCTCAACCTGAAACGGCTTCAGCAGGGGCTAATATCGCCCATCGAGTTCCAAACGGCCAGCAACAGCTATCTAAAGGCGCAGGCCGATGCCACCAGCGCCCTATTCAAGCTGCTAATAAAGCACGCCGTGGTGCGCTACTACGGCGGCGAAGAATACATCAACCAGTAGAAAAACAACTTATTCATCATGGACCGCATAATAGAGAAAAAAACAGGCTGGCGAACCGCCTTTACCAAGAAAGCCCTGCCCTACTGGGGCGGAGCAGCCCTCGCTGTATTCATTGGCTGGCTGGTGCTACGCGACAACTCGAGCGTGCTCAATGTCGATGCCAGCAGCCTTAGCATAGCCGACGCGCAGCGCGGCGAGTTCAACGACTACATCCGCCTCAGCGGGCAGGTGATGCCGTTGGTTACCATCCAAATTAGCCCAATTGAGGGCGGCGTGGTGCAGGAAATATTGGTGGAAGAGGGCGCACAGGTGCGCAAGGGCGACGAACTGCTGCGCCTGTCGAACGACAACCTGGAGCTGCAAATACTGAACTCCGAGGCCGAGCTGGCCGAGAAGGAGAACCTGCTGCGCAACACGCAGATACAGATGGAGCAGGACCGCCTACAGGTGCGGCAAAGCCGCGCCGAACTACAGGTGAACGTGCGCCGATTGGAGCGTACCTATAAACAGCAGAAAGCACTGTACGACGAGCAGCTGATTGCCCGCGAGGAGTACCTCCGCGCCAAGGAGGACTACGACCTGGCCATGGAAAAGCTCGCCCTAGTGCGCGAGAAAGAGATACAGGACAGCCTATACCGCCGCGCCCAGGTGGAGCGTATGCGCGAAAGCCTCGACAACATGCAGCTCAACATGGCCATGATTCGCCGCCGCAAGGACAACCTCACCATAAAAGCCCCAATAGACGGGCAGTTGGGGCTGCTCGATGCCGTATTGGGCGAGAGCATTGCCGCTGGCACCAAAATTGGCCCGATCAGCAACATGGAGAACTATAAAATTGAGGCTCAGATAGATGAACACTACATAGACAAGGTGCAGCCCGGTCTCATGGCCTCCATTGAGCGGCAGGGCAACGCCTTTGAGGCGCAGCTGCGCAAGGTGTACCCCGAGGTGCGCTCGGGCAAGTTCAAGGCCGACTTCAAGCTCATGGGCGAACGCCCCGATAACATCCGCAACGGCCAAACCTACCACCTCAACCTGCAGCTGGGGCAACCCGAGGAGGCCATAATCATACCACGCGGCAGCTTCTACCAAAAAACGGGTGGACGCTGGATCTACGTGGTGGAGGCCAACGGCCAACGCGCCGTGAAGCGCGAGATACGCATAGGCCGCCAGAACCCGCAGCACTACGAGGTAATCGAGGGGATACAGCCCGGCGAGCGGGTGATAGTGTCGAGCTACGACAACTTTGGCGAAAACGATGTGCTCGTACTGAAATAAACACAAAACAATGATACTCAGAAATTTATCAACACTAATCAGGCGTTACCCCGCAACGGTACTGCTCAACTTTGTGGGCTTGGTGGCGGCCTATGCGGCGTTCTCGCTCATTTCGCTGCAGACCGACTACGAGCTGTCGTTCGACCGCTGCCACCCCACGGCGCAGCGCGTGTTCCGCGCCGACAAATCGGCTGACGAATCGCTGTTCCGCAACATCCTGCCAAGGGGCTTTGCCGACGACATCATAGCCGCATCGGCCAGCATTGAGGCGGGCTGCACCGTGATGCCATTCTACGGCGAAACCTACTGCTCGGCCAGCAGCAGCGAGCAGGGCAGCCCAGTGGGCTTTAAGCGAACGCTGATATACGCCTCGGAGCGTTTCATCGATGTGTTTGGCCTGCAGATGATTGAGGGCGATAGCCACGCGCTGGAGCAGTTTGGCAATGCGATTATACCCCGCTCGCTGGCCGAGATGCTTTTCCACAACGAACCCGCAAAGGGCAAGCTGCTAAAGCTCGACAAAAAAGATGCGGGACAGAACGAAGAGGTAACCATCGCGGGCGTTTACGAGGATTTTCCGTCGAACACACAATTGGGCAACGACATCTACTGCGCCCAGGGCGACCTTGCCAAAGGCACCTACGGCTCGGCCAACTACATCTGCTACGTGCTGCTGCACGATGCCAACAACGCGCAGGCGGTGGCCGACGAATTCAACGGTCGTTTCGACTTTAAACCTTACGAGGGCTGGCTCAGCCCCATTGAGCTGGTGCCGCTCACCGAGATTTACTTCCGCAACGAGGGCAACATCTACAAGAGCGGCAGCCGCTCGCAGCTGTGGCTGCTCATTGCCATTGCCATACTCACGCTGGCCATTGGGCTAATCAACTTCACCAATTTCTACGTGGCGCTCACCCCGCTGCGCATCCGCAACATCAACCTACAGAAAATCTTAGGCTCATCGACCCTACGCCTGCGCCTGCTGGTGGTGGCCGAAGCCGTGGCTTGGTGCCTATGCGCCTTTGCGCTGGCCGCCCTGCTGCTAAAACCCGCCTCGCAGAGCCTACAGGCGCACAACGTGCTGATGCAAACCTTTGCGCTGAGCAAGCACTGGACGCTGCTGCTGCTGATTGGCGCAGCCGCAATTGGCACGGGCTTCATTGCGGGCATTTGGCCGAGCATCTACTCAACCCAAGGCCAGCCAGCCCTTATCCTGCGGGGCAAATTCGGTCTGTCGGCCTCTGGACGCAAGCTCCGCTCCGTTTTGGTGGGCATACAGTTCGTAATCTCCACAGCGCTGCTCATATTTGTGCTGTTTGTGCAGAAACAGAGCAAGTTTATGCAGGAGTATCCCTGCGGCTACGACAAGAACAACCTGGCCGTGGTGCAAATTGGCGGCGACAACAGCCGCAACAACTCCAACCGCCTGCGCGAAGAACTGAAACAACTGCCTGAAATAGATGATGTTGCCTTTGCCATGGAGCTCATTGGCGGTGCCGACTCCTACGCCACCAACGGTGCCACATTCGACGATAAGCAGGTGTATATCAGCATGATGTACTGCACCTACAACCTGCCGCAGGTGCTTGGTTTGCAAGTAATTGATGGACGAGCATTCACCGAAACCGACCTTGGTTCATTGCTGTTCACCCATAACCTGAAGGAATACGGCGCCGAGTTCAAAACCTACCCCTCTTTTGGCGACGCTTCGCCCGTGGTTGGATTTGTTAACTCAATAAACATCACCTCGTTGCGCAAGGCCAACACGCCAGTAGCGTTCGTGGCCATACCCACGCAGCAACAATGGGTGCTGCCCTACGCCTACATACGCCTAAACGAGGGCGCAAACCGCCTGGAGGCCGTGGAGAAAATACAGCGCACGCTGAAAAAAATCGACCCCACCCTACCCTTTGAGGTGCAGTTCTACGATGCCATAGGCAAGAACCTCTACAGCGGCGAGGAACGGCTGCGCCTTGCCGTGTGGCTATTCTCGATGCTGGCCATGCTGCTCTCAATGATGGGCGTTTGGGGGCAGGTGCTTATGGATGTGCAGTATAAAAAGACCGAAATAGCCCTGAAACGCGTGTTTGGAGCCAACACTGAGCAAATCAGGCGCGAGGGGCTGAAATACTACCTGCTCAAGCTGTTCATAAGCTTTGTGGTGGCCATACCGCTGGGCTGGTTCATTGCCAACATCTATCTGCAACGCTTTGCCGAGCGCGTGAGCGGCTTCTACATCTGCACGGCTGCCACAATTGCTATGCTCACCGTGGCCATCATTTGCGCGTTGGTGGTACACATACAGTATATGCACACAACCAAGGCCGACCCCGCAAAAACGCTAAAGACAGAATAATTTCGTAACATATATTACACATACTTTTCAGCCATGAAGTTTTTCAGAAAAACAGGCATTTCTACGCTCATCAACCTCATTGGGATGGGACTTGCGCTAACGGTGTTCGCCGTGCTGATGGTGCAGGTACGCTACGACTACGGCTACGACAAGTGCATCCCCCACCACGAGCGCACATTCCGCCTCGAGAACGACCTGATGAAAAAGGGCGTATATATGCCCATATTCTCGCGCCCCATCATTGAGGCCATCCGCACGTTGGACCCAAACATCGAGGCGATTGGAAGCATGGATGCTTTCGGAAGCAATGCTCTCAGCGACGGTTTCAAAAGCGGCGACAACTATGTCGGCTTCGCCACCAAGGATGCCCCCGACGCAATAGTGAAGATGGAGTGCATTGGCATAGACTCGGCCTTGCTCGACATCATGCCCATTGTGTGGGCCGAGGGCGATGGCTCGCAGTTCCGCACCCCAAGCGATGCAATCATCGCCAAGTCGAAGGCCAAGCTGCTGTTTGGCGATGCAAGCCCCGTGGGGCAAACCGTCACCACCCCCGATGGCGAAGAATACCGCATTTGCGGCGTTTTTGAGGACTTACCAGAGAACTGCTCGTTCCATAACTGCGTATTCAAAAACATCGGCGACAAGGGGATGGACCATATAGGCAACTTCGACAACATCCCATACATCAGGCTACGCGACGCTTCAATGGCCGACCACACGGTGGACGTTGTGCAGAGATTCATCCTCGGCCAGCTATTCGGCATATCCGATGATAAGATTGAGGAGAAACGCAGCATGGCTCCCCTGCGCGTGATGCCGCTGCACGAAGCCTACTTTGCCCGCGATGTAATTCCCACCATGCTAATGGGCAACCGCACCATAACGCGCACGCTGCTCACCATTGCGCTGCTGGTGCTGGGCATTGCGCTCATCAACTTTGTGAACTTCTCGTTTGCCGAGATTCCGTTCCACATCCGCAACATCAACACGCGCAAGGTGTTGGGCTCAACGCGGGCGCAACTCATTGCACGACAGCTGGCTGGCAAGGCTCTGATTGCCGCAATGGCCATGGGCTTGGCTGTATGCTTGATACATCTAGTGTCGGGCACGCTGGTGGCCTCGTTCATCAACGGCAGCCTGCGCATTGCCGACAACATTGGCCTGCTGCTGTGCACACTCGGATTGGCCATGGCCGTTGCCGTGGTGGCTGGCATAGCCCCTGCCCTCTACTCCACCGCGCAACCCGCCGCGCTGGTGCTCAAAGGCTCATTTGCCATGAGCGTTAAGGGAAAAGGACTACGCAATGCGCTGCTCACCCTACAATTGGTTATATCATTGATATTCATAATGATGGGCTTGTTCATGAGCAAGCAAATACGCTACATGCAGCACCACGACATGGGCTTTGCCTCGGAGGGCGTGTTGCAGGTGCGCTGCGGCTCACTGAAACAGGACCTACTGAACAGCAAGCTGCTCCAAAACCCTCGCGTATTGGACATCACCTACTCGTTCTCGAAGCTGCTACAGCCACAGAAGATGACCTGGATGTTCTCAACCTCTGAGAACCCCACCAACATGGAGGATTTCGCGACTATTGAGGTGCTGCCCGTGAGCAAGAACTTTGTGGACTTTTTTGGCCTTGAGCTGCTCGACGGACGCGACTTTGAGGAGTCGGACTACAAAGACACCGTGCATTGCATCCTCATCAACGAGTCGTTCGCCAAGGCCAATCCCGAACTACGCATAGGCTCAATGCTTAGCAACTACGGCAAGGTGGTTGGCGTAATCAAAGACTTCAACTACAAGTCGTTGCACAATGCCATATCGCCCTTTGGGCTCTACGCCACCCCATACATGCTGCCCGATATAGCCTACATTAAGGTGTCGGCAGGGCCAATAGCCGAACTGATGGACTTCATCCGCCAAACGGTGTGCGAGTTCTACCCCATGCAGTCGCCCACTATGATAGACGTGGAGCCACTCGACGAAAACATAAAACAGCTCTACGAGAAGGAGGCCAAGCTGGGACGGCTCATCGATATAGCCTCGGCCACATCGCTGCTCATCTCAATCATTGGCATACTGGGCTTGGTGTTCTTCGAGATGCAGCTCATACGCAAGCAAATAGCCATCAAGCGTGTACATGGCGCCACCATCGGCAGCATACTGCGCAGCATCAACACCAAATATCTGATACTCACCGCCATATCATTTGCCATTGCGTCCGTGCCGAGCTACATGCTCATGAACTTCTGGCGCAAGGGATTCGCCTACCAAACCACCATAGCCCCATGGCTGTTCGCCTTGGCCCTGCTCGCGGTGGGTGCAATAATGCTGATTGCCGTAACGCTACAAAGCTGGCGTAGCGCCAACGCCAATCCCGCTATGGTGCTGAAGTCTGAATAATTTCGTAACAAATATCACACATGAACAGTTTTTGGAATTTTCTGAAGAAGAACAAGCTCTACGCAGCCATAAACCTGGTGGGGCTAACGGTTTTATAACAACGTTAAACAATTAATACACAACTGATTATGATTACAGTAAACAACCTTTCACGAATCTTCCGGACGGAAGAAATTGAAACCACCGCCATCAACGGCGTATCGTTCGAAATCAACG
>JAFTDN010000033.1 GCA_017454165.1 Bacteroidales bacterium | reverse complement strand
GGGCATGCCCCCTTGTCAAAACCCGCAAAACCTTAACTCATTGATTATCAAGCACTATATAGTTAAACACTGTTAAAATAGGGGGGGATCTAAATGGAAATTAATGCTTACTTTTGCAGCCGTAACCCGTTACGCGCCGCTGGCGGGGCTCGTCCTAATGCATGGGCCACGCCTACCCCCACCCATGGCGGTCGGCGTAGCCCGTAGGAGGAGCCGAGCCGGCGAGCTACACCAACAGGGAGCGGCATGGCCACAGCTGGGGCCTCCGCCCTCTCCAATCAGCTACAGGACTGGCCGCCCAAGCGGCCCCGCCCGGAGGGGCAGCAAAACCCGATTGTCGAACGTCATAAAAACGAGAACAGGCATTGTTAAACTACAATAGATAGCTGATTATTGAGCTTCAAGCCTTGCCAGATAATGCCTGACCCTGCAGTTGTAACTACCCGCGAGTGCAGCATGGTGCAGACCTCCCCCAAGACTTCGATTTTATTGGCACCAAGACCAATATAGAACAGATGATAGGCAACGCCTTGTTTACTTGCACAACGGCGTGATTGCTCGCACACCGAACCCTACCGCCCCAGCACGCGCTACCATGCCCCATGGCAGCACCAGCTGCCACAGGTGGGCCGAGGGAACCTCAGCCTCAACAAGGCGCACTCCGTGAGCATGCTCAACTTCACATCGCCCCAAGGGGATACAGCCGAACGCATGAAAGCCGCCCCCCCCGCCAACATGGCCACAACAACAAGCCCAGCTACTGCTGAGGATAGCTCTGACATGGGAGCATTAGCCCCACCAAGGCATCAGCTGCACCGCCAGCAGCCCCACAAACGGCAGCGCAAACAGCAGCCGCGTCCACAGCGATGGCGGGGCGCTCACAAAAAAGTCGGAAAGCAACAACGACAGCGGGATGGACACAAGGATCACAAACTCCCAGCCAGCCCCTGGCACAAAGACAAACGCCAGCACCATGATGAGCAGCACCCACAGGTTGAGGAGGTGGGCCTTGCGCACCGCGATTTTCTGCGAATCCACATGCCGAGGCAGGTACAACAGGGCGACCAAAGCAGGTAGCCCAAAGCCCACCAGCACCCCCCAGAGTCCAAGCCTAGAAGGCACTACGAGCACCGTGGGCTCCAGCAGGCAGCGCACGAATAGCTCCCACCCCTGCAACATGGGGGTATTGCTGAGGAATAGCACTAGCATGTAGCCCATCACGGGCGTTAGCAGGCCCACCAGAGCGGCGACCCACTCGCGCCACACAAAGGGGCGCAGCAACAGCAGGCCCACAAACAGCAGCACCACCAAGGGTGTAGCGGGCGCATAGAAGAGCACGGCCAAGGCCAGCACGAAACCAGCGCGGAAAGCCCCATCAACGGGGTGCTTGCTGGAGTATATGCCGAAAAGGCAATCGATGGCGCGCAGCTCCAGCATCGAAGCCAGCAACGCGGGGCTGAGCCGCTGCACATCGACAATCGATGAGGCCACCAGCACCAGCATGAGCGCGGGCATCGCGCTGCGCTGCTTGATGATGATGTGCTTGTTGTAGACGTGCAACGCGTATAGCGCAATCGCGAGCAGCATTACGAGCGCGAGCAGCTGGGCCCCTAGACCCACATCGGGAATCAATCGCAGCAGCAGCGTATACAGAGGCATTGCCCCCAAGCGCGGAGTTACAGCAGGAGGATGCTGAATCATGGCCAGCCCCGACTGCGCCCACAGCGCAAAGGCCACCAGCACCACGAGCATAAGGGCCAAAGGGCGGGCCGTGCGAAACAGCTTGAGCATGGCGGGCTAGTGCGCGTTGAGGTCGAACCCGATGTCGGAGCGATAGCGCTTGCCCTGGAACTGCACCTGGCTGGCAGCCCCATACGACAGGGCCAGCGCGGCCTCGCGGGTGGGGGCCAGCGCGGTGCAGGCCATCACGCGCCCGCCCGATGTCACGAGCTGCCCTGCGCTGAGCGCCGTGCCCGCATGGAACAGCATTGCGCCGGGGGCATCATGCTCGGCCCCGCTGATGGGCAGTCCCTTGGGGTAGGAACCTGGGTAGCCCTCCGAGACCAAGATGACGGTGGTGGCCGTTTGCCCGTCCACCTCGAGCTGGGCATCATGCAGCTGGCCGCAAGCGCAGCGCTCGAGCAGGGGCAACAGGTCCGACTTGATGCGGGGCATCACCACCTCGGTTTCGGGGTCGCCCATGCGCACGTTGTACTCCACCACGAATGGGTCGCCGCCGACATTCATAAGCCCAACAAACAGGAAGCCCGTGTAGGGTATGCCCTCGGCTTGCAGCCCCTCAATGGTGGGGCGTACTATGCGTTGCTCCACCTTTCCCATGAACTCTGGCGTTGCGAATGGCACGGGCGATACGGCCCCCATGCCGCCCGTATTGGGGCCAGTGTCGGCATCGCCCACGCGTTTGTAGTCCTTGGCTTCGGGCAGCATAAGGTATGCGCTACCATCGGTGAGCACGAAGGCCGAGAGCTCGATGCCATGCATAAACTCCTCTATGACGACCGTCTGGCTGGCTTGCCCGAATTGTCCCCCCAGCAGGGTGTCGAGCGCGAGGCAGGCTCGGTCGTAGCTAGGCTCAATGATTACGCCCTTGCCAGCGGCCAGTCCATCGGCCTTGAGCACGAATGGGGGATGCAGGTCGCGCATGAAGGCCCTGGCCTGCTGGGCCGTTTCGGGCGTAAAGGTGCCATATCGGGCCGTGGGGATGCCGTGCCGCTGCATGAACGCCTTAGCAAAACCCTTGCTGCCTTCGAGCATGGAGGCCTGCTGTCGGGGGCCAATCACCATCAGGTGACGGGTTTGGGCATCGGCTCGCAGAAAGTCGTGCAGCCCGCGCACCAATGGCTCCTCGGGGCCCACCACCACCATGTCGATGCGGTGCTGCACGATGGCATCGCGCAGCGCGGCGAAGTCGAGCGGGTTCAGGGGCAGGTTCTCAGCTATACGGGCCGTGCCGGGGTTGCCCGGGGCCACAAACAGGCGGTTGAGCCGGTCGGATAGGCTCAGCTTCCAGGCCAAGGCGTGCTCGCGCCCGCCCGAGCCCAGCAGCAGCACATTGAGCTTGCTCATGATGGGAAATCTTTGGGGCAAAAATACAAAAATGGGCCATAACATGGGCATCCCTAGCGGGGCGATTGAAAAAATGCGCCCGCGCCGCTGGGGCATCGTTTTTTTTAGCTACCTTTACACAAGGAGTCCGCACCCTCCACAAGGCGCATCGATGCTGTGGCACAGCGCCGTAAGGGCTGCCGTTGCATAGCACAAAAACGCCGTACCATGATCCAATTCGTTCACCTACATGTACATTCGCACTACTCCATCCTCGATGGCATGTCGAAGCTCCCTGACCTCATAAAGAGGTGCAAG
>JAFTDN010000032.1 GCA_017454165.1 Bacteroidales bacterium | reverse complement strand
GCTCGCGTCAACCACGCGACCTTCGTTGAATATCAAGCCCTTGCCGTTCAGGTAGTCGACGAACTTCTGGAACAGGTCGTCCACCTTGCCGCTCTTGGCCAGACGCTCGCGGAACAGCCATATCGTCCTCGCATCGGGCACCCGGTCGCCATCGGCCAAGCCCAAGAAGCGGCGGAACGTCGTGCGGTCCACTGTCTGGAACTCCGCCTGCTCGTCGCTCAGGTTGTAGTAACGCTGCAGCACCATCAGCTTGAACATCATCACCACGTCGTAGCGCTTCGCCCCTGCGTTGCTCTTACGCTCCTTCGGCAGCAGTGCCTCCTCAAGCTCCGGCCTGAACATCTCGAAATCAACCGTTTTCGACAACCTCTCCAACGGGTCGCCCATCTCCGAGAGCTTGCGTTCCGTGTCTTCCTTGTCAAACAATGTCGTCTTGCCTGTCGTCTTGTATTTTCTCTCATGGATCTTTTTTGCCTTACTTCATAACGCCAAACATAATACTTTATTGTTTGATATACAATGGTTTATGTATTTTTGAAAATGCCCTATACAAACTCTTGTTCTTCAACTCGACCCCAAATCCGTGCTTCTCACCTTCTCATTTCGAGCAGCACTACACGAAAATACCGTATATTAAACCCCAACGCACTCACAACGCAAGCCTCCCTAGAACGTATAGCTCACTCCCGCCTGCACCCCTAGTCGGTGGGTGGGGTACAGGTACCAGTAGTGGTTGCGGTGGGCCGTGAGGTTGGTGATGTTCAGGAAGGCCGAGGCGCGGCGGTTGTAAATGTACTCCAGCCCTAGGTTGGCGCACACATTGCCCTCGAGCATCAGCGACTGGCCTCCGCTGGGGTTGGCCACATGGCGCTTGCCCTGCAGGTCGAGCTGCAGGTTGGCTATAATCTTATCGCGCAGGCTGTAACGCACCGTTGCAAAAGCCCTATAGGCGGGCCTATGCCACGGATGCTCCAGCTCGCGCATGGCGTAGCGCAGCAGTTCGCCGTGCAGCAATATGTCGAGGCGGCTCATGGGGGCCACTGTGAGCTCCCCTACGAGCTTGGTCTGCCGCACGTTGTCGTACACCACGCCGAAGCGGTTGGCCTGTGGGTTGGCCGCATCGATGCTCAGGTTGGTATAGAAGTGCATGCTGTCCACTATCGAGTACAATGCCAGCACATTGTAGGCCACGCGGGCGCTGAACTTGCCCTTCAGGCCGCCCCGCAGCACCATCTTGTGGCTGGCGTTCCACACATCGAGGCCGGGCAGCACCCATGGGTTCTCGGCCAGCAGCTGCGAGTAGGGCGCGGGCTCAAGCTGCCCATCTATCTCGATGTAGGGGATAAGGTAGCCCGCCACTATGTTGTACGACAGGTGGGCCTTGGGGTAGAAGTGCCTGTAGCTTTTGCCCCGT
Organism: Bacteroidales bacterium; assembly: GCA_017454165.1. Classification (GTDB taxonomy): domain Bacteria; phylum Bacteroidota; class Bacteroidia; order Bacteroidales; family Tenuifilaceae; genus RGIG6076. The sequence continues at coordinate 10,968 of JAFTDN010000032.1, read as the reverse complement.
TTGGCATCGAGGGTGAAGGTGAAGCCCACCTGTACGCGCCACTGTCGGCCCAACAGGTTGATCCACGGCGACAGGCTGAATATGGTGTTGGCCTGCGATGCGTCGCTGCGGCCATAGCGGGCGAAGGCCACCTCGCCGCCGAACTGCTCCCGGCTCAGGTACTTATCGAGCCCACCCTCGAAGCTGAGCTTGCTCTCGCCAATGCCAAAGACATCGCCCATGTGCTCGAAGCCCAGCTGCGCAGCGTAACGCAGGGTCGAAGAGTCGGTGTCCACCGTGCGGAACTCTGCCGAGGCCCCGAATGTGTTCAGGGCCTGTCGGTCGGTGCTGGCCGTGGCCAGCGTATCGGCGTAGTTGTAGCCGTAGTATCGGTAACCCCTATTTCTGTAAAACGCATTGGCCGACAGCACCTTGTTATTGCGGATGTGCTTCCCGAATAGCGCCACCTCCGACTGTGTGTTACGGGCCTCCACGCGCTCGCTGTTCTGCAACGTCAGGCCGCCCAGCGAGGAGTAGTGCCGCGCCCAGCCGCCATACTGCCACTGCTTGCTGCGCGGGCCGCTATGGTAGAGCTCGAGCAGCGGCGATATGTGGGTATCGAAGCCCAGCCGCACGTACCAGCGCTTGAGCTCGGGCAGAGGCTCGGGCACCATCCTGGCCGCCGCTATGGGCTTAGGGTCGAAGTGGCTGAGCAGCGGGCGCGGGGCTATGGAGTAGGCAAACGTGGGCTTGGCCCGGGCGGTATCGGCAATCTGCGGCTGCAGGTTGATCTTGAGGGCATCGGGGATGGTCGGGTCGTAGGGACGCACCACATGCACCTCTTTTTTGAGCTGAGGGTCATCGGTCTGAGCCGAGGCGCCGAGCTGGGGCAGCATGGCGGCTAGCGTCAGCAACGTGGCTATATGGCGTTGATTAAACATAACTATTTGCGGTTCAATTCTTTAGAATGACATTTTCATCCTTATGGTGTCGGGGCTGGGCACTACGGTCTGCCGCTGCTCCTCCATCGACACCAGCAGCTGCAGCCTGTCGCGGGCCTCGTCCTTAATGCCATCGGCATCATCGGCGTAGCCGTCGATTACGCTTTGCAGCGTGGCCTTGGCCTGAAAGAAGTTGTCCTGCTTGGCGTATAGGTCGGCCAGCAGCACGAAGCTCTTGGCCAGCCAGTACTGGTGAGGCGTGTTGTGCTCGGCAAATTCCATTACCTGCGCCTCGGACTTCTGGGGGCGGTTGGTGTCAAGGTAGAGCTTGGCCAGCAGGTAGCTGGCCTCGGCCCCCTCGGCGGTTTGCGGGGTACGGCTGAGGGTCGATAGCTCCACCAGCGCGGCCTCGGTACGCTGCAGGGCGATCAGCGATTGGGCCAGCTTCAGCCTCACCTCGCGTTCGAGCTCGGCGGCCAGCTTGTCGTAGGCTAGCACCCCGCCAGCCAGGGCCACCACATCGTCGTGGTGCTGCATCTGCGATGCGCTGCGCAGCTTGCCGAGCCGGGCTGCGAGCAGGTTCTGCCGCTGCTCGGCGATGGACTCGAGCTGATCGTAGGCCGCGTAGCTGGCCTGGTGGTCGCCCCGCTGGGCATACAGCGTGGCCAGCCGCAGGTAGGCCTGCTCGGTGAATAGATTCTTGCCGCTGGCCACCACGCGTCGGTACGCCTCCACGGCGCGGTCGGCGTTGCCCTGCTTTTGGCTGCAATCGCCTATATAGTAGTGCGCGTTCAGGCTAAATGTGCCGTTGGGGAAGCTCTGCACGTACTGATCGAGCACGGTGAGCGCACGTGCGCAATCGCCGCTAAGATATTGGTTCTCAGCGGCTATAAATGACAGCGAGTCCCGCCCTGCTAAGCTCACATTGCCCAGCGAGCCCAGCGTGGAGGCGTAGCGGAAGTAGGTGTCCACATCGCCATTGTCGACGCTGATGTTGCGTATGCCCAGCAGGGCGCTCTTGGCCTCGGGGGTGTTGGGGAACTCTTCCACTACCCTTTTGTAGAGGGCCATGGCCTGCTCGGGCTGCTCGGCGTTGTAGCATATAAGGCCGAGCTGCACCAGCGATTTCACGTAGTAGCTACTACCAGCGTATCGATCCACAATGGCCTGGTAGTTGGCCTGGGCCTGCTCGGGCTGCCCCATGAGCATCTGGCTCTCGGCCATCTCGAATATGGCATCATCGGCATAGCCCGACTCGGGGAAGCTGGCCACCAAGCTCTGCATGGCCTGCACCTTCTTCTCGGGCCTATCCACCAGCCCCAGCGAGAACCCGCGCTGGAACATGGCGTAGTCGGCATCCATGGTGCCTATCTCTACCGCCTTGTCGTAGTAATCTATTGCGGGCCAATACTTTCGCTGTATAAAATGCGCATCGCCTATACGGTTGTAGGCATCGCCCACGAAGGCGGTGGCCTCATCGCGGCTGAGCGAGGTGAACTTACGGAACCACACGATGGCCTCATCGTAGCGCTTCAGCTTAAAGTTGCTGTAGCCCAGGTTGTAGTGGGCCACGTTGTACTCGCGATGGGTGAATGCCCCAGGGGTGAGTATGAATTTGCTGTAGCCCTCGGCGGCCTGTTGGTACTGCTCAAGCCTGTAGCGCGATTCGGCCTGCCAGTACTGCGCCAGCGCGGCCAGGGTGTTGCTGTACTCGGAGTAGCGCAGCGAGATGTCGAAGAACCGGGCGGCCTCCTCGAAGCTTTGGTTCTGAAACAGTTCCATGGCCCTGAAAAATGCCGCCCGCTGGTAGGCGGCTTTTATGGTGGGATCCTTCTGCTGTATGCGTTCGAGGGCCTCCACGGCCTGCTTGTAGTTGCGGGTGTTGAGGTAGGCCAGGGTGAGGTAGCCGTAGGCCTCATCGGTACGCGAGGTGTTGGGGTATTGGGCTATGTAGCGGTTGAACGCATCGATGGCCTCGTTGAACGGCGCGTAGAGGTGCTCGTAGGTGAGCTTGGCAAAGTTGAACAGCGCATCCTCCTGTATTATAGGGTCGTAGCTACTCCTTGCGGCCAGCGCGAAGGCCTGACGGGCCTTGGCGGGTTCGTTCAGCTTCAGGTAGCAGTCGGCCAGGTGGTAGTTGGCGCTCTGGGCCAGCGAGTCGTCATCGGTGGGTACGCGCTCGAGCAGCGCAGCGGCGCGGGTGTAGCTCTGGGTGTGGTAATGGGCGTAGCCCATCAGGTAGTGGTCGTTGCGCGAGAGCTGCGGGGTTTTCTCGGCGTACATGTCGAAGTACACCAATGCGCTGTCGTACTGCTTCAGCCTGAAATACGCCTCGCCCACCAGCCGCGCCATCTCGGCGGTACGCTTGGTGCTGCTGGAGCGCACCAGCTGCGGGGTGTAGTCGATTACACGTTGGTAGTCGCCTTGTAGGAAGCGTATTTGGCTGATGTAGAACGGGGCGATGGGGGCAAACAGCTCGTGATGCTCCAGCGCATCGAACCCCTTGAGGGCCGTGGCGTAGTTTTTCTGCTGGTAGGCTATGTGCGAGTAGTAGTAGGTGGCGGGCGCGGCGAATTTGCTCTCGCTGTCCTTCACGCGGAACAGATGCTTCACGGCCTGCTCGGCATCCTTGCGCATGAAGTGGCTGTAGCCCAGCATGAAGTCCTTCTCCAGATCCTGCTCCCTGTCCAGCCCATTGGGTGCTATGCGGCTGAGCCAGCTTATGGCCTCCCGGTAGCGCTTGTTTTGGTACTGTATTTTGCCCATGGCGAAGTAGGCCGAGTTCACCTTCTGGCTCTCGGGGTAGCGCTTAATGAACTGCCCGATGATGTACTCCGCATCGTCGTTGTCGAGCAGTATGGCGCACATGGCGGCATAGTACTCGGCGTTCGACTTGAGGTGGTTCACCTCATCGGATTGGCTGTCCACAAAACGCCTGAACAGCTGCTGCGCGGCGGCATATTGCTCTTTCTGATACAGATCCATCGCGCTGCGGTAGGCGGCCTCTTGGTCGCCAAGGGCCGTGAATCCCTGTGCCTGCGCCAATGGCGCAGCCGCCAGCAGCAATAGCATGATTAGGGCTAGTCTTCGTGTCATTCCGTTCGATTTTGCATAGCTACATGGTTCAACTGCGCCATAGGCGCACAACTATCGCAAGCCCCACGTGGGGCACGGGCTAGGCCACGTTTACCTCCAGCTCCAGCTCTATCCCGAAGTGCTCGCGCACCGATTGCTGCACATCGCGCCCTAGGGCTAGCAGCTCGGCCCCAGTGGCTCCGCCATGGTTCACCAACACCAGCGGTTGCTGGTCGTGCACCCCGCAGGCACCCACCCGCCTGCCCTTCCATCCGCACTGGTCGATGAGCCAGGCTGCGGACAGCTTGGCTCCGCCATCGGGTAGCTCATGCATGGGCATATCGCCATGCTGCCGCTTCAGCTCGCCGCAGCGCTCAGGCGGCACCACGGGGTTCTTGAAGAAGCTCCCCGCATTGCCCAGCACCTTGGGATCGGGCAGCTTCTGGGCGCGGATGCCAAGCACCGCCTGGCGCACATTGCCCAGCGTGGGGTCGCCCAGTGCCTCCACGGCGGTGCGCAGATCGCCGTAGTCGAGACACAGATCGGCGGTGCGCTGCAGCTTAAAGCTCACGTGAGTAATCACCGTCTTGCCGCGCAGCTCGCGCTTGAATATGCTGTCGCGGTATCCAAAATGGCACTCCTCCGCGCTGAGCTCCAGCAGCTCGCGGCGCTGCATGTCGAAAGCCTCCACCTTGGCTATACAGTCTTTCACCTCCACGCCGTAGGCCCCGATGTTCTGCACTGGGGCTGCGCCCACATCGCCAGGTATGCCCGAGAGGTTCTCCAGGCCGTAGAGGCCCCGCTGCACGCAGTGCTCCACCAGCCCATCCCATGGCACCCCCGCCCCCACACGCAGCACCACGTGCCGCGGCATGTCCTCAGCTACGGCTATCCCCCTGATGGTGGGACGCAGCACGAGCCCTACATGGTCGTGCGTGAACAGCGTGTTGCTCCCCCCCCCCAGCACGAGTACGGGCACCTGATTGTAGGCGGCGAAGTTCACCGCAAATTTTATCTTATCTATGGTATTGACCTCAGCGTAGTAGGCTGAGCGGGCCTCCACCCCAAACGAGTTGAGCGCCCCGAGCGGCATGTCCTTCTTTATCACAAACATCCTGTCAAATTATTACGCAGGCGCAAATATAGTCATTTTACGCCACTTATTCAGCACCGCATCCGATATTGCCACGCCAATCGCACATTACGCTAATGCACAGCCACAAACGCCCAGACTGCACCCCATTTAGCACCGTCAGGGGAGATTTCTCCACTATAATCGCTATATTTGTGGTGCGCTACACCTTACGATGGGTGTGCCCAAATCGTAAGTCTAAGTGGCTATGCAACAACATCATTCATCATGGACAACTTCGTAGTATCGGCACGAAAGTACCGCCCCGACACGTTCCGCAGCGTGGTGGGACAAGCCTCCATAACCACCACGCTGAAGAACGCCATCCAGCGCAAGCAGCTGGCCCAGGCCTACCTCTTCTGCGGCCCGAGGGGCGTGGGCAAAACTACGTGCGCCCGCATATTCGCCAAGACCATCAACTGCGAGCACCTCACCGATGAGTTCGAGGCCTGCAACCAGTGCGAGAGCTGCACCTCGTTCAATGCCAGCCGCTCCTACAACATCCACGAGCTCGATGCGGCCTCCAACAACTCCGTCGATGGCATCCGCAAGCTCATCGAGATGGTGCGCGTCCCCCCGCAACTAGGCCGCTACAGCGTGTACATTATCGATGAGGTGCACATGCTCTCGCAGAGCGCTTTCAACGCATTCCTCAAAACGCTGGAGGAGCCCCCGGCCCACGCCATATTCATAATGGCCACCACCGAGAAGCACAAAATCCTGCCCACCATCCTCTCCCGATGCCAGATATTCGACTTCAACCGCATCAAGGTCGATGATACCGTGCAGTACCTGCAGCACATTGCCCAGCAAGAGGGGGTTCAGGCCGAGGACGAGGCCCTCAACATCATCGCCCAGAAGGCCGATGGCGCCATGCGCGACGCGCTGTCGATATTCGATCAGGTGGTGAGCTTCAGCGACAACCAGATCACCTACGCCAAGACCATCGAGCACCTCAACGTAATCGACCGCCAACACTACTTCCAGCTCACCGATCACTTTCTGAACGGACAAATGGCCGAGGCCCTCCGCCTGCTCGATGGCCTGCTAGCCAAGGGTTTTGATGCCCAGCAGTTCATCACGGGGCTGAGCCTGCACCTGCGCAACATCCTAGTGGGCCGAGACCCCCAAACGCTGGAGCTGCTCGAGGTGGGTGCGGCCTTCGCCGAGCGCTACAAGCAGATGGCCGCCAAGTGCCCGCCCGATTTCCTGGTGCAGGCCCTGTCGCTATGCAACCAGTTCGATGTGAACTTCCGCCAAAGCCCAAACCAGCGCCTACACGTTGAACTGCTGCTGATACGGCTATGCAGCATAGTGTCCGAAAAAAAAAAGCCAACCCCCTAGCCCCCCCTCTCCCGGCAGCTAGGGCGGATGCTCCTACCCCCACACCAGCACCTCTCGGGGCCCCCGCCACGGCGGCCATTCCCCGCACCATATCCATCAAGGCCGCCCGCCACGCCGCAGTGCCCGAGCGCCCCGCCGAGCAGCCCAGTGCCCCATCCCCCACAGCCCAAAGCCCAGCGGCCCACTTCTCCGCCGAGGCACTCTTGGCCGCATGGGAAGCCTATGCCAACAGCATACGGACGGCCCGTCCCTCCATCTACTCGCTCATGGGGGCCATCAGGCCCGAGCCCACAGAGGGGTTTGCCCTGCGCATTCCGGTGGAGTCTCCCATGCAGCAAGAGCTGCTCAAGACCGAGGCGCAGGCCCTGCTCAGCCACCTCAAGCAGGCGCTGGGAAACACCCAGCTTTCGTTCCAATTCGAGCTGGCGGCCCACAGCCAGGGGGCACATCCCCACAGAGCATACACCTCCAGCGATAAGCTGAAGGACATGGTGAGCCGCAACCCCCTGCTGGCCAAGCTCCAAGAGCAGCTCGACCTACTTATAGAGTAAATCCTGCCTGGCTACTGATTGGGCACCGCAGTATCGCTATTCTCCAGCGCACGGTCGTACTCCCAATCCTTGCCACGCCCAAAGTGGTAGGCCACGCCCAAGGTGAGCATATTGCGGGCGTTGCCCATAGTGCGCTCGCTCACGTAGCGCACTGGCGTGGGGCTGAGCATCTCCGTGCGGATGGTTGGAGCCATGCCCGCCCACAGCAGGCCCGCGCTGAACCGCCAGCCCCCCAGCTGGTAATGCGCCGTTAGCTCGCTAAAACCCCTATCGTAATTGTTAGATTTCTTGTAGCCGTCATACGACAGTGCCGTTTCCGAAAACGACAGCCAGTACTTCAGCGTGAATTGTTTTATATCCAAATTCATGCCTAGGCTATTGACCATGGAAAAAATGCTGCCGCTTCCTCCGTCCCAATCTATCTCCGTGTAGAGGGGAGCTGCCGATATATCAATTTCCAACGTATTGTCACCAAAGGGACGCACGAGGCTCCATAGGCCGAGGCCGGATATCCTCTCGCTGCGGGCGTTGATGCCTTGCAGCTCGTACATGCCATTCACCTCGCGGAATCGCTTCGCTATGGTATTTTTGCCGTATCCCCCCTGAGGGACCAGCTCTAGGGTGATGTAGGGATTTTCGGCCACGCTCACCGTGGCATGGAGCGAGTGCAGGTTGTTGCTCTGTAGGTCGGGATTTCCGCGCGATACGATGTGCCGCGACAGGTACGTGGCGTTGTTGCTCAGATCGGCCACATCGGGGTGCTCGGGGAAGAATTGGTACATCAGGCGCACACGCCCGTAGCCCAGCACAGCCCGGGGAGCGAATAGCAGCTGATGTTGCACCTGCGAGCTCACGTTATGGGCAGAGCGTATGTGCGTTGCGCCCAGGCTCAGCGAGTAGAGCCACTTGCCCGTGGCCCCCGATAGCTCGGTGTGGACATACTGCTGTAGCTGGGCATTGGTGTAGCGGGAGCGGCCAAAGCTATTGCTGTAGTACGAGTTGAGCCATGATTGCTGCGCCCGGTAGCCCGTCTCCCAGCGGCCAAAGCGCAAGGTGCGGGCATAGCTCAGCTCGGCTATCACCGATGTTTTGGTGTTGTGCAGGTCGAACGTATCGGCGAACATGGTCGCCCCATCGTTGGTGCGCCGCTCGTGCTCGCGGTGCCCGCGCTCGGTGTCGAAGTGGGCGGCGGCCACGTTGAGGGCCAGCTCATCGGCCTCGCCCAGCTTGCGCCAGTAGTACAGGTCGGCGGAGGGGTTCATGGTGCGCTCCTGGTCGATGCTGGCCTGCTTCAGCGCTTCGGAGTAGGCCCCATCGTCCTGCTCGTAGCTCCCAGTGCCCGCCTGGCGGCTCGAACGCGACGCGAAGTTGGGCTTGAGCGACAGCTCCACTATGCGCCGATCGAGATCCACGTAGGCGTATTTCAGGCGGGGTTTATGCTCGGTGCGGGCGGAGCGTTCGGTGCTGGCGAGGGTCTGGCTGTGGTCGATGCCGTTCAGGGTGTAGGAGAGCTCGGTGCTGTTGGGGCAGTTGTTGAAATCGTGCAGGCTGAGGTCGTAGTCGAGGCTCAGCTTGTGGTGGTTCCGCACCAGGCTCAAGTAGGCCCTGTCGGTGCCGTAGGTGGTGAGCAGGGCGTGGTCGATGCTGAAGCCGCCCGTTGTGCCGTTGTCGAGCTCGGTGGTGATTACATTGATCACATAGTCGGCCATGCCCTGATACCGAGAGGGCGGTATGTCGTACACGTCCACCCGCTTGATGGTCTTCGGGGGCAGCATCCGCACATCGTTGTCGGTGGCCGTGCTGCCGTTCACCAGCAGCAGCACACTCTTGCCGCCCGTTCCGCGCAGGGCCCCGCTGGGGTCGGCCATCACCATGGGTAGGTGCTGCAGCAGGTCGTGCCCCTGCTGGGCCTGCCGCACCTCGGCGGGGCTGAATGTGTACGCCTTGCGGTTGGCAGTGCGCCCGTAGCCAGCAGTAACTCGCACCTCATCGATTTGCTGGGCATCGGGGCTCAGGGAGTCGGCCCACTGCACCAGTTCGCCGTCCACCTGGCGCAGGGCATGCAGGGGCATGTAGCCCAAGCAGCTCGCCTCTAGGCGGTACTCCCCTGCGGGCAGGGTCAGGCTGTAGCGGCCATTCAGGTCAGTGATGGTGCCCACGGGGGCGGCGGTGGTGTCGGCGGCGCTGCGCAGCACCACGGTGGCGAAGGGGATGCCCTCGGCGCTTTGACGGTCGATGAGGCTGCCCTCCACGCGCACCTGGGCCGTAGCGGATGCGCCCAGCAGCATGACGAGGGAGAGCGTAAAGGTTGGCAGATGTTTGTTCATTATTGTTCAGGTTGTCTATGTCTCTCTAAAAACTCCCCGATGGGCTAGCCAGCCCATCGGGGAGCAGATTTTGCGAGAGGGCCATCAGCCCTTAGCGGCTCTAGCGGCCCAGGCGACCACCCACGGCAAAGCCACCACGGGGACTCGGGGTCATATTGCCGCCGGTCAGCTCAATCAGCTGCTTGCTGCTGAGGGTTTCCATCTGGGGCAGCTTGCTGTTCTTGCTCTCGCTCTTTTTCTTCAAAACTATCCTTTTCATCGTTCAAAAGGGATGTGGAGACGTTGGATTGTTTTTAGGAGTTTTGTCCAGTCTCCCTGTTCAACATTTTTCCCACTTTGAGCACTGGGGAGTACCCGCCGTGCCCATTCGGGCTGCTGCACCATGCAGCACACAGCCCACCGCTTGTGGGAGATTTGCGGCCCAAGCTATTGATGGACACCTCCGCGCTCTGCGCCACCACGCCCAGCGCCACGAGATGCCCGTGTGCCCCTGCCGTGCTTGGAATTACTCGGCAGGGGCCGTTCAAACCCCATGCGGCGGGTGCCCGCGCAGGCTGTAGCAGCGAGATGGTGGGCTTTAAGATGTTCGCATTGTGAATGAGATGGCTGTGCGCAACTATGGAAACCATACCTATAGGTACATAGGTATAGGCTGCGATGCTGCGATGCTGCGATGCTGCGATGCTGCGATGCTGCGATGCTGCGATGTGCGATGCTCTCTCATGAGTACAAAGGTACAGCTTTTTTTCGAAACAAACAAGGCTTTGGGCAATTTTTTTTCATAGTCCACTGCCGCTTAGCATGGCCTAGCAGCCAGGCAGCGATGCTCGCGGCTAATCGGCCCCACGCATGAGAGGGGGCCGAAAGGCAAAAAGCGGGGAGCCCGTCCCCGCTTTACTTTCCCATGCCATGCGAACTGAGAGGCTGCCCTACTCCTCCCCTTGGGCAGAAGCGGTCATGATGCCATCATCGACCATGATGCGTCCGCAGTGCTCGCAGACGATGATTTTCTTGCGCAGCTTGATGTCGAGCTGCCTCTGGGGCGGTATCTTGTTGAAGCAGCCGCCGCAGGCATCGCGCTGCACCGTTACCACGGCAAGGCCGTTGCGAGCGTTACTGCGGATGCGCTTGTACGCGCTAAGTATGCGGGGCTCTATCAGCTTTTCGAAGGCTTCGAGCTGCTGCTGCAGTTCCTCTTCTTCCTTCTGTGTTTCGGCTATGATGTTCTCCAGCTCGGTTTTCTTGAGCTGCAAATCGCCCTGGCTCTCGCCCAGCTGAGCCTTGGCCTGCTCTATCGCAGCCTCCTTATCGACTTTCTGCTGTAGATGCTCACGGATGCGCTTCTCGCAGAGCTCTATCTCAAGCACCTGGAATTCAATCTCTTTAGTTATCGAGTCGAACTCCCGGTTGTTGCGTACATTTTTCTGCTGCTCCTCGTATTTCTTAATGAGCCCATTGGCATCCTTGATGCCCTGCTTGCGCTCAGCTATCTGGGTGTCAAGGGTGGCCAGCTCCTGATGGTAGTTCTGAATCCGGGTTTCAAGCCCCTGGATGGCATCCTCTAGGTCTTGCACCTCGAGCGGAAGCTCGCCGTGCAGCCGTTTTATTTTATCAATCTT
>JAFTDN010000031.1 GCA_017454165.1 Bacteroidales bacterium | reverse complement strand
GGTCACCTCGCCGTTGGCATCAACGGTGGCCACGGGCTTGTTGTTGCTGTCCCAGGACACCTTCTTGTTGGTGGCCTCGGCGGGGGCCACCGTGGCCACGAGGGTGAACTTCTCGCCCACGGTGAGCTCCTTGGTGGGGGCGTTGAGGGTTACGCCCGTTACGGGAACCACGGTGGGGGTTACAGGGGCGGCGGCAGCAGCCACATAAACCATGCAGGTGTCGCTGAGCTCGGCGTTGTCCTTAGACTTGGCCACCACCGTTACGGTGTCCTTCGTGGCATCGGCAGCAACCATCAGCAGTATGGTGCCCTCTGGCTCCTCAAAGAAAGTTACCTTGGGCGATGAGGACGACCAAATTACCCCTTTGTTCGTAGCATCTTCTGGAAGTATAGAAGCAGTGAGCTGGGCTCCCCTACCCGCTTTAATGGACAGCTTATTTTTGCTCAGCTTCAGCTTCTCGGCGGCAATCTTCTTCACGTGCACAAAGCAGGTGTCGGCCACGCTGGGCTCCGATGGGTCGTAGGCCACAATGCGGGCCGTGCCCTCGGCTTTGCCAGTAACCTTGCCATTGCCGTCCACCGTAGCGATGGTAGCATCGAGCGATTTCCAGCCTGCATCGGTGCTAGTTGCGGTGTCGGGATAGATGAGTGCCTTGAGAGTGATGGATTTGGAGGCAAACACCGTATCGCGAGTATGGTGCACGGTGTCCGCCTTCATCTTGCCATCCACTATCTTCTGATTAATCTTCACTATGCGCACAGAGTCGGCAGCAACGGGGACTACCCCCTCAAGGGTAAACGATGCAGGCCACTGCAATTGAAGCGCCGACCCCTTTGATGAGCTAGCACCATAGCCGGTTGTCCCCCAGCATGATTCTACTGCAAATTCTACACCACTGCTAACTATTTTACTACCAGCAGCGAACTGTATGCCCCAATATCCATACTTATCGATATCACTAGCTACCACCGGAAGCTTCGAGTAATAGTCTTCAACTTCGACAGCCCCTTTTTGGCTGATTGCGAAATCCATATAATCATCCTTTATTGGTTCTCCGCCATCAGTAGTCCTCATAGGGCAAGGAATCCTAAAGATATTAAAGCCATCGGCTTTCTCTATATCGGTGTCGAACCACTCTGCCTTCTCATGCCACCATTCCCACATAATCTTGCCCATGCCTATCGATTTGTAGGTCAGATCAACGCGAACGTTAAGCGTTATCGTCTTAAAGGCAGACGTAGATGAAGCATTTCCTCCTATGCTAATCGATATTTTGTTTGCGATAGCAGGGTTCAGCTGTGCAACGTTCACCTGCAACTGAACAGAAGCTTCATTTTCTCCTGCTCCAAACGACATGCTCTTAGGTGCATTGATTAATGCACTGCTCAGTCCACCGTAGGTTAGGGGCACCTCTACAGCGCCGCCAACCACTCCGCGCTGCATCACCACGGTAATGGTGTTGGCATCGGCAGTAATAGTAGCGTACTGCACACTCGACATCCATGAGGCGCTAATACCCTCTCCGTTATATGTTGGTCTCTCCACCTCCTGCTCGCACGCTGCGAATAGCAGCGCGGCAAGGAATGCTAAAATGAATGTTACTCTTTTCATCTGTCCTGTACTTTAATGATTAATAGGGGTTCTGGTCTTTAGCGAGATCCATCTCCGTGTTGCCATCAAACTCGTACCGAGGTATCAGGAACATGAACTCGTTGGATCCCGGGCCAGTATTGTGCGCGCCGAGCTGCGCTACACTAGGATGGTTCGTGCCTAGGTACACACGCGTAAAGCCCAGCTTCAGGCGCTTGATGTCGAACAGCCTACCGGTCTCGCCCCACAGCTCTATGCGGCGCTGGAATAGGATTTCGTCCATAAGCGTAACCGATGCGGCGTGGGTGTCGCTATTGTAGGTGGAGGCATCGGTGCGGGCGGCCAGTATGGCATCGGCGGTTTCCTTGGGCATTCTGATGTACATGAGCTCCTGTACCAGCTCGCGGGCCTTTGCGAAGTTGCCCTGGTGGCACTCGGCCTCGGCGGCGGTGAGCAGCATGTCCTCGCCACGCATGAATATCAGATCGCCCATCGATGTGGCCAAATCCCTCCATTTATACTTCACCTGCACATGGCTGGCCGTATCCTGCGCTGAAGGGCCCCACCAGCCCTGCCTATAATCGTTGCTAGGTAAACGCCAGAACAGCGCGTTGTCGAGGCATTTCCGCGATGATTTTCCATAGTAGGCCGCCTCATCGAGGTGGCAGAACCATGTCCCATAGGCAGCTGCGTCATCTGCGATGATTTCGGCACCCCACATCACGCCCGACATCTTCACATCGTTGAAGCCCTTGGTGAGGTCGTCCTTCGTGGTGAGCATCTTGGATATGCTGGCCTCACGCTTGAGGGCCTCCTGGGCGGCGGCGCTGGCCTCGGCCCAGCGCTCCATGGTGAGGAACACCTTGGCCTGGAACGCCTTCACTAGGTAGTAGTCGATGTGAATCTTCGTGGGCTGCTTGTAGCTCGTGGGGATGAGCTTGGAGGCCTCGTCGAGGTCGGCCAGAATTTGGTCGTACACGCCCTGCATGGTGCCACGGCCTATCGACTCGGTCTTGGGCTCTAGGTATAGCGGTACGCCCGGCTTCTGTTCGTTGCCCACGTAGGTGTGCTGGAAGAACAGGGTGAGGTAGTAGTAGCTGTAGGCCCTCAGCGCTAAGGCCTGCCCCTTAATCCTATCAATATCGGCCTGCTCGCCCTCCATTTGAGGGGCGCGGGCTATTATGGCGTTGGCATTGTAGATGACATGGTAGAACATGTTCCACAGGAAGTAGCCGTGGGCACTGGAGGTCATGCTGGTTCGCCACGAGTAATCGTAGGTAAAGAAGAACCAGCCGTTTCCGCTCTCGTGCTGCACGAAGTCCTCGGCCATCAAATCGGCAATCAGGTTCGCAGTGGGAAACCCGTGGCATTGCTGCACGTTGCCCGTTGTTCCCACAACGGTGCTGTTGGGCGTGTACAGGATCTTGTAGATGCCGTTCATGGCCACTTCGGCCCCTTCCGCATCTTTCAGGATGAGCTCATCCGAAACGTCGGTGGTGGGCACCGTGTTCAGATCCTCCGAGCAGGCAAAACCTAAGCCCGCCAGTATGATGCAAAACAAAAATGCTTTTTTATCCATTGCTGTCAAAAATTAGAAGGTTAAATCAACACCAAGCGAGAGGGTGCGAACCGGCGTGTAGGTGTAGTCGGTGGTGCCGCTGAAGTTGTACTGCGGATCCATGCCCTTCAGGTGGGTGAACACGCAGATGTTGTCGGCGGTGAGCGAAACCCTCACGGTGTTCATGTTGATGGTCTGGGCGATGTTGCTGGGCAGGGTGTAGCCCAGGGAGATGCTCTTGATGGCGAAGTAGGAAGCGTTCACCAGCTCGCCGCTGTGCGCGATGTGGTCGCCCGAGCCCACTATGGGAGCGGGGACATCGGTGATGTCGCCAGGCTTTTTCCAGCTGCGCTTGGTGTGGGTGCTGATGGCGTTGCCCGGGTAGAGCGGGTTCATCAGGTCGTTGTACTTGTAGTCTAGCACCTTGCCGCCGATGGAGTAGGTGCAGAGCATAGCTAGGTCGATTCCCTTGAACGACAAATCGTTACGTATGGAGCCGAACAGCTTGGGCAGCCTGCTGCCCTGAATCTCCTTGCAGGCCTGTGCCTTGGTTTTATTGGAGCTTAGGTACTTCTCGCCCACCATGTTGCCATCGTTATCGGTATCCCAAACCCAGTAGAGCTGCTTGCCCGTGGCGGGATCCACGCCGGCGGCGGTGGGTAGGTAGAACGACCTTGCGGCCTCGCCCACCTTGTAGATGAAGTTGCCGCTGGTGAACTCATCGCTGTTGGCCAGCTTTTTGATCTTCGTATTGGTGGTGGAGCCCATCAGGGTGAGCGTCCAGCGCAGGTCGTCGGTGCGGAGGATGTCGCCGGCGAGGCTCACCTCCAGGCCATGGCTGCTCATGGAGCCGATGTTGCGTATGGTCTCGCGGAATCCCGACGACACGGGCAGCGGGTACGACAGCAGCATGTCGTTGGTGTTGCGCAGGTACCACTCAATGCCGACGGAGAGGCGGTCGAACATGCGCATGTCGAGGCCGATGTTGAGCGAGTTGCTGCTCTCCCAATGCAAATCCTCCTTGGGCAGCGATGAGGCTATAGCACCAGGCTTTCCTGCATTGGTCCAGCCCAGGTCGTACAGGCTCATGTAGGGATAGAAGTCCCGAGCCGAGCCAGAGTATACGTAGTCGTTGCCCACGGTGCCATACGATGCACGCACGGCCATGTTGTTGAGCCAATCCAGATCCTGCATGAACGCCTCGTTGCTCACGCGCCAGTTGGCGCCCAGCGACCAGAAGTTGCCGTAGCGCCCCTTCTCGTGGAACACCGACGAGCCATCGCGGCGGAACGATGCCGACAGGTAGTAGCGCTCATTGTAGTTGTAGTTCACCTGACCTAGATATGACTCAATACGGTAATCTCTAGTATAGGAGGTAATATACTCGTTGAGCGAGCCCATGGCCAAGTCGTATATCTCAGGAAAAGCGAAGCCGGTCTTGCCAGCCTCCATGTAGTTGTCGGTAAAGTTGTAGTACTCATGCGAGGCCAGCACATCGATCTGGTGCACATCGGCAAAGGTGCGGCTGTACGACACCATCTGGTTGAATGTGTAGCTCAGGGTGCGCTCGTAGCTCTTATACAAACGCCCGCTAACGTCTTTGGCGTTTCCATGCTCGGGGTTGTAGTACATCATGTCGTTGCCCAGCACATAGTCGGCGCCCAGGCTGAACGACACCTTGAGGCCCTTCAGCGCACCCTCCTTGAGGTCGAGGAAGTCAAGGTGCGCACGGGTCGATAGATTGTCGCGCTGTAACCTACTAGCATCATCCATCAGCGTGCCGTAGCTGTTGAAGTTCTTCTGGGCACCGCTGGGGCGGTTCTCGCCGTAGTCGTACTGCTTATTGCCCTGGGCATCGAGCATCAACTCGCCAGTCTTTGGATCCCTTACATAAATGGGATATAGCGGTGCCATTCCAAAAGCAGAATACCAAACATTCGATGTCGAAGAGCCCGTAGAGCCCAAATAGTTGCTGGTAGTACGCGAAAAGGCTGCATTCACTCCAAACTTCATCCACTTCTTTGGCTCGGTGTCCACATTCAATCGGGCCGAGAAACGGTCGAAGCTCGTGGTCTTCAGCAAACC
Organism: Bacteroidales bacterium; assembly: GCA_017454165.1. Classification (GTDB taxonomy): domain Bacteria; phylum Bacteroidota; class Bacteroidia; order Bacteroidales; family Tenuifilaceae; genus RGIG6076. The sequence goes on along the minus strand of JAFTDN010000031.1, from coordinate 1,090 downwards.
GTCCTCATTCAGATAGCCAACCGAGGCCATGTACTTGGCCATATCGCTACCGCCGGTAACCGACAGCACGTACTCGTGCCTGAAAGGGGCCTTGGCCTTGATCTCGTTGAGCCAGTTGTCCTCCCACTTCGACACCGCATCGGCCTTTATCTTGCCTGTGGAGTAGTCGAACAGGTCAGCTGCTGCGTAGTTGAAGGGGTTGTACTGCTCATTCTTACCGAATATATTGGCCCCCAGCATACCAGTAACAGCTGCCTTGCCAGCATCCTCAGCCGACATGGCACCCTGATTGGCGATGGCCGAGTTGCGGTAGGCCTCAAAGGTGTACTCCAGCCACTCGCGCTGGTTGAGCACCTCGTAGTTGGGTATGGCCTGCGAGCCTACGCCCCAGCTGCCCTTGAAGTTCACCTTCATCTCGCCGCCCTTCTTGGCACCCTTCTTGGTGGTAATCACGATTACGCCGTTGGCCGCACGCGAGCCGTAGAGCGCGCCCGCCGAGGCATCCTTCAGGATGGTCATGCTCTCGATGTCGGCGGGGTTGATGGCGTTCATGGCCCCATCGTAGGGGATGCCGTCCACCACGTACAGGGGCGATGTGCCGGCGTTGATGGTGCTGTAGCCGCGAATCTGGATGCTCGATGAGGCGCCAGGCTGGCCGCCGCCCGAGGTGGACATCACGCCGGGGGCCATGCCATCGAGCGCCTTGGTAACGTTGGCCACGGTGCGCTTCTCGAGCTTCTCGGCGGAGATGCTCTCGGCGGAGCCCGTGAACGACTCCTTCTTGGCCACGCCGTAGGCCACCACCATCACCTCCTCGATGCTCTCCGAGGCGGATTCCATCACCACGTCGATGGCGGTGCGCCCGGCGATGGCCACCTCTTGCGTGGCGTAGCCGATGTAGCTGAACACCAGCGTCTGCGCGTCGGCGGGCACGCTCAGCGTGTAGCGACCGTCCATGTCGGTGGCCGTACCCGTGGTGGTGCCCTTCACAACTACCGAGACGCCCGGCATGGGCATCCCGTCCTCGGCGCCCGTCACGACGCCGGAGATCCTCACCGCCTGCCCCCACGCCAGCTGCGCGCCGGCCAGG